>NZ_JBEORG010000008.1:0-195648 GCF_040302145.1 Spirillospora sp. NPDC127506 | reverse complement strand
GGGCCGGTCCGGCCCGCCCGGCGGGCGCCGGCCGGCGGGCGGCGCCCCGCGCGGCGGCCGGCCGCAGGACGCGGGACGCAAGCGGTCCCGGGCGAAGAGCGCGACCGGGATGATGGCGGTCGTCACCGCGTCCGGCCTCGCCATCGGCATCGGCGTCGCGATCGACCGGCTCGTCCTGCCCGAGCTGCGGTCGGAGAAGACCGCCGCGTCCGGGCCGGAGGCGCGGCCGTCCGCCGTGATCCCCCCGGGGCCGCAGAGCGACGCCCCGACCGGGGCGGGCGCCGAGTCCGGGACACCCGCCGGCGGGACGGGCAGGACGCCCGGCGCCTCGCCGGCGCCCACCGCGGAGCAGACGCCCCCGCTGAAGCCGATCCACCCGCGCAAGACCGCGAAGGCCGAGCCGTCCAAGTCCAAGAAGGCGTCCGAGCCGGCCGGGTCACCGTCCTCCGGCGGAGGCGGCGGCACGCCGAGCAGCGGCGGGTCGTCCAGCAGCGAGGCCGCCGTCGTGTCGCTCACCAACGCCGAGCGCGCCAAGCAGGGCTGCGAGCCCCTGCGCGTCGACTCGCGGCTCGTCGTCGCGGCCCGCAAGCACTCCGCGGACATGGCGGCCAACAACTACTTCGACCACACGTCCCGCAACGGCGACAGCCCGTGGAAGCGGATGGAGGACGCCGGCTACCCGAGCCCCGGCGCGGAGAACATCGCCAAGGGCTACCCGACCGCCGCGGCGGTCGTGAAGGGCTGGATGAACAGCCCCGGCCACCGGGCCAACATCCTCAACTGCGGCCTCCGCGCCATCGGCGTCGGAATGGCCTCCGGCCCCGGCGGCCCCCTGTGGACCCAGGACTTCGGCTGGAAGTGACCTGGGCACGTTCCTGAATGAGGGACGGTAAGGTCCACCCCATGGGTTATCCGGGCGATCAAGGCAAACCCGGCGACTGGCCTCCCCGGCAGTCGCCGCATGCGCCGTACGGACCCGGAGCCGAAGCGCCGCCGTACGGCCATGACAAGGACGAGGCCCCGTTCGCACCCCGCGGCCGGGGCGACGACCACGCGGCGTGGAACGACCAGCCCGCCGGGTGGGACGACCGGCCGACCGCGGCCTGGGGCGACGAGCCCGTCGCGGGCGACGCCTACGGCTTCCCCGAGGGTGCGCCCGCGGGGCCGTCCCGCCGGCCCGCGCAGCCCGAGCGGCGCCGCAACCTGCCGCTCATCATCGGCGGCTCGGCCGTCGCGGGCATCCTGCTCATCGGCGGCGGCGTCGGGCTGTCGTCGCTGCTGAAGGACGACCCCGAGCCGAAGGCGGCGCCGACGCAGTCCGCGTCCGCGCAGGCGCAGCCCACGCCGAGCCCGACCAAGCCCGTCCTCGCGCCGGTGAAGCTGCAGAGCCGCAGCACCGACCCCAAGCCGCTGACCCTCAAGGAGGTCTTCGGCAACGGGAAGTTCACGGCCGGCGGGCACAAGTACGTCCGGACGGCCGTGAACGCGCGGAAGAGCTGCACGGCCGTCGTCGGCGGCGCCACCCTGGAGAAGGCCCTCAAGAAGGGCGGCTGCACGCAGGCGCTGCGCGCCACCTACGCGCTCTCCACGGGCTCGCTCATCGGCACCGTCGGCGTGTTCAACCTGGAGAACGAGGCCGCGGCCAAGACCGCCGTGAAGGCCGCCGCCGCCAAGGATGCGTTCCTCCAGGCGCTGCCCGGCAAGGGCGTGACCAAGACCAACGGCAAGGGCGAGGCGTTCGGCACTTCTCAGGCGCGCGGCCACTACGTCATCATGACGTGGGTGCAGCGGCCGGACGGCAAGAAAATCGCGAGCAAGTACCATGCGGCCGTCCGAGTCTTCGGGACGCAGATGGTCAAGGGGAGCAACCTGGCCCTGGCCCTGCACTACAGGGAAACCGAAGGCAAGCCGCTCCAAAAGTGATCCCTCCGAATACCCTCTCTGCTTATGTCTGGACCTAGAGACACCCGGGAGACCGCCGAGCCGGCGGGGACGTCAGGCGTCCCCGCCGACCCGGCGCCGCCGAGCTTCGGCGGCGCGGCTCCCCCGGACGACGCCGCGCCCGCCGGCACGGACGCGGCGCCCCCCGCCGAAGAGGTCTCCGGCGAGCCGGACCCAGGCGGGACGGAGCCCGGCGACACCGGCTCCGCCGCCGAGGCCGCCTCCTTCCGGCTGCCCACGTTCGGTCTGGAAGCCCCCTGGTGGGCCGCCGAGTCCACCGACACGGCCCCGCCCGCCGGCGGGCCCGAGCAGGACGACCGGGACGCCGCGGCCGGCGGCACGCCGTCCGGCGAGGCGCCGCCCGAAGACACCGCGGCCGGGGACACCGCGGCCGGGGACACCGCGGCCGGGGAGCCCCCCGGCAGGGAGCCCCCGGGCAGGGAGCCTCCCGCCGCCCCGCCGCCCGGGACGCTCGTCGCCGGCGAGGGGGTGCCGTCCGTCGACTCCCGCCGGGCCGTCCCCGCCGAGCCGCTCGTCAAGCCCCCGATCTCGGGCGACGACACCGACCCCGACGGCTTCGCCGCCGTCCGCCCGGAGGGCGCCGCCCCCGAGGAAGAGACCGCAGAGGACGAGACCACCGTGGACAACCCCGTCGCGAACGAGACCGCGGAGGGCGGTCCCGCGTCGCTCTCCGCCTTCGAGAAGGCGAAGGAGGCGGAGAACGCCGCCGCGCCCGCGCCCGCGGCCGTGCTGGTGCCGGACGCGATCCTGCCGCCGGGCGTGGTGCCGCCCACCGGCAGCGGACCGTTCCCGCAGACCGGGACGGCGGAGGGCGCCCCCGACGGCGGCCAGGCCCCCGTGATCACGCCGGTCTACCACGCCGAGGGCGGCGTCCCCATCGACGCTCCGCCGGCCGGCGAGCCGCCGAAGGGCGCGTCCGGCGGGAACTGGCGCCGGGTGGCGCTGATCGGCGGCGGCGCGGCGGTCGTCCTCGCGGCGGCCATCGCGCTGTTCGCCGTCGGCGGCAGCGGCCCCGGCGGCAAGACCGAGGGCGAGGCCCGCAAGGCGGCCCAGCCGTCCGCGGAGCCCGTGCCGTCCGCCCCGGCGACACCGACCCGGTCGGCCGCCCCGGTGAACATCGCGAACGAGAAGACCGACCCGAAGGACCTCGCGTTCCGCGACGTGTTCCCGGACGCGGCGCTCCGGCTCGGCGGGCGGACCTACACCCGCGACCGCTGGTCCCTGAACCGGGACGTCAGGTACGCGGCGCGCGGGTCCATGCTCCGCGCGCTGGAACGTGAGAAGTGCCGCAAGATCATCCGCGCGACGTACATCGACAGGGAGAGCGGCCTGGCCGTCACCTCCGGGATCGCGGTCATGCCGACGAAGGCCGCCGCGGTCACGGTGAGCAAGGCCGGCGACCCCGCCAAGTACGAGTGGTTCCGCGGCATGGCGGGCAAGCACTCCCCGGACATCGACCGCGCCGGCGGCTACGCGGCGGCGACCGTCCGCGGCCGGTACGTGGCCTACGCCTACGTGCAGTGGGCGAACGGCAGGAAGGCCAAGCCCGGCGACCCGCTGATCAAGGAGGCCGCGCAGCAGTTCATCGACTACGACCTGCGCCCGATCATGGCCCGCGCCCGCGGCTGACCGGGCGCACGACACGCACGACGGCCGCGGAACCCGCCGGTTCCGCGGCCGTCGCCGTCTCCAGGCCGTCTCTGCGCCCAGACCGCGCCCCGGACCGCGCACCGGCCGGGCCGCCCTCCAGGCGCCGCTTCGGCGCCCGTCAGGCGCTTCCCTGCCGGGACGGGGCGGGCTGCTGCTGCTCGGCGGCCGCGGTGGCGTTGAGGGTCCGGACGCGGCGAGTCTCCTGGGCGCGCCGCGCCAGGTCCTCGTCGCCGGGGTAGCGGACCTCCTCCAGTGACAGGCCGTGCGCGGGCGCCACGTTGACGCCGGAGTCGCGGACGCGGGCGGCGAGCACCTCGGCGGGCCACTCCACGTCGCGCCGCCCGTCCCCCACCATCAGCAGGGCGCCGACGAGCGCGCGGACCATCGAGTGGCAGAACGCGTCGGCCTCCACGGTCGCGAGCGCCAGGTGCGGGTCGCGGTCGTCCCGCGCCCACTCGTAGCGCAGCAGCTCGCGGATCGTCGTGGCGCCCTCCCGCTTGCGGCAGTAGGCCGCGAAGTCGTTCTCCCCCACCAGGCGCCGCGCGGCGTCGTTCATGCGGGCCAGGTTCAGCGGCCGCGGATGCCACAGCACGTCGTGGCGGCGCAGCGGCTCCACCCCGACCGGGTTGTCGCACACCCGGTACACGTAGCGCCGCGAGAGGGCGGAGAATCTGGCGTCGAACCCCTCGGGCGCGACGGACACCCGCCACACCCGCACGTCCGGCGGCAGGAGCCCGGCGAGGCGGCGCGGCATCGTCCCGTTGATCGCCGAGTAGGCGGCGACCGGCACCACCAGGTGCGCGACCTGGCCGCGCGCGTGGACGCCGGCGTCGGTGCGGCCGGCGACGGTGAGCATGGGCGGCGGGTCCAGGCGCAGCATCCGCGCCAGCGCGTCCTCGATGACGCCCTGGACGGTCCGCTGGTTCGGCTGTCTCGCCCAGCCGGCGAAGCCCGACCCGTCGTAGCCGATGTCGAGCCGGAGTCGTACCAGAGCGGTCATGTCAGCCGATTGATCCTTCTGCAACGTGCCTGTTCCGATCTCCTGCGCGTGCGCGCCGCTGCTCCCCTGGGCTGACCATAAGTCCAGTCTGACAAAGATGAGGCCCGCCGTCCCGTAGGGGAGCGGCGGGCCTCACCATGTCGGCCGAAACCTTGAACGGCCCGAGGACTACTTGGCGTCGTCCTCGTCGTCCCCGGTTTCCGCCGCCTCGCCCTTGGTGTCCTCGGCCTTGGCCTCGGGCTCGTCGGCGGCGGCCTTGCTGAGGGTGACCTCGCCCTCGGCGGGCAGGTCCTTCTCGCTGACCTTCGGCGCCTTACCGCCGGTGGCGGCCGGCATCGGCTCCGTGACCAGCTCGATGACCGCCATCGGGGCATTGTCGCCCTTGCGCGGGCCGATCTTGGTGATGCGGGTGTAGCCGCCGGGGCGGTTCTCGAAGCTCGGCGCGATCTCGGTGAAGAGCGCGTGCACGACGCTCTTGTCGCGGATCGTCCTGGCCACCAGGCGGCGGTTGTGCAGGTCGCCGCGCTTGGCCTTGGTGATGAGCTTCTCCGCGAGCGGGCGCAGCCGCCGGGCCTTGGCCTCGGTGGTGGTGATGCGGCCGTGCTCGAACAGCGCCGTGGCCAGGTTCGCCAGGATCAGCTTCTGGTGCGCCGCGGAACCGCCGAGGCGGGCGCCCTTGGTGGGCTGAGGCATCGTGTCGTCCTTCCTGCACCGGCCGTATCAGGTACCGGTGTCAGCTGGTTCCGGTACGGCCGGGGAACCGTGCCCCCGGCCGTCCGGAATCGGGTTCAGTACTGCTCGGTCTCGGCGTAGCTCGTGTCGTCGTCGCTGTAGCTGTCGGCCGCCGCGCTCGGGTCGAACCCGGGCGGGGAGTCCTTCAGCGACAGGCCCATGTCGTTGAGCTTCTGCTTGACCTCTTCTATCGACTTGGCGCCGAAGTTGCGGATGTCGAGCAGGTCCTGCTCGGAGCGGGCGACGAGCTCGCCCACCGAGTGGATGCCCTCGCGCTTCAGGCAGTTGTAGGAGCGGACGGTGAGGTTCAGCTCCTCGATCGGCAGGGCCAGGTCCGCGGCGAGCGCGGCGTCCGTCGGGGACGGGCCCATGTCGATGCCCTCGGCCTCGACGTTGAGCTCCCGGGCCAGCCCGAACAGCTCGACGAGGGTCTTGCCGGCGGACGCGACCGCGTCGCGCGGCAGCATCGCCTGCTTGGTCTCCACGTCCAGGATGAGGCGGTCGAAGTCGGTGCGCTGCTCGACTCGGGTGGCCTCGACCTTGTAGACGACCTTCAGCACGGGCGAGTAGATGGAGTCGATCGGGATCCGGCCGATCTCCTGGCCCGGCTGCTTGTTCTGCGCGGCGGAGACGTAGCCGCGGCCGCGCTCGACCGTGAGCTCCATCTCCAGCTTGGCCTTGTTGTTCAGCGTGGCGATGTGCAGGTCGGGGTTGTGGACCTCGACGCCCGCGGGCGGCGCGATGTCGGCCGCGGTCACCTCGCCCGGGCCCTGCTTGCGCAGGTACATGACCACCGGCTCGTCGTGCTCGGACGAGACGACGAGCTCCTTGAGGTTCAGGATGATGTCGGTGACGTCCTCCTTGACCCCGGGCACGGTGGAGAACTCGTGCAGGACGCCCTCGATGCGGATGCTGGTGACGGCCGCACCGGGGATGGAGGAGAGCAGGGTGCGGCGCAGCGAGTTGCCGATCGTGTAGCCGAAGCCCGGCTCCAGCGGCTCGATGGTGAACCGCGACCGGTACTCGTCGACCTGCTCTTCGGTGAGAGTGGGACGCTGAGCGATGAGCATGGTGGTGCCTTCTTTCCGCGGTGCCCGCTATTTGACTACCGCGTGTGTAGGTGTTCCCCGTCCGGCCGGGATCCCACGTGGAGAACCCGGCCGGGCGGTGCGAGCCCTTACTTGGAGTAGAGCTCGACGATCAGCTGCTCCTGGACGGGAGCTTCGATCTGCTGCCGGACGGGCAGCGAGTGCACGAGGATCCGCATCTTCTCGCCGTCCACCCCGAGCCACGCCGGGACGGGGCGCTCGCCGATCTCGGCCTTGGCGACCTGGAACGGCGTCGTCTCCAGCGACTTGGGCTTGACGTCGATGATGTCGGCCTCGTTCACCAGCGCCGACGGGATGTTGACCTTCTTCCCGTTGACGCGGATGTGGCCGTGCCGGATGAGCTGGCGGGCCATGTCCCGGGACTTGGCGAAGCCGCCCCGGTAGACGACGTTGTCGAGCCGGCGCTCCAGGAGGGCGAGCAGGTTGTCGCCCGTCTTGCCCTGCTGGCGGTTGGCCTCGACGTAGTAGTTGTGGAACTGCCGCTCCAGCACGCCGTAGATGCGCCGCGCCTTCTGCTTCTCGCGAAGCTGCAGCAGGTACTCGGTCTCCTTGGGCCGACCGCGGCCGTGCTCACCCGGCGGGTAGGGACGGATCTCGATCGGGCACTTGGGGCCCATGCACTTGCTGCCCTTGAGGAACAGCTTCATCTTCTCGCGGCGGCAGAGCTTGCAGTCCGCACCGGTGTAACGAGCCATTGTTCTAGATCTCCCCTGCCTCAGACCCTGCGACGCTTGGGCGGGCGGCAGCCGTTGTGCGGAACGGGCGTGACGTCCTGGATCGAGCCCACCTCCAGGCCGGTCGCCTGCAGCGACCGGATGGCGGTCTCGCGGCCCGAGCCCGGGCCCTTCACGAAGACGTCGACCTTGCGCATGCCGTGCTCCATCGCGCGCCGGGCGGCGGCCTCGGCGGCCTGCTGCGCGGCGAACGGGGTGGACTTGCGCGAGCCCTTGAACCCGACGTGGCCCGAGGAGGCCCAGGAGATCACGTTGCCGTTGGGGTCGGTGATCGAGACGATCGTGTTGTTGAACGTGCTCTTGATGTGGGCGTGCCCGTGAGCGACGTTCTTCTTCTCCTTGCGGCGCACCTTCTTGGCGCCGACACGGCTCTTAGGAGGCATTCTGCTCTCTCTACTCTGAGGTCATCGATCCGGAGGACCGACTCCGGACTACTTCTTGCCGGCCTTCTTCTTGCCGGCCACGGTCTTCTTCTTGCCCTTGCGGGTACGCGCGTTGGTCTGCGTGCGCTGACCGTGCACCGGAAGCCCGCGGCGGTGCCGGATGCCCTGGTAGCACCCGATCTCGATCTTGCGGCGGATGTCGGCCTGCACCTCGCGGCGCAGGTCTCCCTCGGTCTTGTAGTTCGCCTCGATCCAGTCGCGGAGCTTGACCAGCTCTTCGTCGCCGAGCTGGTGCACCCGCAGGTCGCCGCTGACGCCGGTGCCCTTGAGGGTCTCCAGCGCCCGCGTCCGGCCGATGCCGAAGATGTAGGTGAGAGCGACCTCCACGCGCTTGTCGCGCGGGAGGTCGACGCCGAGGAGGCGTGCCATATGGGCAGTTCCCTTCATAGTGCGGAGGTATGGACGCACCGCGTCCGCACACACCCTGCCCGGGTGGCGGCCCCGGCCTCCGGCGATCCGGGGGTGGCCCTCCACACGCCGCTGCCGTACGACCCGGTCACGGGACTCGTACGGCGGCGTGTGAAGGCTGCGATGCGCTTGTCCGGTTGTTGAGCGTCAGCCCTGACGCTGCTTGTGGCGCGGGTCGGAGCAGATGACCATGACCCGGCCGTGCCGGCGGATGACGCGGCACTTGTTGCAGATCTTCTTGACGCTCGGCTTGACCTTCACTGGGTCTCCTGGAGATGAGGGTCACCCCCGCGCCGCCACGCACGGGGAAGGCAACCCCAGTGGGATTACTTGTAGCGGTAGACGATCCGACCGCGCGTGAGGTCGTAGGGGCTCAGCTCCACAACGACGCGGTCGTCCGGCAGGATCCGGATGTAGTGCATCCGCATCTTGCCGCTGATGTGGGCGAGCACCTTGTGCCCGTTCTCGAGCTCCACCCGGAACATGGCGTTCGGGAGCGACTCGATGACGGTGCCCTCGATCTCGATGGCCCCTTCTTTCTTGGGCATGTCCTCCGCGCTTCACTGATCGGCTCATTGGACGCGGCCCGGCTCTCCGGTGGAGAATCGACCGCAACCCACCGCGACGCGAGAGCGTCGGAAACGGGG
The DNA here is from genome assembly GCF_040302145.1 of Spirillospora sp. NPDC127506. Classification (NCBI taxonomy): domain Bacteria; kingdom Bacillati; phylum Actinomycetota; class Actinomycetes; order Streptosporangiales; family Thermomonosporaceae; genus Spirillospora; species Spirillospora sp. NPDC127506. Next base: position 186,963 of record NZ_JBEORG010000008.1, on the reverse strand, counting down.
AAACAGGCGGCCGACGACGGACCGACAAAGGAGTCTACGTCAACCGGACGCACAACGCGAAATCGGCGGACGCCACGGGTCCGGAGACTGCTCCCGACTCAAGCATACATCGCCTGCGCGTTGTACCTTTCCAGGAGTAGAGACGTCAGAGGAGGGTCAGCATGCCGAGCTATGACTTCGCGCTGATCCTCAGCCGTCCCTTCTACGAGGACGAGCTCGACCCGCTGTTCGACCGCACCCACGGGGCGGTCACGGTGTCGATCATCAGCGAGCCGGAGCCCGCCGACGGCCCGGCGGCCGCCGCGCACCGGCCGTACGACGAGCCCCGCGCGGCCGACCGGCTGGGCAACGCGTCCTGCTCGTGGCCGGGCGCCACCCTCGCCGCCGCGATCATGGAGGTGGTCGGGCACGTCGAGGAGAGCGCCCCCGGCCTGCACGTCCTCCAGGTCGAGGCCGACCCGCTGCTGACCATCCGCGACATCGCCGAGCGGGTGGGCCGCTCGCTCGACTCCGTCCGGCACGCGATCACCGGCGCCCGCGGCGCCACCGGCTTCCCCTCCTCGGAGATGTCGACGGCGGGCCACCGGCTGTGGCGCTGGTCGAAGGTCGCCGCCTGGTACGACCTGCACGACCCGCAGCTGGTCGAGGCCAAGCCGACCGTCCAGGCGATCAACGGCTGGCTCGCCCTCCGCGACGTCGTCCCCGACGTCGCCCCCGCCCCCGAGGACGTCACCTCGGCCCTCTCGCTGGTGATCCCGCACGTCGCCTGAAAGATCACCACGAGGGGGCGCACCAGCGGGGGTCCGGCTCGGTGCTGGCGAACCAGACCGCCGGGATGGTGCGGCCGTCGGGCAGCCGGTACGTCTCCGGGCCGGGAGCCGGGTCGAAGCCGGCCCGCCACAGGGAGCGGACGCTCGCGGCGTTCGCGGGCTCCGCGCCCGCCCGGACCACGGTGAAGCCCAGGTGCCGGTGGGCGAGCGCCGCGCCGGCGGCGAACAGCTCGGCGCCGAGGCCGCGGCCGCGGTAGGCGGGGGCCAGGTGGCCGCCCAGCTCGCACACCTCGCGCGACAGCGGGGTCAGGGTGACCGTCCCGGCGGCCAGGCCCCGCTCGGGATCGATCGCGAGCAGCGACGTCGCGACGCACCGGCGCGGCAGCCCGAGCCGCGTGCGCCCGCGGCCGGGCGGCGCGGACAGCAGCCGGGCGCGCTCGTCCTCGGGGACCAGGACCGCCGGCTCCCAGCCGAGCCACCGCTGGGCCGCGGGATCGCTGCCGGTGGCGGCCGCGACGCGCAGGTCCGCGGCGGTCGGCGAGCGGAGGCGCAGCCGGGGGGTCAGCACGACGTGGCGGCCCCGCGCGCAGCCGCGGACGGCCTCCCTCGACCCCTGGCGCGTCGGCATGCTCGGTTCTCCCTTTCCGCGGGGCACGGTAGCGGAATGGAGGGCTGTCCGAAATGCCGTTCACATTCGCACGAGTCGACAGGGCGGCCGGCGGGGGCGAAGATCGTCCCGGGGGAGACGGCCGGCGCGCCCGGCACGGCGTCCGTGATGTGCTTGGGGCAAGGGGAGGATCCATGGCGATCATCGCGCAGCTGAGCGACATCCACCTGGCGGCCGGGCGGGACGGCGAGGTGGACGACGGCTCCGGGCCGGTGCGCGCCCTGCGGTCCGCCGTGTCGAGCCTGCTGTCGCTGCCCGCCCGCCCCGACGCGGTCGTCCTCACCGGCGACCTCGCCGACGCCGGCCGGCCCGCCGAGTACGCGCGGCTGCACGCCCTGCTGTCGCCGCTGCCGATGGCCGTCTACCCGATGTGCGGCAACCACGACGACCGCGACGAGCTGCGGAAGGTGTTCGGCGACCACCCGGCGGTCGCGGCTACCGGGACGGCCCCGCAGGCGCCCCTGCAGTACGCCGTCGACATCGCGGGCGTCCGGCTGGTCTGCTGCGACACCACCGTGGACGGCCACCCGCACGGGCACATGAGCGAGGAGCGGCTGGCCTGGCTGGAGGAGGCCCTCCGCGCGGCCCCGGACACCCCGACGGTGATCGCCACGCACCATCCGCCGTACCCGATCGGGATGCGGTTCATCGACGACCTGCGGTTCGTCGACCCGGCCGGGTTCGCGTCCGTGATCAACCGGCACCCGCAGGTGGTGCGGATCATCTCCGGGCACGTGCACCGGGCGTCGGTCGGGTCGCTCGCGGGGCGGGTCAGCACCACCTGCCCGAGCACCTACCGGCAGCTCTTCCTCGACCTCACCAAGCAGGGGCGCGCCGCCGTCACCGGGGAGCCCGCCGGGTTCGCCCTGCACCTCATCGGCGAGGACGGCACCGCCACGACGCACTTCGCCCCGACAGGCAACTACCGCCCGCTCATGGACGTGGAATAGGGCGAACGCATACCGGGGCGCCGCGCGTCAGTCGCCGCGCCGGTCGCCGAAGACGGTGCGCATCAGCAGGATCGCGCCCCACGGCCCCGCCACCCAGATCCACCACGGGTACACCGCGCCGGACGTCAGAAGGATGATCAGCCAGACGGTGAAGTTGATCGCGCTGACCGTCGCCCACGCGCCCCACATCGCCCGCGTGCCGCGCACGTCCAGGTCGCGGGACGGGACCTTCGCCTGGGTCGCGGTGCTCTTCGGCTGCGTGGCCGGGACGGGCAGCTGGTAGAGGTCCTCCTCGGGCAGGTCCGCCGTGATCCGCTGGAGGTCCCCGATGGTCTTCGACCGGTACACCGAGTCGAGCCGCTCCTGGAGCTCGTCCATCGTGATCCGGCCGAGCGCGCAGTGCTCGCGCAGGCCCGCGGCCACGCGGTCGCGGTCGGCGTCCGACGCCCGGACGTCAGGGTTCGGCGCCATCGTTCCTCCGCTTCTCAGGACGAGCCGCTCAGGATGAGCTGTCCTTCCCATTCTGCGTGGCCGAGGCCAGCTTCTGGAACCACTCGCGGCCCTCGTCCAGCGCGGTGAGGACGCGCGGGCCGTCCGCCGTGACCGCGAACGTGTGCTCGAAGTGCGCCGAGCACCGCCCGTCGGTCGTCACGACCGTCCAGCCGTCGTCCAGCTCCCGGGTCTCCTTCGTGCCGAGGTTCACCATCGGCTCGACCGCGAAGCACATGCCGGGCTCCAGGACGGGGCCGTGCCCGGCCGGGCCGTGGTTGGGGATCAGCGGGTCCATGTGCATCTCGGTCCCGATGCCGTGCCCGCCGTAGCCCTCAACGATGCCGTAGCGGCCCTGAGAGCGGATGTAAGCCTCTATCGCGTGCGACATGTCCGAGAGGCGGGCCCCGGCCTTTCCGGCCGCGAGACCGCGCCACAGGGACGTCTCGGTGACGTCCAGGAGCGTCCGCAGCTCCTCCGTGATCTCACCGACCGGGACGGTGATGGCGGCGTCGCCGTGCCAGCCCTCCACGATCGCGCCGCAGTCGATGGAGATGACGTCGCCGTCCTTGAGCACCTTCCCGGCCCGCGGGATGCCGTGCACGATCTCCTCGTTGATCGACGCGCAGATCGTCCCGGTGAAGCCGTGGTAGCCCTTGAAGGACGGGATGCCGCCGTTGTCGCGGATATGCCTCTCGGCGAGCGTGTCGAGGTCCAGGGTGGTGATCCCCGGCTTGACCGCCTCGCGCAGCAGCTCCAGCGTGCGGCCGACGAGCAGCCCCGCCGCCCGCATCAGCTCGATCTGCTCCGGGGTCTTCATCTGGATGGTGGGCCTGCGCCGCTTGAACATCATTCCCCCTGCACCGGGTCGGCCGCCGCGCGGATGCGGAGCCGCCGGCCCCGCATCCGCCCTGTCACTGCTCCAGCGGGCGCAGCGCGGCGAGCGCGCGCTTGGTGACCTCTTCGACCGGGCCCGTGGCGTCGATGCCGACCAGGATGTGCTCGTCGGCGTAGAACTGCACCAGCGGCGCGGTGTCCTGCTTGTAGACCTCCAGGCGGTGCATGACGACCTCTTCCTTGTCGTCGTCGCGCTGGAAGAGGTGACCGCCGCAGTCGTCGCAGATGTCGTCCTGCTTGTCGTCGAAGTCGACGTGCCAGATCCGGCCGCACTTGTCGCAGGTGCGCCGGCCGGACAGCCGCCGGACGACTTCGTCCTCGTCGACGACCAGTTCCAGGACGATGTCGAGCCGGGTGTCCCACTCGGCGAGGATCTTCTTCAGCGTCTCCGCCTGCGGGACGTTGCGCGGGAACCCGTCCAGCAGGAACCCGTCGCGGGCGTCGTCCTCGCCCAGCCGGTCGCGCACCATCGCGATCGTGACCTCGTCCGGGACGAGGTCGCCGCGGTCCATGTACTGCTTGGCCTGCCGGCCGAGTTCGGTCCCGCCGCTCACGTTGGCGCGGAAGATGTCACCTGTCGATATCTTCGGGACCGACAGATGAGATGCGATGAACTGGGCCTGTGTCCCCTTGCCCGCTCCCGGGGGGCCCACCAGCACGATACGCACTACCGGAGGAAGCCCTCGTAGTTGCGCTGCTGCAGCTGACTCTCGATCTGCTTCACGGTATCCAGTCCGACGCCGACGACGATGAGAATGCTCGCGCCACCGAAGGGGAAGTCCTGGGTCGCGTTCAGGAGTGCGAACGCCACCATCGGGATCAGGGACACGAGCCCCAGGTACAGCGCACCGGGTGTGGTGATCCGGGTCAGCACGAAGTCGAGGTACTCGGCGGTCGGCCGGCCAGGACGGATACCTGGGATGAATCCACCATACTTCTTCATGTTGTCGGCGACTTCAGTGGGGTTGAAGGTGATGGCCACATAGAAGTACGTGAAGAAGATGATCAGGACGAAGTAGAACCCCATGTGCCAGGCGTTGTCCTGCTGCAGGTACGGCTGGATCTTCTGCAGCCACTTGGTGTTGGGCCACAGCTGCGTCGCCAGGATCGGCAGGTACAGCAGCGAGGACGCGAAGATGATCGGGATGATGCCGGCCTGGTTCACCTTCAGCGGGATGTAGGTCGACGTTCCGCCGTACATGCGCCGGCCCACCATCCGCTTGGCGTACTGGACGGGGATGCGCCGCTGGGCCTGCTCGACGAACACGACGCCCGCCATGATGGCGAGGCCGACCAGGACCACGATCGTGAAGACGAAGCCGTTCTTGGCCTTGTAGATGCCCCAGAACTGGCCGGGGAAGACCGCGACCACCTGGGTGAAGATCAGGATGGACATGCCGTTGCCGACGCCGCGGTCGGTGACCAGCTCGCCCAGCCACATGATGACGGTCGTGCCCGCCACCATGCAGATCACCATCGTGATGATCGGGAAGATGCCGGTGTCGTGGAGGATGTCGCCGCTGCCGGACACCCCCTGGAACAGCTGCCCGGTGCTCGCCATCGCCACGATGCCGGTGGCCTGCAGGATCGCCAGCCCGACCGTCAGGTAGCGGGTGTACTGGGTGATCTTCGTCGTGCCGGCCTGGCCCTCCTTCTTCAGGGCCTCCAGCCGGGGGATCACCACCGTCAGCAGCTGCAAGATGATGCTGGCCGTGATGTAGGGCATGATGCCCAGCGCGAAGACGGACAGTTTGAGAAGCGCGCCACCGCTGAACAGGTCGACGAGGCCGTAGAGCTGGTTGCTCTCCTTCGCCGCGTCCGCGGTGTCCTTCAGCACCTTCACGTTCACGTTCGGCGTGGGCAGGATCGAGCCCACCCGGAACACCAAGATCATGGCCAACGTGAAGAGCAACTTCTTACGCAGGTCAGGCGTACGGAAAGCCCGAGCGAACGCGGTCAGCACCATTCCTCCTGCGCGACTGGCGGGTTCATCATGGCCACCGAGGGGCCGGTTACAGGTCCATGAGGTCGGGCGGAGGATACCCGAGGAGACGCGTAAGTGCGCAATCTCACGCGAGTCGCCTTCGCCCGTGTGACTCTAACAGCAGATGACGCCGGGGCCGCCCCGCCTTTCCCGGAGACCTCACGGTCCCGGGCGTCGGGCGAGCACGGCCCCGGCATCGAAAAGTGCTTTCCTACAGCTCGTCGGTGGTTCCGCCGGCCGCGGCGATCTTCTCCTTCGCGGCGCCGGAGAAGGCGTGCGCCTTCACCTGGACCGCGACGGAGATCTCGCCGGTGCCGAGGACCTTGACCGGGCGGCCGCGGCGCACCGCGCCCTTGGCCGCCAGGTCGTCCGCCGTGACCTCGCCGCCCTCGGGGTAGAGCGCGGCGAGCTTGTCCAGGTTCACGACCTGGAACTCGACCCGGTTCGGGTTCTTGAAGCCCTTCAGCTTCGGCACCCGGCGGATGAGCGGCATCTGGCCGCCCTCGAAACCGACGGGGACGGTGCTGCGGGCCTTGGTGCCCTTGGTGCCGCGGCCCGCGGTCTTGCCCTTGGACGCCTCGCCGCGGCCCTTGCGGATCTTGGCCTTGTTGGCGCCGGGGGCCGGACGCAGGTCGTGCACCTTGAGGGGCGTGCCCTCCGTGGCGTCCGCCATGTCAGTCGACCTCCTCGACGGTGACCAGGTGCGCCACCGTCCGGATCATGCCGCGCACCTCGGGGCGGTCCTCGCGGACCACGCTCTGCCCGATCTTCTTCAGGCCGAGGGTGCGCAGCGTGTCACGCTGGTTCTGCTTCTCGCTGATCACGGACTTCTTCTGCGTGATCCTCAGGTTGCTCACGACTGCGCGACCTCCGCCCTCGGCTCGCTGCCCGCGGCGCGCGCGCGCAGCATGGCCGCCGGGGCGACGTCCTCGATCGGCAGGCCGCGCTTGGCCGCGATCTCCTCCGGACGCTTCAGCGACTTCAGCCCCGCGATCGTGGCGTGCACGATGTTGATCGCGTTGTCGCTGCCCAGCGACTTGCTCAGCACGTCGTGGATGCCGGCGGCCTCCAGCACGGCGCGCACCGGGCCGCCGGCGATGACGCCGGTACCGGGGCTCGCCGGGCGCAGCAGGACCTCGCCCGCCGCGTCCCGCGCCTGCACCAGGTGCGGGATGGTGCCCTGGATCCGCGGGACCTTGAAGAAGTGCTTCTTGGCCTCCTCGACGCCCTTGGCGATCGCCGCGGGCACCTCCTTGGCCTTGCCGTAGCCGACGCCGACGGTGCCGTTGCCGTCACCGACGATCACCAGGGCGGTGAAGCTGAAGCGACGCCCGCCCTTGACGACCTTGGCGACACGGTTGATCGCCACGACCTTCTCGATGTACGACTGGCCCTTGTCGGCGCCACCGCGGCGGTCGTCGCGGCGGTCGCGACGGTCGCCGCCCTGACCGCCGCCACGCCTCTGCGCTGCCATCAGTGGTTCCTTCCAGTAAAGGTGGTGGGTGGGAGCTGGAGGACGGTCATCAGAGCTCCAGGCCCCCTTCGCGCGCACCGTCCGCGACAGCGGCGATACGGCCGTGGTACTTGTTGCCGCCGCGGTCGAACACGACCGCGTGGACGCCGGCCTCCTTGGCCCGCGCGGCGACGATCTCGCCGACCTTGCGCGCCTTGGCCGTCTTGTCGCCGGAGTCGGCGCGCAGGTCCGCCTCCATCGTCGACGCGCTGGCCAGCGTGTGGCCCTTGTCGTCGTCGATGACCTGGACGAACACGTGCCTGCTGGAGCGGGTCACGACCAGGCGAGGCCGCGCGGCGGTGCCCACGACCTTCTTCCGGACCCGCAGGTGCCGGCGCTTGCGGGCCTTGACCCGCGCCGACGTGGCCTTCGCGGCCAGGGTCTTCGTGCCTGCCATGGCTACTTACCAGCCTTTCCGACCTTGCGGCGGATCTGCTCACCTTCGTAGCGCACGCCCTTGCCCTTGTACGGGTCGGGCTTGCGCAGCTTGCGGATGCGGGCGGCGATCTCGCCGACGAGCTGCTTGTCGATGCCCTCGACGGTCAGCTGCGTCGGCTTGTCGACCGTGAACTTGATGCCCTCGGGGGCCTCGAACGGGATCGGGTGGCTGTAGCCGAGGGAGAACTCCACGTTCTGCCCCTTGGCCACCACCCGGTAGCCGACGCCCTGGATGACCAGGGTCTTCTTGTAGCCCTCGGTCACCCCGACCACCATGTTGTTGATCAGCGTCCGGGTGAGCCCGTGCAGCCCGCGCACCTTGTTGACGTCGTTCGGCCGGGTGACGACGATCGTGCCGTCCTCCTGGCTGACCTCGATCGGCTCGGCGACGGTGTGCGACAGCGTGCCCTTCGGTCCCTTGACGGTGACCTCCCGGCCGTCGAGGGTCACCTCGACGCCGCTGGGCACGGTGATGGGAAGACGTCCAATACGAGACATTGTTCGGTACCTCCCCTCACCACACGTAGGCGAGGACTTCCCCGCCCACGCCGCGCTTGCCCGCCTGGCGGTCGGTCATCAGGCCGGAGGACGTCGAGATGATCGCGACGCCCAGCCCCCCCAGGACCTTCGGCAGGTTGTCCTTCTTCGCGTACACGCGCAGACCCGGCTTCGAGACGCGCTTGATGCCGGCGATGGAACGCTCGCGGGTCGGGCCGAACTTCAGCTCGATCACGAGCTCCTTGCCCACCTTGGCGTCCTGCACGCTCCAGCCCGAGATGTAGCCCTCCTGCTGGAGGATCTCGGCGATGTGCGCCTTGATCTTCGAGTACGGCATCGCCACCGAGTCGTGGTACGCCGAATTCGCGTTCCGCAGACGCGTCAGCATGTCTGCGATCGGGTCGGTCATCGTCATGGCCTACTGGCCCTCCCTCGCCACGGTTTCCTCGGGTCGATGCGTCCCGTGGACCTTTGGCGCGGTCGTGGGCGTCCTCGCGGACGCCCGGTCGGCTATTACAGGCCGGTTTCCGCCCCCCGGGGGTCGTCCCCGGGGGAGGCGGTCACCAGCTGGACTTGGTGATGCCGGGCAGCTCGCCGCGGTGGGCCATCTCCCGGAAGCACACGCGGCACAGGCCGAACTTCCGGTAGACGGAACGCGGGCGCCCGCAGCGCGAGCACCGAGTGTAGGCGCGCACCCCGAACTTCGGCTTCCGCGCCGCCTTGGCGATCAGCGACTTCTTCGCCATGCTCAGCTCTCCTTGAAGGGGAAGCCCAGGAGCTTGAGCAGCGCCCGGCCCTCGTCGTCGGTCTTCGCGGTCGTCACGACCGTGATGTCCATGCCCCGCTGCCGGTCGACCTTGTCCGGGTCGACCTCGTGGAACATGACCTGCTCGGTCAGCCCGAAGGTGTAGTTGCCGTTGCCGTCGAACTGCTTCGGCGACAGGCCGCGGAAGTCGCGGATGCGGGGCAGGGCCGTGGACAGCAGCCGGTCCAGGAACTCCCACATCCGGTCGCCGCGCAGCGTGGCGTGCGCGCCGATCGGCATGCCCTCGCGCAGCTTGAACTGCGCGATGGACTTGCGGGCCCGGTTCACGGCGGGCTTCTGGCCGGTGATCAGCGACAGGTCGCGGATCGCGCCCTCGATCAGCTTGGCGTCCTTGGCCGCGTCGCCGACGCCCATGTTGACCACGATCTTGGTCAGCGTGGGGATCTGCATGACGTTGGCGTAGCCGAACTGCTCGCGCATCTGCCCCGCGATCTCCTCGCGGTAGCGGACCTTGAGCCTCGGCGTCGGGACGGGACGCTCGGTGACGGTCTCGGTCATCGGTCTCAGATCTCCTTACCGCTACGGCGCGAGATCCGAACCTTCGTGCCGTCCTCGTTGATGCGGTAACCGACCCGTACCGGCTTGCCGTCCTCGACGATCGCCACGTTGCTGACGTGCAGCGGCGCCTCGACCGTGACGCGGCCGCTCTCCTTGCCGGCACGCTGCTGGTCGGCCTTGATGTTCTTGGTGATGAGGTTGACGCCCTCGACGACCACCCGCTCCTCGCGGGGGATGACGCGCAGGACCTTGCCCGTCGCGCCCTTGTCCTTGCCGGCGAGGACGATGACCTCGTCGCCCTTGCGGATCTTCATCAGAGCACCTCCGGCGCGAGCGAGATGATGCGCATGAACTTCTTCTCGCGCAGTTCGCGGCCCACCGGGCCGAAGATACGGGTGCCGCGGGGGTCGCCGCCGTCCCGGATCAGGACGGCGGCGTTCTCGTCGAAGCGGATGTAGGAGCCGTCCGGGCGCCGGCGCTCCTTGCGGGTGCGCACGACGACCGCCTTGACGACGTCACCCTTCTTCACGCCCGCGCCGGGAAGGGCGTCCTTCACCGTCGCGACGATGATGTCGCCGACTCCCGCGTAGCGCCGACCCGAGCCGCCGAGAACCCGGATGCAAAGGATCTCCTTCGCACCCGTGTTGTCGGCGACCTTGAGTCGCGACTCCTGCTGGATCACGTCAACTCCTGTTCGTCACACCGGTTCTGTACCGGACCTCGTCCGGCCAGCCTGGTGGAACCAGTCATGTACAAGTGCGGGACTCGCGCCCCGCGGGCCTACTTGGCCTTCTCGAGGATCTCCACCACGCGCCACCGCTTGGTGGCCGACAGCGGGCGGGTCTCCATGAGCCGGACGCGGTCGCCCACGCCGCACTCGTTGCCCTCGTCGTGCGCCTTGTAGTTCTTCGTGCGGCGGATCACCTTGTGGTACCGGCGGTGGGTCACGCGGTCCTCGACGGACACGACCACGGTCTTGTCCATCTTGTCGCTGACCACGAGCCCCTCAAGGACCTTGCGGGTGCTCCGCTTCTCCGTCTGCTGCTCGGTCATTCGTTGTCCTCCGCGGCGTCCTCGGCGACCGTGACGATGCCGAGCTCGCGCTCCCGCATCACGGTGTAGATGCGGGCGATCTCGCGCTTGACGGTGCGCAGCCGCCCGTGGCTCTCCAGCTGGCCGGTCGCGGCCTGGAAGCGGAGGTTGAACAGCTCCTCCTTGGCCTCCTTGAGCTTGGCGACCAGGACGTCCTCGGGCTCGGTCCGCAGGTCCTCGGCGGTAAGACCCTTGGCCATCAGGACTCACCCACCTCTCGCTTGACGATCTTGCACTTCATCGGAAGCTTGTGGATCGCGCGGGTGAGCGCCTCGCGGGCCACCTGCTCGTTCGGGTAGGAGATCTCGAACAGCACGCGGCCCGGCTTCACGTTGGCCACCCACCACTCCACGGAGCCCTTGCCGGAGCCCATGCGGGTCTCGGCGGGCTTCTTGGTCAGCGGACGGTCCGGGAAGATGTTGATCCAGACCTTGCCGCCGCGCTTGATGTGCCGGGTCATCGCGATACGCGCGGCCTCGATCTGCCGGTTCGTCACGTACGCGGCCTCGACGGCCTGGATGCCGTACTCGCCGAACGTCACCCTGGTGCCGCCCTTGGCCATGCCGCGGCGCTTCGGGTGGTGCTGCTTGCGGTGCTTGACCTTGCGAGGGATCAGCATCGGTTACTCAGCTCCCCTCACCCTGCGGAGCAGCCTCGGCCGCCGGGGCCGGCTGCTCGGAACCCTGCTGCTGCTTCTGCTCGGCGCCGCCGCCGCGGCCGCCGCGCTCGCCGCCGCGTCCGCCGCGGCCGCCGCGACCGCCGCCGCGGCGGTCACCGCGGCGCTCCCGGCCGCCGCCCGCGGCGCGCTGCTGCGCGGCCTGCTGCTCCCGCTCGGCGCGGGTCTGCGCGGCCTCGCCCTTGTAGATCCACACCTTGACGCCGATGCGGCCGAACGTCGTCCGGGCCTCGTAGAAGCCGTAGTCGATGTCGGCGCGCAGCGTGTGCAGCGGGACCTGGCCCTCGCGGTAGAACTCCGACCGCGACATCTCGGCGCCGCCGAGGCGGCCGCCGCACTGCACCTTGATGCCCTTGGCGCCGGACTTCATCGCGGACTGGATCGCCTTGCGCATGGCGCGGCGGAACGCGACCCGGCTGGACAGCTGCTCGGCCACGCCCTGCGCGACGAGCTGCGCGTCGATCTCGGGGTTCTTCACCTCGAGGATGTTCAGCCGGACCTGCTTGCCGGTCAGCTTCTCCAGGTCGCCGCGCAGGCGCTCGGCCTCCGCGCCGCGCCGGCCGATGACGATGCCCGGCCGGGCGGTGTGGATGTTGACCTCGACGCGGTCACGGGTGCGCTCGATCTCCACCTTGGAGATGCCCGCCCGGTCCATGCCCTTCTGCAGCATGCGCCGGATCTGGACGTCTTCCTTGACGTAGTCCTTGTAGAGCTTGTCGGCGAACCACACGGACTTGTGGTCGGTGGTGATGCCGAGCCGGAACCCGTGCGGGTTGATCTTCTGACCCACTACCGGGCCCTCCTCGTCTTCTTACCGCCACCGGACGCGGTCGACGCCTCGTCCCGCGACTCCACGACCACCGTGATGTGGCTCGTGCGCTTGTTGATGCGGTAAGCCCGGCCCTGGGCGCGGGGGCGGAAACGCTTGAGCGTCGGCCCCTCGTCCACCCACGCACGGCTCACGACGAGCGTGTCCGAGTCGAGCTTGAAGTTGTGCTCGGCGTTGGCGATGGCACTCGCCAGCACCTTGCCCACCGGCTCACTAGCAGCCTGGGGGGCGAACCGCAGCACCGCCTGAGCCTCCGCGGCAGGCAGGCCGCGGATGAGGTCCACCACGCGGCGGGCCTTCCTGGGCGTGACGCGGATGTACCGCGCCTGGGCCCTGGCTTCCATCGCTGTTCCCTCTCTCCTACGTGCGTACTGCTCTGCCTGCTAGCCGCGACGGCTGCGGCGGTCTTCCTTGACGTGGCTGCGGAACGTGCGCGTCGGCGCGAACTCGCCGAGCTTGTGTCCCACCATGGCGTCGGTGATGAACACCGGGACGTGCTTGCGGCCGTCGTGCACGGCGATCGTGTGACCGATCATGTCCGGCACGATCATGGAGCGCCGGGACCACGTCTTGATGACGTTCTTGGTGCCCTTCTCGTTCTGGGCTTCCACCTTCTTCATCAGGTGGTCGTCCACGAACGGGCCCTTCTTAAGGCTACGTGGCATGACGAGCGACTCCTACCGCTTCTTCTTGCTGCGACGACGGACGATCAGCCGGTCGCTCGACTTGTTCGCCTGGCGAGTGCGGCCTTCCTTCTTGCCGGCGGGGTTCACCGGGTGGCGGCCGCCGGAGGTCTTGCCCTCACCACCGCCGTGCGGGTGGTCGATCGGGTTCATGGCGACGCCGCGGACGGTCGGGCGCTTGCCCTTCCACCGCATCCGGCCGGCCTTGCCCCAGCTGATGTTCGACTGCTCGGCGTTGCCGACCTCGCCGACCGTCGCGCGGCAGCGCACGTCCACCATCCGCATCTCGCCGGAGGGCATGCGCAGCGTGGCGTACTTGCCCTCCTTGGCCAGCAGCTGGACGCCGGCGCCCGCGCTGCGGGCGATCTTGGCGCCGCCGCCGGGGCGCAGCTCGATGGCGTGCACGACCGTACCGGTCGGGATGTTGCGCAGCGGCAGGCAGTTGCCCGGCTTGATGTCCGCGCCCGGCCCGTTCTCCACCCGGTCGCCCTGCTTCAGGCCGCGGGGGGCGAGGATGTAGCGCTTCTCGCCGTCCACGTAGTGCAGCAGCGCGATCCGCGCGGTGCGGTTCGGGTCGTACTCGATGTGCGCGACCTTGGCCGGCACGCCGTCCTTGTCGTGCCGGCGGAAGTCGATCAGGCGGTAGGCGCGCTTGTGCCCGCCGCCCTGGTGCCGGGTGGTGATGCGGCCGTGGTTGTTGCGGCCGCCCTTCTTGGGGAGCGGACGCAGCAGCGACTTCTCCGGCTCGTCGCGCGTGATCTCGACGAAGTCGGCCACGCTGGAGCCGCGACGTCCCGGAGTCGTCGGCTTGTAGTTACGGATGCCCATCTTTTTCGTTCATCCCTTAATCTGCTCCGGCGCCGGCCTAGGCCGGGCCGCCGAAGATGTCGATCCGCTCGCCCTCGGCCAGGCTGACGATGGCGCGCTTGGTGTCCTTGCGCTTGCCGTAGCCGAACCGGGTGCGCTTGCGCTTGCCCGGCCGGTTGAGCGTGTTCACGTTCGTCACCTTGACGCCGAACACGGCCTCGACGGCCTGCTTGATCTGCGTCTTGTTGGCGTCCGGGCGGACGATGAACGTGTACTTGTTCTCGTCCAGGAGCCCGTAGCTCTTCTCCGAGACGACCGGCGCGATGATGACGTCGCGGGGGTCGGCGATCTTGTTCATGTGCGACCCTCCTTACTTCTTCGCCGCGCGCGAGATGAACTCGTCGTACGCCGCCTTCGTGAAGACGACGTCATCGTTCACCAGCACGTCGTAGGTGTTGAGCTGGTCGGAGACGAGCACGTGCACGCTCGGCTCGTTGCGCAGGCTCTTCCAGGTCAGCTCGTCCTCGCGGTCCAGGACCACGAGCACGCGCTCGGCCTCGGTGACCTCGCGCAGCGCCTTGAGCGCCGTCTTCGTCTTCGGGGTGTCGCCCTCGATGAGGCTGTCGACGACGTGCACCCGGCCGTAGCGGGCGCGGTCGGACAGAGCGCCGCGGAGCGCGGCCGCCTTCATCTTCTTGGGCGTCCGCTGCGAGTAGTCCCGCGGCTGCGGGCCGTGCACGGTGCCGCCGCCGGCGAACTGGGGCGCGCGGATCGAGCCCTGGCGGGCGCGGCCGGTGCCCTTCTGCCGGTACGGCTTCTTGCCGCCGCCCCGGACGTCGCCGCGGGTCTTGGTGGCGTGCGTCCCCTGGCGCGCCGCGGCCAGCTGCGCCACCACGACCTGGTGGATCAGCGGCACGCTGGTCTTCGCGTCGAAGACCTCGGCGGGCAGGTCGATGTCGAGCTTCGTCGTCACTTGCCCGTCCCCTTCACTGCGTCGCGGACCAGCACCACGCCGCCGTTGGGCCCGGGAACCGCGCCCTTGATGAGCAGCAGGTTCTTCTCCGCGTCGATGGCGTGGACGGTCAGGTTCTGCACGGTGGTGCGGGCGTTGCCGTGCCGTCCCGCCATGCGGAGGCCCTTGAAGACGCGACCGGGGGTCGCGCAGCCGCCGATCGAGCCCGGCGAGCGGTGCTTGCGCTGGGTGCCGTGCGAGGCGCCGAGGCCCTTGAAGCCGTGGCGCTTCATGACACCGGCGGTGCCCTTGCCCTTGCTCGTCCCGGTGACGTCGACCTTCTGGCCGGCCTCGAAGACGCTGACGGTGATCTCCTGGCCGAGTTCGTACTCGGTGGTGTCGTCGGCCCGCAGTTCGACGAGGTAGCGGCGCGGCGTCACGCCGGCCTTCTCGAAGTGGCCCGTGCGCGGCTTGTTCACCTTGCGCGGGTCGATCTGCCCGAACCCGATCTGGACGGCGCTGTAGCCGTCCTTCTCCGGGCTCTTGAGCTGGGTCACGACACACGGCCCGGCCTGGACGACGGTCACCGGAACGATCCGGCCCTCATCGTCGAAGACCTGGGTCATGCCGAGCTTCTCGCCCAGGACGCCCTTCCTCTGCGTACTCATCTCTCGGTGCGTCCCTTAGAGCTTGATCTCGATGTCGACACCGGCCGGAAGGTCGAGCCGCATCAGCGAGTCGACCGTCTTGGGCGTCGGATCGATGATGTCGATCAACCGCTTGTGCGTGCGCATCTCGAAGTGCTCGCGGCTGTCCTTGTACTTGTGCGGCGAGCGGATGACGCAGTACACGTTCTTCTCGGTCGGCAGCGGCACCGGGCCCGCGACCTTGGCGCCCGTCCGCGTCACCGTCTCAACGATCTTCTTCGCGGAGGTGTCGATGACCTCGTGGTCGTAGGCCTTGAGCCGGATGCGGATCTTCTGTCCCGCCATGGTGGCCTCGGTGTCCTTTGCTGTAGTGCCGCTGTTTACTTCGTGGCATGGAGGCGGCGGCCCGGCCCCGACTGCTCGCGCCGGGCCGCCGCTCCCATGAGGGGTGTTACTTGATGACCTTGGTGACGCGACCGGCGCCGACGGTGCGGCCGCCCTCGCGGATGGCGAACTTCAGGCCCTCCTCCATGGCGACGGGCTGGATCAGCTCGACGCGCATTTCGGTGTTGTCGCCCGGCATGACCATCTCGGTGCCCTCGGGGAGGTTCACCACGCCGGTGACGTCCGTGGTCCGGAAGTAGAACTGCGGGCGGTAGTTGTTGAAGAACGGCGTGTGCCGGCCGCCCTCGTCCTTGGACAGGATGTAGACCTGCGCCTCGAACTCGGTGTGCGGGGTGTTGGTGCCCGGCTTGATGACGCACTGGCCGCGCTCCACCTCCTCGCGCTTGATGCCGCGCAGGAGCAGGCCGACGTTGTCGCCCGCCTGGCCCTGGTCGAGGAGCTTGCGGAACATCTCGACGCCGGTGACGGTGGTCGAGGTGACCTCCGGCTTGATGCCGATGATGTCGACGGTCTCGTTGACGTTCACGACGCCGCGCTCGATGCGGCCGGTCACGACGGTGCCGCGGCCGGTGATCGAGAAGACGTCCTCGATCGGCATCAGGAACGGCTTGTCGGTGTCGCGCACCGGCTCCGGCACGTTCTCGTCGACGGCGTTCATGAGCTCGACGATCGACTCGGACCACTTCTCGTCGCCCTGCAGCGCCTGGAAGGCGGACACGCGCACGACCGGGACGTCGTCGCCCGGGAACTCGTACTCGGAGAGCAGCTCGCGGACCTCGAGCTCGACGAGCTCCAGGATCTCCTCGTCGTCCACCATGTCGCACTTGTTCAGCGCGACGACGATGTAGGGGACGCCGACCTGGCGGGCCAGGAGCACGTGCTCCTTGGTCTGCGGCATCGGGCCGTCGGTGGCGGCGACCACCAGGATGGCGCCGTCCATCTGCGCCGCACCGGTGATCATGTTCTTGATGTAGTCCGCGTGACCCGGGCAGTCCACGTGCGCGTAGTGCCGGGCCTCGGTCTGGTACTCGACGTGCGCGATCGAGATCGTGATGCCGCGCTCGCGCTCCTCCGGCGCCTTGTCGATGTCCTCGAACGGCGTGAAGGGGTTGAGGTCCGGGTACTTGTCGTGGAGCACCTTGGTGATCGCCGCGGTAAGCGTGGTCTTACCGTGGTCGATGTGTCCAATGGTGCCGATGTTCACGTGCGGCTTCGTCCGCTCGAACTTGGCCTTCGCCACTGGTTGCTCCTTGTTGCGATCCTCGGCCGTCTAGACGACCGCTTCGATGTGCGTCCTGTTGATCCGTGGGCAGGCCGGGTGCCTTACCGATGACGGGGAACCTGCTCGGCGGCCCGCCGCCCGCCGCCGCACGGAGTGCTGTCGGCGGCGGCGGCCCGGCTTCGCAGATTCCCCATCACTCGCCCCGCGCCTTGGCGATGATCTCCTGCGCGACGTTCGACGGAACCTCGGCGTAGGAGTCGAACTGCATGGTGAAAACAGCCCGGCCCTGGGTCTTGCTGCGCAGATCGCCCACGTAGCCGAACATCTCCGACAGGGGCACGAGCGCCTTGATGACGCGCATGCCGTGCCGCTCGTCCATGGACTGGACCTGACCGCGGCGGCTGTTGAGGTCGCCGATCACGTCGCCCATGTTCTCCTCGGGCGTGGTGACCTCGACCGCCATCATCGGCTCCAGCAGCGTGGGGGCGGCCCGGCGGGCGGCCTCCTTGAACGCCATGGAACCGGCGACCTTGAACGCCATCTCCGAGGAGTCGACCTCGTGGTAGGCGCCGTCCTGCAGGGTGACCTTCACGCCCACCATCGGGTAGCCGGCGAGGACACCGAAATCGGCGGCCTCCTGGCAGCCCGCGTCGACCGACGGGATGTACTCCCGCGGGATGCGGCCGCCGGTGACCTTGTTCTCGAACTCGTAGCCGTCGGACCCGCCGCCCAGCGGCTCCAGGTCGATGATCACGCGGCCGAACTGGCCCGAGCCGCCCGTCTGCTTCTTGTGGGTGTACTCGACCTTCTCGACCTTCTTGGTGATCGTCTCGCGGTAGGCGACCTGCGGCTTGCCGACGTTGGCCTCGACCTTGAACTCGCGCTTCATCCGGTCGACGAGGATCTCCAGGTGGAGCTCGCCCATGCCGGAGATGACGGTCTGGCCCGTGTCCTCCTCGGTGCGGACCTGGAAGGACGGGTCCTCCTCGGCCAGCCGCTGGATCGCGGTGCCCAGCTTCTGCTGGTCGGCCTTCGTCTTCGGCTCGATCGCCACGTGGATGACCGGCGCCGGGAAGTTCATCGACTCGAGGACGATGGGGTCCTTCTCGTCGCACAGCGTCTCACCGGTGGTGGTCTGCTTGAGGCCCATCACCGCGACGATGTCGCCGGCGCCCGCGCGCTCGATCTCGGTGCGCTTGTTGGCGTGCATCCGGTAGATCTTGCCGATGCGCTCCTTGCGCTCCTTGACGGAGTTCAGGACCGCGGTGCCGGACTCCAGCACGCCGGAGTAGATGCGCACGAAGGTCAGCTTGCCCAGGTGCGGGTCGCTGGCGATCTTGAAGGCGAGGGCGGAGAACGGCTCGTCCTCGCTCGGCAGCCGCTTGAGCACCTTGTCCTCGTCGCGGACGGCGTGGCCCTCGATGGCCTCGATGTCCAGCGGGGAGGGCAGGTAGCGGACGATCCCGTCCAGCAGCGGCTGGACGCCCTTGTTCTTGAAGGCCGTCCCGCACATGACCGGGGTCAGCTTCGCGGCGACGGTCGCGCGGCGGATGCCGGCGTGGAGCTGCTCGACGGTGGGCTCGTGGCCCTCCAGGTACAGCTCCATGATCTCGTCGTCGTTCTCCGCGAGGGTCTCGACGAGCTTGTCGTGCCACTCGCGCGCCGACTCCAGGTGCGTGTCGGGGATGTCGACCGTGTCGTACATCTCGCCGAGCTTGGCCTCCTCGTTCCAGATGAGGGCCTTCATCCGGACCAGGTCGACGACGCCCTTGAAGTCCGCCTCGGCGCCGATCGGCAGCTGCAGCGGCAGCGGCGTCGCGTTGAGGCGGCTCTCGATCATGTCGACGCAGCGGTGGAACTCCGCGCCGACCCGGTCGAGCTTGTTGACGAAGCACATGCGGGGCACGCCGTAGCGGTCGGCCTGCCGCCACACGGTCTCGGACTGGGGCTCCACGCCGGCGACGCCGTCGAACACCGCGACCGCACCGTCGAGCACCCGCAGGTTGCGCTCCACCTCGACGGTGAAGTCGACGTGCCCCGGGGTGTCGATGATGTTGATCGTGTGATCGGTCTCGTCCACGGACCAGTGGCAGGTGGTCGCGGCGGAGGTGATGGTGATCCCCCGCTCCTGCTCCTGCTCCATCCAGTCCATGGTGGCCGCACCGTCGTGGACCTCACCGATCTTGTAGCTCATCCCCGTGTAGAACAGGATGCGCTCGGTCGTCGTGGTCTTGCCC
The DNA here is from genome assembly GCF_040302145.1 of Spirillospora sp. NPDC127506. Classification (NCBI taxonomy): domain Bacteria; kingdom Bacillati; phylum Actinomycetota; class Actinomycetes; order Streptosporangiales; family Thermomonosporaceae; genus Spirillospora; species Spirillospora sp. NPDC127506. The sequence continues at coordinate 167,883 of NZ_JBEORG010000008.1, read as the reverse complement.
GCGTCGATATGGGCCATGATCCCGATGTTGCGGACCTTGGCCAGGTCTACACCGGTTTTGGTAGCCACTGTCGTCCTCGCGTCGTCTCGTCGTTGCAGTTCCGCCGGGGTTACCAGCGGTAATGGGCGAAGGCCTTGTTGGACTCCGCCATCTTGTGCGTGTCCTCGCGCTTCTTGACAGACGCGCCAAGACCGTTGCTCGCGTCGAGCAGCTCGTTCATCAGCCGCTCGGTCATGGTCTTCTCGCGGCGCTGCCGGGCGTAGAGCACCAGCCAGCGCAGGGCGAGGGTGGTGCTGCGGGCCGGCCGCACCTCGACGGGGACCTGGTAGGTCGCGCCGCCCACGCGGCGGCTGCGGACCTCCAGGGTCGGCTTCACGTTGTCGAGCGCGCGCTTCAGCGTGACGACCGGGTCGTTGCCGGTCTTCTCGCGGGCGCCCTCGAGTGCGTCGTACACGATGGTCTGCGCGATCGAGCGCTTGCCGTCCAGGAGAACCTTGTTGATGAGCGCGGTGACCAGCGGCGAGTTGTACACCGGGTCAGCGATCAGCTGGCGCTTGCCAGCAGGGCCCTTGCGCGGCATCAGCTCTTCTCCTTCTTCGCGCCGTACTTGCTGCGCGCCTGCTTGCGGTTGCGGACGCCCTGCGTGTCGAGCGAACCGCGGATGATCTTGTACCGAACGCCGGGGAGGTCCTTCACACGGCCGCCGCGCACGAGCACGATCGAGTGCTCCTGCAGGTTGTGGCCGACACCGGGGATGTAGGCCGTGACCTCGATCCCGCTGGTCAGCCGGACACGGGCGACCTTGCGAAGCGCGGAGTTCGGCTTCTTGGGCGTCGTCGTGTAGACGCGCGTGCAGACCCCCCGCCGCTGGGGGCTCTCCTTCAGCGCGGGCGTCTTGTTCTTGGTCACCTTGTCCTGGCGGCCCTTTCGGACCAGCTGCTGGATCGTGGGCACCGCGTCTCCGTCTTCCTCGTACCGAGCCGGTAAGTCCTTTTGCTGCAATCACCACCTCAGGCGAGGCTGTGACCTGCCGGTTTCCCGACCTCTCCGACCCACGCGGTCGGGCGTGTCGTCGCCCCACGGAAATACAACCGCGAGAAACGACACAGACCGCCCGGCCCGTCAAAGGGCCGAATCAAGCCGGGGAGTCGAGCCCCTACCATCCGGCGCGTGCCCGCGGCCCGAAACCGCCGAACCCACCGAGGATGGGAGAGCCTCATCGATGCGGCGCTGGGGCCGGCCGGAGGCCTTGCCAACGCGCACGCATAGCGGCCCGCTCATGGCGGGACCAAGTGAGAAGGTTACCGACCGCCGGGCCAAAGTGCAAAGCGAGCGCGCACCACCGTGCGCGCCCCCGTACCGCGCGGGCCCGCGGGCGGCGGGGAGCCGTCTCCCCGGAGCAGTCAACGACAGAATGCCGACGGATGTTCCCCGCCGGGAGCCTCGGCTCCGGACGGGGGACCCGTCGGCATTGTGTCCCACATCCCCGCTGCTAGGGAAGATGTGGACCGATTTTTACTTCCCGCGCCCGCGCCGCTAGAGGATGAACGCCACGACCAGGACCACGAGGATCACCACGATGGCGACGGCGCCGACGACGAGCCAGAGCGTGTTCTTGCCGCCCTTGCCGCCGTCCGCCCCGTAGGCGGGCTGCTGGCCGTACTGCGGCTGGCCGTACTGACCGGGCTGGCCGTATCCCTGCTGCTGCCCGTACTGCTGCTGCTCGCCCGGCTGGCCGAACTGCTGCCCCGGGGCGGGCTGCTGGCCCGGCTGGCCGTAACCCTGCTGCTGGTACGGCTGGCCGTACGCCTGCTGCTGCTCGGGCTGGCCATAGGCCTGCTGCTGGCCGTAGCCCTGCTGCTGCTCGCCCGGCTGGCCGAACTGCTGCCCCGGGGCGGGCTGCTGGCCCTGGGCGGGCTGCTGCGGCTGCTGCGGGCCCCACTGCTGCCGGCCGATGTCGAGCCGCGTGCTGTCGGCCATGCCGGGCGTCTCGGCGGAGCCCCTCCCCTGGGACGACGCCGACGGGTCGAACGCCTCGGTGGGACGCGCGTCCTCGACGCCGCTCTCACCGGGCGGGGAGTACAGGTCGTCCACGGACGGCGAGGCGCCCGAGGTGGTCGAGCCCGCGCCGAAGCCCGCCTCGGGCGGCGGCACCATCATCGTGCGCTCGTGGTCGGCCTGGCCCTGCTGCGGCCGGCCCTGCCCCTGCTGGGGCGCCTCCGGGGACCACGGCTCGGGCGTGGACGGCGGCGTCGGCGCCTGCCACGGCTCGGCCGGCGGGTCCTGCCGGCGCTCGGGTCCGGTGGCGACCGGGACGTCGGTGCCGGGCGACCAGTGCAGCGTCGCCTGGTCGTCGATCGGGGGCCGCTGCTGCTGCTCGGGCTCGGGCGAGCCGGCGGCGGGCCCGGGCACGATCACGGTCCGGTCGCCGGAGGAGTCCTGCGGCGCGTCCTGCTGCTCGGCGGGCGCGGCGGGCTCGGGCGGCGGGAAGGCGCCGGGCCCGCCGAACTGCTGCTGCCCGTACTGCTGCTGCTCCTGGGGCGCGCCGTGCATCGGCTGCTGCGGGTACGCGGGCTGCTGCGGCGGGTGCTGGCCGTACTGCTGCGGGTCGTACTGCTGCTGCTCGTACTGGGGCGGCTGCCCGTAGCCGCCCGGCTGCGGCGGGCCGTACTGCTGCTGGTCGCCCGGCGGGACGTACTGCTGCGGGTCCTGCGGGGGCGTGAACCCGCCCGGCGCGGGCGGCGGGCCGTAGCCGGCGGGCGGCTGCCCGTACTGCTGCTGCTCCTGGGGGGCGCCGTAGGGCTGCTGGGGCGGCGCCGGAGGCTGCTCGCCGAACTGCGCCATCGGCTGCTCGACCATCGTGGGGGGCGGCGGAGGCGGCGCGGGCCGCTCCTCCTCGCGCGGCTGCTCGGGCTGCGGCGCGGCGCGGCCGCCGAGCTGCGGAGCGCCGAACACCACGGTGCGGTCCCCCAGCGGCCGGGCGGGCGGCTCCTGGCCCTCCGCCGGGCCGGCCTGACCCTCGTCCTCGGGCAACGGCCGCTGCGGTCCCTGCGTACCGTCGTTCTCGGTCATCGTCGGGCTCCTTCAGTGCCGTCGTCCCGGGGCTCCTCAGCTCCCGGAGGCCCGGAGGCGCACGGCGCGCCGCACCGCCTCCGAACCTTCACCCATGTCACCACGTGGCGGTCTTGCCTTGCGTGGGCGTTCTCGTCCACAGCCTGCCCCGATCGCCCGGGGAATCGCAAATCACCACCCCTGATAGACGACGGACGCCCCCCGTCCGTTCCGTGCGGGGGCGTCCGCGCCCGTCTTCCCGTCAGGAGTGCCCGGCGACCGCGTGCGGGCGGTACGGGGCCTCCATCCGCGCGACCTCCTTCTCGTCCAGCTCCAGGCGCTCGGCGGCGATCGCGTCGTCCATGTGAGCGAGTTTCGTCGCTCCCACGATGGGGGCCGTCACTCCGGGACGTCCGAGCAGCCACGCGAGCGCCACCTGCGCCGGCGGCACGCCCCGCTCCGCCGCGACCTCGCGGACGGCGTCGACGACGTCGAAGTCGTCCTCGCTGTAGAGGCCGTCACCGAAGGCGTCGTTCCGGGCCCTGACCGTCTTGCGCTCGCCGCCGCGCTCCCTGTTCCCGGCGAGCAGGCCCCGCGCCAGCGGGCTCCACGGGATGAGGCCCACGCCTTGGTCGATGCAGAGCGGGTTCATCTCCCGCTCCTCTTCTCTGTAGACGAGGTTGTAGTGGTTCTGCATCGAGACGAACTTCGTCCAGCCGTGCATCTCGGCGGTGTGCTGCGCCTTGGCGAACTGCCACGCGTACATGCTGGACGCCCCGATGTAGCGCGCCTTGCCCGACTTCACCACGTCGTGCAGCGCCTCCATGGTCTCCTCGATGGGCGTCTCGTAGTCCCACCGGTGGATCTGGTAGAGGTCCACGTAGTCGGTGCCCAGCCGCCGCAGCGAGTCGTCGATGCTCGCCATGATGTGCTTGCGCGACAGGCCCCGCTCGTTCGGCCCGTCCCCCATCGGTATGCAGACCTTGGTGGCGAGCACGTAGTCGTCGCGCCGGGGGAAGAACTTCGGCAGGAGCCGCCCGGTGATCTCCTCGCTGACGCCGCGCGAGTACACGTCGGCGGTGTCGAAGAAGGTCACACCGCCCTCCACGGCCCTCGCGACGATCGGCTCGGCGGCATCCTCGCCCAGCGCCCACTTCCGCAGTGCGGGGTCGCCGTAGCTCATCATCCCGAGGCAGATCCGGGAGACCTTCATGCCCGCCGTGCCGAGACGTACCTGTTCCATGCCTTCTCCTTTCAACGTTCTCCACGGTGCACCGCGACACCGGCTATCACCAGTCCCACCCCGGCGACCTCCGCGGCCGCGGGCACCTGCCGCAGGACCACGAGCCCGGTCACGGTCGCGGTCGCCGGCAGCAGCGACACCATCAGCGCGTAGGTGGCCCGGCTGAGCCGCGCCATGGCCAGCTGGTCGCACACGTACGGGATGACCGACGACGTGACGCCCACGCCGACGCCCGCCGCGAGCAGCGCGGGGTCGTCCAGCACCGGCACGGCCTGCAGGCCGCCGATGGGGAGGACGAACACGGTCGCGGCGACCATCGCCATGGCCAGCCCGTCGATGCCTCCGGCGTCCGACCGGGCCGCCCTGTGCGCCACGACGACGTACAGGGCGAACAGGCCCGCGTTCGCGAAGGCGAAGAAGAACCCGAGCGGCTCTCCCTCAAGCCGCACCTCCGTCAGCACGTACACGCCCGCCACGGCCGCGATGAGCGCCACGATGTTGCGCCTCGTCCTTGCCCCCAGGGCGGCCAGAGCGATCACGGGCAGGAACTCGATCGCCGCCACGGTCGCCAGGGGCAGCCTCGCTATCGCCATATAGAAGGACGAGTTCATGGCCGCGAGCACGGCGCCCCAGAGCAGGATCGTCCGCCGGCCGCCGCCGTTGAACGTCCGCCACGGGCGGCGCCACAGCGCGAACACCGCGACCGCGCTCCAGATGCGGATCCCGGCCACGCCCAGAGGCCCGACCCGGGGGAACAGCAGCACGGCGAACGACGGTCCTAGATAGTGGAAGACCGCGCTCCCGACGAAGTACGTCCAGGGCGGATATGTCATGGCCGTATCGTCGGCCGCTCCGTAAGTTGGAGGAATGGCGAACCGACGGAGCAGGCCGGGCCGCGCCTACGAACCGAAACCGCTGGACGCGACCGACCTCAGAATCCTCACCGAGCTGCAGCGGGACGGCCGCGCGTCGCTCGCCGAGCTCGGCCGCCGGGTGTCGCTGTCCCCCCCGGCCGTCGCCGAGCGCGTGCAGCGCCTGGAGGAGACCGGGGTCATCACCGGCTACCACGCGACCGTCGACCCGACCGCGCTCGGCTTCCCGATCACGATCCTGGTCCGGGTCAACCCGAGCCCGCGGGAGCTGAGCCGCATCCCCAAGATCGCGGACGAGATCCCGCAGATCACCGAGTGCCACCGCATCACCGGCGACGACTGCTTCTTCTTCATCGCCCACCTGCGCGCGGTCGAGGAACTCGAACCGATCCTCGACCGCTTCACCCCGTACGCCCGGACGACGACCTCGATCCTCCAGTCGGCGCCCGTCCCGCGCCGTCCCCTCCCCCTCGGCTGAGGGGCGTCACCCGGAGACCGGCCAGCAGCGCGACGATCGCCCGCTCCGCTTCGGCGCGCGCGGCGCCGCGGTCGGGCGCGTGCGCGATGAGCAGCGCCGCCTCGTTGACGGCGCTGAGGACCAGGTGCGCGAGGACGTCCACCGGCTGCGCCGTCAGGACGTGCTCGTCCATGGCCTGCTGGAGTCCCGCCTTGATGAGGCCCAGCCCGTGGGCGGCCTCGATCTCCCGCCAGGCGGCCCAGCCGAGCACCGCGGGCGCGTCCCGCAGCGCGATCTGGAGCACCTCGGGCTCCTCGCAGATGTCCAGGAACGCGGCCAGGCCGGCGGTCGCGGCCTGCCAGGAATCGGCGGCGGTGCCGATGGCCTCGCCGACCCGGGCGACGAGTTCGGTCTCCACCTGTTCCAGCACCGCCCGGAACAGCTCCTTCTTGTCACCGAAATGGTGGTGCAGCGCGCCGCGGGTGAGGCCGGCCGCGGCGACGATCTCCTCCGCGGACACGCCGGCGTAGCCGCGCTCGGCGAACAGCCGCCGCGCGGAGGAGACGAGCGCCTCCCGGGTGCGGCGCGCCCGATCCTGCGTCCGGCGCGGGCTCATCGCCGCGGCACCCCCGCGAACTCGGTGATCAGGCCGGCGAGCACCGCCGGCTGGTCCTCGGGGACGAAGGTCGCGGAGTCGGCCACCGGGACGAGCCTGGCGTCGGGGAACAGGTCCGCGAGGCGGCGGGCCAGCGACATCGGGAAGAGCCGGTCGTCCTCCGCCCACGCCAGCAGCACCGGCCGGTCGAAGGCGCCGAACGTCCCGGCCGCGGCGAGCGTGTACCGGCGGTGGACGCCGGCGAGGAAGCGCCGCAGGTCACGCCGTACACCGCCGTCGGTGCGCGCGGGCCGCAGATACGAGTCCATCACCGGCTCGGGCACCGGCCGCCGGGACAGCCATCCGAAGGTGAACGGCAGCCGCCGGAACATGCGGGGGCGCAGCGCCTGGGCGAGCACCCAGGCCGAGCCCGGCAGCCGCGCGCCGGGCGGGAGGAACCGGAAGATCGGCGGGAAGAACCGCTCCAGTGCGTCGCAGGAGGCGAGGACCACCCGCCCGACCCGTTCCGGGCGCCGTGAGATCAGCACCTGCACCAGGGCGCCGCCGGTGTCGTTGGCCACGAGGGTCACGTCCGTCAGGTCCAGCGCCTCCAGGAAGTCGGCGATGAGGTCGGCCACTCCCGCCGGGCTCAGGTCGGCGTCCGGCCGCACCGGGATCTCGTGGGACCCCAGCGGCCAGTCGGGGCTCAGGCACCGGTGGCCCGCCCGCGCCACCGCGGGCACCACGTTCCGCCACAGGTCGGCGTTGACCAGCAGGCCGTGCACGAACACCACCGGAGGCCCTTCCCCCGCCTCCCGGTAGGCGAGGACTCCCTGCGGCAACTCGACCTTCTTGGCCTCCCCGAGCGATGCACTGCGCGCCATGCCGTCTCTCCTCTCGGCTCCCCAAAAGCATACATACCGTATGTATGTTTTTCTAGAGGATCGACAGGCAACTCGGGAGGCCGAACCGGGCGCGACGGCTCTTCATCGGAGGTCTACTTTTCCGCAAAGCTGCATCTAAGAGGGGATTTGCCACGGTTGCGGCCCAGGGCGGAAGGGCAGTCTTCGGGCACCAAGTCGGCGGCGGGTTCCGCCGCGACGGGAGGGGGGTTCGCATGACGACCAAGACCGCCCGCGGAACCGCGTCGGCCATGACGCGGCCGCAGACATCGGGATGGCTGGCCTTCGCGGGCACGCTCGCGATGGTGATCGGCGCGTTCAACATCATCGACGGCCTGGTGGGCTTGTTCAAGGACGAGTACTACCTGGTGGGCCAGAACCAGATCCTGGTGTTCGACTACACGACGTGGGGCTGGATCTGGCTGATCCTCGGCATCGTCCAGGTCGGTGTCGGCGCGGCGATCCTCTCCGGGAAGATGTGGGCTCGCGCGGTCGGCGTCTTCTTCGCCGTCGTCGTCGCGATCGGGCACCTGGGGTTCCTGCTGGCGTTCCCGATCTGGTCGGTGCTGACCATCGCCCTGTGCGTCCTGCTGATCTATGCGCTCACCGCCCCGCCGGCCGGCGCCAAGGCCGGCTGACGGCGCCGCGCACCCGATGCGAAGGGGCCCGTCCGGGTTCGGACGGGCCCCTTCGGGTGAGCGGCGGGCTCAGGCGAAAGCGCGGCACTCCACCGCCGCGCGGCGTTCGGTCATGCCCTGCTGGACGGCCGCGGTCACGCACGCCTGCTGCTTCTCATCGAGCTTGGGCTTGCCGCACTCGGTGACGCTCGAGTACGTGCGGCAGTCCTGGCGCGTGCCCTGGTCGTCGGACGGCTGCGCGGCGGCGGCGCTGCCCACTCCGGCGATCCCCGCGAAGGCGGCGATCAGCGCACCGGTCATGACCCTCTTCATCTGGTGTTCTCCCCCGTCGCGTACATCAGGCAACGCCTGCCTTCCTCCCCGGCCCACAGAGCGACAAAACCAGACAAAAGGTCAAGGAAACGGAGATACACGCAGGTCAAGCTCAGTCCCCACCAGAACGACCAGGGGTTCACGCCCCGGATCTCCGCCGCGTACTGGCGCGGCGTCCCCAACCCCTGCTGGACGTTGCCGGAGGCAGAAGCCGAAGCGCTCAGCGGACGCCGGCCGGAAAGAGCCACCTCAGCGCGGGCAGGCACTTGTCGAGATACTTGGCGTGCCCCTCCTGAAGCCCGTAGGCCATGTCCTCCAGGAGGCCGCACCTGGCGTAGAACCCGGCACGCGCTTTGATCTTCCCGGCTTCCCGCGGCCCGGCCTCGTAGCCGCGCAGCGCCAGATCGAGCGCATCGGGGCCGAGGTCGCGGTACAGCAGGCCGAAGTCGCAGGCGGGGTCGGTGATCGCGGCGTCGCTCCAGTCGATGATCCCGGTCACCGTGCCAGTGGCCGGGTCGACGAGGACATGCTCGATCCCCATGTCGTTGTGGGAGAACACCCGATCATGCCCGCCGGGCGGCGGCGGAGCGCTCAGGAACGCCTCGACGGCCCCGCGGCGCACCGCCGGCACCGCTTCGCCGATCTCCGAGTAGATCTCCGCCGCCTCCTCCAGCCACACCGCCGCCGGCTCGTCATCGACCTCCACCAGGCCGCCCATCCGCGCGACCGGCAGCGCGTGCAGTGCGCCGAGGAACCTTCCGAGCGCCACGGCGATCGAGTCGGCGTGTGCCGCACGCTGCGCCGGGGCGACGTCGATCAGCGGGACGCCCGGAAGCTTGAAGTAGGCGAGGCAGCCTTCCTCGGCGGCCGTGAGAGCCGGCTCGGGCACCGGCAGCGGCGACACGTCCGAGACGGCGGCGAGAAGCCGGGCCTCTCCGCTCACCCGCGCGGCCCGGCTCGCGGCATCGGGCTCCTTGCCCAGCCGGACGATCAACTCGTCGTTCACCTCGAAGGCGACGTTGTCCTCGCCTTCCCCCAGCAGCACGACGGTTTCGACCCGATAACCGGGCAGATGCACGCTCAGCACATCCCGAACATCTTCCGCGCTCCGCCGTCCCATGCGCCGACTGTAGACACATGCACCGCACGCCAACCACGGGCTCGGCAGACACTGTCGGACGCGGGGCTCGACCCCGGCCCCGTGGAGCTGCCCGGCGGCGAAGAAGGGTTGCGGGTCTCGTGCATAACGGACCCCGACGGCTACCGGATCGAGCTGGTGCAGTGGCCGCCCGGCCATGCCGACGGCCTCTCCCCCGCCGACTTCGCCTAGGCCGGCGCCCGTCCGGTCACGTCGACCGCGATCTGCGGCGGGCGCGGTAGTCTGCGCCGCCGTGGTTCTTCACGTCATAGGCCCGGTCACCGGCAAGGCCGACGTCGCCGGCGCCTTTGGGCCCGGGAACGACGACGGCGACCGGCCCTTCCACGGGCCGCTTGTCGATGCCCGTGGCCCTGAGGCCCCTCCAAGGATTGCTGCGGGGCCGGCCGACATTGACGGAGAGCAGCCTCGTGGAGGCGACGCTATGGGCCGATTCACCCAAAGGCGACAGATTTTTCCGGCCACCCGACCTCGCGCGCACCGCGTCGGCGACAAGGAGCCCTGGGCGGTGGGCGTGGCGCGTGAGCGGGCGGACCTTGGGCGCGACCCCGGTCAGGTCCGTCCGTGCGCTATTGCCCGGCCGTGGCGAGGAGGGGCGCCAGGTCGTCGGGGACGGGCATGGGTTGGGTGAGGCCGACGCGGGCGCGGCCGGTGTTGCCCTCCGGATAGCGGCCAAGGGCGGAGCCGGGCGCGGCCACGATGATCCGTACGACCTGCCCCAACGCTTCGCGGCGGTCGCGCTGGGCCAGGGCCAGGGCCAGCATCGCGATGTGGTTGCGGGTATGCGGCCATGGCCAGGGCTGCGACAGGATGTGCGCCCGTTCCAGATGCCGCCAGCGGTCCTCGGGGGCGGTCGCGGCGCGGGCGGCGGCCATTTCGTCATCATAGGCGGCCCGTAACGGCGCCGGCATCGTGCGGCTCATCGTCGTTCCCTCCTCCGGGACGCCGCCGGCGTCGGCCGGTCCGACGGCGTCATCCCGCGGTACTTCGACGATAAGTCCTGGTCGTGCTCCGTCAAGGCGGGCGACGGCGGCCGGCGGGGAGGTGCAGCCGATCGCCTCGACGCGCCCCGGACGCTAGGCAGTGGGCGTGGCCGTCTCCGGCAGGAGAGCGGCCGCGGTGAGGTCGATCGCCGTGCTGAACACGATCGCCGCCACCGGCGCCGCCGCCTCGCACGCACCGGTCGATACCGCCACCGTCCACGGCTACGGCGTCGCGGCCGCGTGCGCGGCGGCCCTGCTGGCTGTCGGGACGGTCGCCGTCCTCGCCCTGGTCGACGCCCGCCGCGGAGCCGATCCGACGCGAAGAGGCCCCTCCGGGTGGGAGGGGCCTCTTGCGTGTCGTCAGTCGGGTGTCCGTTGCCCGGGGCCGCAGCTCGCGCGGCGGCCCCGGCGGACGTCAGCGGTTGTACTGGCCGAAGTCGTACTCCTCCAGCGGCACGGCCTCGCCGGAGCCCTGCCCGAAGGCGTACTCGGCGCCGTCGTCGTAGGACCCGACGGAGTAGACCGCGGCCTTCGCCTCCTCGGTCGGCTCGACCCGGACGTTGCGGTACTGCGGCATGCCGGTACCGGCCGGGATGAGCTTGCCGATGATGACGTTCTCCTTGAGGCCGAGCAGCGGGTCGCTCTTGGCGTGCATCGCGGCCTCGGTGAGCACCCGGGTCGTCTCCTGGAAGGACGCCGCCGACAGCCACGACTCGGTCGCGAGCGAGGCCTTGGTGATGCCCATCAGGACGGGGCGGCCGGCGGCGGGCGTGCCGCCCTCGGCCACGACGTTCCGGTTCGTCTCCTCGAAGATCGGACGCTCGACCAGGTCGCCCGGGAGCAGCTCGGTGTCGCCCGACTCGAGGATGTTCACCCGCTTCAGCATCTGGCGGACGATGATCTCGATGTGCTTGTCGTGGATCGACACGCCCTGCGACCGGTAGACCTCCTGGACCTCCTGGACCAGGTGGAGCTGCACGGCGCGGGGGCCGAGGATGCGCAGCACCTCGTGCGGGTTGATCGCACCCGCGATGAGCTGCTGCCCGACGCCCACGGACTCGCCCTCCTTGACCAGGAGGCGGGACCGCATCGGCACCTGGTAGGCGATCTCGTCGGAGCCGTCGTCCGGGACGATGACGACCTTGCGGGCCTTCTCCGTCTCGTCGATCTTGACGCGGCCGGCGACCTCGCTGATCGGGGCCACGCCCTTGGGGATGCGGGCCTCGAACAGCTCCTGGACGCGCGGCAGGCCGTGCGTGATGTCGCCGCCGGCCACACCGCCGGTGTGGAAGGTGCGCATCGTCAGCTGCGTGCCGGGCTCGCCGATGGACTGCGCGGCGATGATGCCGACGGCCTCGCCGACGTCCACCCGCTTGCCGGTGGCCAGCGAGCGGCCGTAGCAGGCGGCGCAGACGCCGATCTTGGCCTCGCAGACCAGGGCGCTGCGGGTGCGGACCCGCTCCACGCCCGCCTCGACCAGCCGGGTGACGACCGCGTCGGACAGGTCGGTGTCGGCCGGGAAGATGACCGTCCCGTCGACGACGACGTCCTCGGCGATGGTGCGGCCGATCAGGCTGGTCTCCGAGGTGGCCAGCTTGACCAGGGTGCCGTCGGGCAGCCGCTCGGCGACCTCGAACGGGATCGTGCGGTCGGTGCCGCAGTCCTCCTCGCGGACGATGACGTCCTGCGCGACGTCCACCAGACGCCGGGTCAGGTAACCCGAGTCGGCGGTGCGCAGCGCGGTGTCGGCGAGGCCCTTCCGGGCGCCGTGCGTCGAGATGAAGTACTCGACGACCGACAGCCCCTCGCGGAAGGACGACTTGATCGGGCGCGGGATGGTCTCGCCCTTCGGGTTGGAGACCAGGCCGCGCATGCCGGCGATCTGGCGGAGCTGCAGCGGGTTGCCGCGGGCGCCCGACTGGATCATCATCCAGATCGGGTTGGCCTTCGGGAACGCCTTCTCCATGTCCACCGCGACGTCCGCGGTGGCCTTGTTCCAGATCTCGATGAGCTCCTGCTTGCGCTCGTCGTCGGTGATCAGGCCGCGGTTGAACTCCCGCTGCACCTTCTCGGCGCGCTGCTCGTAGCCGGCCAGGATCTCCTGCTTGTTGGGCGGCGTGATGACGTCGTCGATCGCGATCGTGACACCGGACCTGGTCGCCCAGTGGAACCCGGTGCTCTTGAGCGCGTCGAGCGCGTTGGCGACGGCGACCTTCGGGTACGTCTCCGCCAGCTCGTTGACGATCGCCGAGAGCTGCTTCTTGCCGATCTCGTCGTCCACGAACGGGAAGTCGTCCGGCAGCGTCTCGTTGAACATGGCGCGGCCGAGCGTCGTCTCCAGCCGGTACGGCTGGCCGGGCTCGTAGCCCTCCGGCGCGATCCAGTCGCGCGGCGGCGGGACGTCCTTCAGCCGGATCTGGATCTTGGCCTGGAGGTCCAGCTCGCCGCGGTCGTAGGCCATGATCGCCTCGGCCACGGACCCGAACGCGCGGCCCTCGCCGAGCGCGCCGTCCTTCTGCGTCGTCAGCCAGTACAGGCCGATGACCATGTCCTGGGTGGGCATGGTGACGGGCTTGCCGTCCGACGGCTTCAGGATGTTGTTCGTCGACAGCATCAGGATCCGCGCCTCGGCCTGCGCCTCGGCGGACAGCGGCAGGTGCACCGCCATCTGGTCGCCGTCGAAGTCCGCGTTGAACGCGGTGCAGACCAGCGGGTGGATCTGGATGGCCTTGCCCTCGACCAGCTGCGGCTCGAACGCCTGGATGCCCAGGCGGTGCAGGGTCGGGGCGCGGTTCAGCAGCACCGGGTGCTCGGTGATGACCTCTTCCAGGACGTCCCACACGACGGGACGCGCGCGCTCCACCATCCGCTTGGCGGACTTGATGTTCTGCGCGTGGTTGAGGTCGACCAGCCGCTTCATGACGAACGGCTTGAACAGCTCCAGCGCCATCTGCTTGGGCAGGCCGCACTGGTGCAGCTTCAGCTGCGGGCCGACGACGATGACCGAGCGGCCGGAGTAGTCGACGCGCTTGCCCAGCAGGTTCTGCCGGAACCGGCCCTGCTTGCCCTTGAGCATGTCGGACAGCGACTTCAGCGGACGGTTGCCGGGCCCGGTGACCGGGCGGCCGCGGCGGCCGTTGTCGAACAGCGCGTCGACGGCCTCCTGCAGCATCCGCTTCTCGTTGTTGACGATGATCTCGGGCGCGCCCAGGTCGAGCAGGCGCTTGAGCCGGTTGTTCCGGTTGATGACCCGGCGGTACAGGTCGTTCAGGTCGGAGGTCGCGAAGCGGCCGCCGTCCAGCTGGACCATGGGACGCAGGTCCGGCGGGATGACCGGGATGCAGTCCAGCACCATGCCGAGCGGGCTGTTGCGGGTGTTGAGGAACGCCGAGACGACCTTCAGCCGCTTGAGGGCGCGGGCCTTCTTCTGGCCCTTGCCGGTGCGGATGATGTCGCGCAGCTTCTCGGCCTCGGCGTCGAGGTCGAAGTTCTGCAGCCGCGCCTGGATGGCCGCGGCGCCCATGCCGCCCTCGAAGTACTTGCCGAACCGGTCGCGCATCTCGCGGTAGAGCAGCTCGTCGCCCTCCAGGTCCTGGACCTTGAGGTTCTTGAACCGGCTCCACACCTCGTCGAGGCGGTCGAGCTCGCGCTGCGCGCGGTCGCGCAGCTGCTTCATCTCCCGCTCGGCACCGTCGCGCACCTTGCGCTTCTGGTCGGCCTTCGCGCCGGCCTCCTCCAGCTCCGCGAGGTCGCCCTCCAGCTTCTGCTGGCGGGCCTCGATCTGCGCGTCGCGGGCCTGCTCGATCTGCTGGCGCTCCACCGAGATGTGCGCCTCCAGCGTGGGCAGGTCGCGGTCGCGCCGCTCCGCGTCCACGCTGGTGATCATGTAGGCCGCGAAGTAGATGATCTTCTCGAGATCCTTCGGGGCCAGGTCCAGCAGGTAGCCGAGGCGGGACGGCACACCCTTGAAGTACCAGATGTGCGTGACCGGCGCGGCCAGCTCGATGTGGCCCATCCGCTCGCGGCGCACCTTGGCGCGGGTCACCTCGACGCCGCAGCGCTCACAGATGATGCCCTTGAAGCGGACGCGCTTGTACTTGCCGCAGTAGCACTCCCAGTCCCGGGTCGGGCCGAAGATCTTCTCGCAGAAGAGCCCGTCCTTCTCCGGCTTGAGGGTCCGGTAGTTGATCGTCTCCGGCTTCTTCACCTCGCCGTGCGACCACTGGCGGATGTCGTCGGCGGTCGCCAGACCGATGCGAAGCTCGTCGAAGAAGTTGACGTCAAGCAACTGTTTTCCCCTTGAGTTCTCAGACCTCGTCGACGCTCATCGCGCCCTCGTTCGGACGGCGGGAGAGGTCGATGCCGAGCTCCTCCGCGGCGCGGAAGACGTCCTCGTCGGTGTCGCGCATCTCGATGGACATGCCGTCGCTGGAGAGCACCTCGACGTTGAGGCACAGCGACTGCATCTCCTTGATGAGCACCTTGAAGGACTCGGGAATGCCGGGCTCGGGGATGTTCTCGCCCTTGACGATCGCCTCGTACACCTTCACGCGGCCGAGGACGTCGTCGGACTTGATGGTCAGCAGCTCCTGGAGCGCGTAGGCGGCGCCGTACGCCTCCAGCGCCCAGACCTCCATCTCACCGAAGCGCTGGCCGCCGAACTGGGCCTTACCGCCGAGCGGCTGCTGGGTGATCATGGAGTACGGGCCGGTCGAGCGCGCGTGGATCTTGTCGTCGACCAGGTGGAGCAGCTTGAGGATGTAGATGTAGCCGACCGAGATCGGGTCCTTGTAGGGCTCGCCGGTGCGGCCGTCGAACAGCCGCGCCTTCCCGCCGGGACCGACCAGGCGCTGGCCGTCGCGGTTCGGCAGGGTGCTCTCGATCAGGCCGGTGACGTCGCTCTCCTGGGCGCCGTCGAAGACCGGCGTCGCGGTCTTCGTCCAGGGCTCGGCCTGGTCGGCGCCGATGGCCTTCAGGGCGCGCTTCCACTCGGCGTCGTCGCCCTCGACCTTCCAGCCGCGGGACGCGACCCAGCCGAGGTGGGTCTCCAGGACCTGGCCCACGTTCATGCGCCCGGGGACGCCCAGCGGGTTCAGGACGATGTCGACCGGGGTGCCGTCCTCCAGGAACGGCATGTCCTCGACCGGGAGCACCTTGGAGATGACGCCCTTGTTGCCGTGCCGGCCGGCCAGCTTGTCACCGTCGGTGATCTTGCGCTTCTGCGCGACGTACACCCGGACCAGCTCGTTCACGCCGGGCGGGAGCTCGTCGCCGTCGTCGCGGGAGAACACCCGGACGCCGATGACCTTGCCCTGCTCGCCGTGCGGCACCTTCAGCGAGGTGTCGCGGACCTCGCGCGCCTTCTCGCCGAAGATCGCGCGGAGCAGCCGCTCCTCGGGGGTGAGCTCGGTCTCGCCCTTCGGGGTGACCTTGCCGACCAGGATGTCGCCGGGGACGACATCGGCGCCGATGCGGATGATGCCGCGTTCGTCGAGGTCGGCGAGGACCTCCTCGGAGACGTTCGGGATGTCCCGGGTGATCTCCTCGGGGCCGAGCTTGGTGTCGCGGGCGTCGACCTCGTGCTCCTCGATGTGGATCGAGGACAGGACGTCGTCCTGCACGAGGCGCTGGCTGAGGATGATGGCGTCCTCGTAGTTGTGGCCCTCCCACGGCATGAACGCCACGAGGAGGTTCTTGCCGAGCGCCATCTCGCCGTTGTCGGTGCACGGCCCGTCGGCGATGACCTGGCCGACCTCGACCCGCTGCCCCTCGTCGACGATGGGCTTCTGGTTGAAGCAGGTGCCCTGGTTGGACCGCTTGAACTTGGCGACCCGGTACGTCGTCCGGGTGCCGTCGTCGTTCATGACGGTCACGTAGTCGGCGGAGACCTCCTCGATCACGCCGGCCTTCTCGGCGGTGATCACGTCGCCGGCGTCGACCGCGGCGCGGTACTCCATGCCGGTGCCGACCAGCGGCGCCTCGCTGCGCAGCAGCGGGACGGACTGGCGCTGCATGTTGGAGCCCATGAGCGCGCGGTTGGCGTCGTCGTGCTCCAGGAACGGGATCATCGCGGTGGCGACCGAGGTCATCTGCCGCGCCGAGACGTCCATGTACTGGACCTCGCGGGCGGGGACCAGCTCGACCTCGCCGCCCTTGCGGCGGACCAGGATGCGGTCGTCGACGAAGGTGCCGTCGTCGTTCAGCAGGGAGTTGGCCTGCGCGATGACGTAGCGGTCCTCCTCGTCGGCGGTGAGGTAGTCGATCTGGTCGGTGACCACGCCGTCGACGACCTTGCGGTACGGCGTCTCGACGAACCCGAACGGGTTGACCCGGCCGAACGCGGCGAGCGAGCCGATGAGGCCGATGTTCGGGCCTTCCGGCGTCTCGATCGGGCACATGCGGCCGTAGTGGGACGGGTGGACGTCGCGGACCTCCATGCCCGCCCGCTCGCGCGACAGGCCACCGGGACCCAGCGCGTTCAGGCGGCGCTTGTGCGTCAGCCCGGCCAGCGGGTTGGTCTGGTCCATGAACTGGGAGAGCTGGCTGGTGCCGAAGAACTCCTTGATGGAGGCGACGACCGGCCGGATGTTGATCAGGGTCTGCGGCGTGATCGCCTCGACGTCCTGGGTGGTCATCCGCTCGCGGACGACGCGCTCCATCCGGGCCAGGCCGAGCCGGACCTGGTTCTGGATCAGCTCGCCGACCGTGCGCAGCCGCCGGTTGCCGAAGTGGTCGATGTCGTCGACCTCGATCGGCACGGGGACGGCCCCGAGGGTGGCCTCCTCCTCGCCGGCGTGCAGCCGGACGAGGTACTCGACCGTGGCGACGATGTCCTCTTCGGTCAGGGTGCCCTGGCGCATGTCCAGGTCGAGGCCGAGCTTCTTGTTGATCTTGTAGCGGCCGACCTTGGCGACGTCGTACCGCTTCGGGTTGAAGTACAGGTTCTCCAGCAGCGTCTGCGCGGACTCGCGCGTCGGCGGCTCGCCGGGACGCAGCTTGCGGTAGATGTCGAGCAGGGCGTCGTCCTGGCCGGAGGTGTGGTCCTTCTCCAGGGTGACGTTGATCGACTCGTAGGAGCCGAAGCGCTCGCGGATGCGCGCCTCGTCCCAGCCGAGCGCCTTGAGCAGCACGGTGACGGGCTGCTTGCGCTTGCGGTCGATGCGCACGCCGACGTTGTCGCGCTTGTCGATCTCGAACTCGAGCCAGGCGCCGCGGCTCGGGATGACCCGGCAGCCGTAGATGTCCTTGTCGGACGCCTTGTCGAGGGCGCGGTCGAAGTAGACGCCGGGCGAGCGGGTCAGCTGGGAGACGACGACGCGCTCGGTGCCGTTGATGATGAAGGTGCCCTTCGGGGTCATGAGCGGGAAGTCGCCCATGAAGACCGTCTGGCTCTTGATCTCACCGGTGGTGTTGTTGATGAACTCCGCCGTGACGAACAGCGGGGCGGAGTAGGTCATGTCCTTGTCCTTGCACTCCTCGACGGAGTACTTGGGCGGCTCGAACCGGTGGTCGCGGAACGACAGGGACATGGTTCCGGAGAAGTCCTCGATCGGACTGATCTCTTCGAAGATCTCCTCCAGCCCCGACTGGGTCGGGACGCTCTTACTTCCGGCCTTCTGGGCCGCCTCGACCCGGGCCTTCCACCTCTCGTTGCCCAGCAGCCAGTCAACGGAGTTGGTCTGCAGTGCAAGGAGGTCCGGGACTTCGAGCGGCTCCTTGATGCGCGCGAAGGAGACGCGGTGCGGACCGGTTGCGGTATTCGAGGCGTTGCGCGAGGCTGCCAAGAGTGGTCCTTCCGAGGGCTCGCGGCGTAACTGACGACACGCACGCCAGACGATCCACGTCCGAGACCTGCTCTTTCGGGGTCTACGAAGGACCCCCGCAGGGGTGCACTCACACGTGGATAGTCAGAGGGCAGCGCAAAGGGGCAGTGTAGCCGACTGGTACACCGCTTGCAACTCTAGCGCCGCAGTATGCATCACGTTGCCATGGAGCATCGCCCCTCAGCGCCTCTCAGTCAAGAGCGGACTTGGACTTTTCAGGCCCTGACCTGCAGTGAGGAACGTAACAGTTTAGGCCCCGAGCAGGGTGCGTCGGACACGCGAGCCTGCGGAAACGACAGGACCCCGCGGCCTCGGGGCGAGGTCGCGGGGTCCGCCGGACGGTTCCGTGGACGGGCCGCCCTAGGAGATGACGGTGAGTTCGGAGGCCAGCCACTTGCCGTCCTTCTTCACCATCGTCATCTTGATGCGGAGCGGCTCGGGCAGGCGCTGCTGCTTGTCGTTCTTGGTGACGGACGACCGGTTGGCGTAGATCAGCGTGACGACCTTGTCGGGGGTCGCGCTGACGACGCCGACCTTCATCACCGTCGTGTTGGAGACGGCCTGCTGCTGGACGGCGACGGTCCTGAGCTCCTGGGCGAGCTTCTCGTAGTCGCTGTGCAGCTTGCCCGTCGTGGTGGCGGACGCGGCCTTCAGGTCGGCGTCGAGCGTCTGGTAGTCGTACGACGAGAGCTTCTGGGCGGCGCGGGACGACGCCATCGCCGCCTCCTTGCTCGCCTGCTCGGTCGCCTTCTGCTCGCGCACCTTGAGGTAGAGGGCGGTGGTGCCGGCGCCGAGCGCGATCGTCAGGACGGCCAGGACGGCGATCACCGTCGAGATGCCGAGGCGGCGGGCACTCCGCGGCTCGCCGTCGTCCTCGTCCTCGGCCTCGTCCTCAGCGTCCTCGGCGTCCGCCTTGGGCGTCTTCGTGAGCTTGAGGCGCTTCGCCTTCGCCGGCTTCCGGTCCCCGTCTTCGTCGTCCTCGCCGTCGGCCTCGTCGCCGGCCTTCACGGCCTCGCCGGCCTCGGCGGCCCCGTCTTCTTCCTCGTCCTCGGCCTCGCCGGTTTCGGCGTCGCTCTCAACGCCGGTTTCGAGGGTCTCGACGCCGGTTCCGGCGGCCTCTGCGGCCTCGGCGGGCGTTGAGGCGTCGTCGGACGGCCCTGAACCGTCCTCTGCGGCGTCTTCGGGGGTGGGGTCGGCTTTGGAGGCCTTCTTCGGCTTGCGGGGCTTCTCCGCGGATTTGGCGGGCTCTTCCGCCTCCTCGGCGTCCTCCGCCTCGGCCGCGGCGGCCTCCTCGGCGGCGATCTGGGCCAGGCGGGCGGCCTCGCGGGCCTTCCTGGCGGCCTCCTCAGCCAGCTCGGCGGCCCTCGCCGCCTCCTCGGCCCTGGCCTTCTTGTCCTTCTTGCCCTTCGCGTCCTTGTCGGGGGCGGAGCGCTTGCCCCGGCCGAGCATCGTCACGGGACAACCTCCAGTCCGGACACGAGCCAGCGGTCGTCGACCCGCGTGAGGTCCATCTGGTAGCGGTAGCCCTGCGGCGTACCGTTCTTCACCTTGTCGTTGGTGACGGTCCCGTTGAGGGAGACCATCACCTCGGCGGAGTCGCCGTCCATGGAGACCAGCGCGGCGTCGACGTCACTGACCGTCGACTTGGCCTTCGCCTTGGTCACCTGCTGCATGAAGGCGTTCGACTGGCTCGCCAGCTTGTTCTTCAGGTCTCCGGTGGTGCCGGCCACGATGCGGTCCAGGTCGCGCTGCGCGGTCGCGGCGTCGAGCGACATCAGGTTGACGCCCATCTGCCGCGCCGACTGGATCGCCTTCGCCCGCTGGTCGGCCTCGTCCTTGTTGCGGAGGGAGACGACGCCGAGCCAGCCCGACGCGATGGCCAGGCCGACCACGATGACGCTGAGCGTGATGGCGGTGACCAGGGGCAGCCGGCGCCTCATCGGGTCCGCCTCACTGGCTCAACGGTCCGAGCAGGAGCCACTTCCACGAGGATTCCTCTCCCAACTGACGGGTTCCGGCGCTGCGCGGCATGACGTATCGCTTGCCGTCCGGCCCGTAGACCGCACCGGTCGTTGGATCGTATCCAGCGAACTCCACTGAATCGGACGGATAGGAAAGGATCAGCCGGCCGTCGTCGATCTGGCCGGTCGGGGCCGCCGCGGCGGCCTTCGTCCCCGCGTCGCTCTTGCCCGCGGCCTGCGACTTCCCGCCGCCGGTCGCGGTCGCGCCGCCGTCCGGGAAGCCGGCGCCCGCGGTGGCGCCCGCCGGGACCTGCGGGTACGGCAGGATCTCGTCCTTGGGGAAGTTGCGCCAGCCGCGGACGGCGGTGGGCGCGTTGTGCGGCGCCTTGCAGCCGACGTCCAGGCGCGGCTTCTTCGGGGACGTGTCCTGCGGCCAGCGGTGCTTGACCTTCTCGTAGCCCTTGGTGCACGGCGGCGGCGAGTCGATGTTCAGGTCGAGGCCGAGGTGCTGGGTTCCGTCGCCGGGCGTGACGGTGAACGCGCCGGCGACCGTCACCGGGTACAGGATGAACAGCGAGCGGAGGCCCGCCTGGCGGGACGTGATGACCTGCCCCGTCGTGGTGAGGTTCGCGAGCAGGACGGGCAGCGTCGGCGCGAGCTGCTTGATGGCCCGGTGCGTCTGGTCCACCGCGCCGGGCACGCCGTCGATGGTCCGGCGGAGGGCCGGGTCGTCGTTGCGCAGGGACGCGGTGAGCTCGTTCAGGTTGCGGGCGAAGCCCCGGATGTTGGCGGCCTGCCCGCGCTGGGTGTCCAGGACGGTGACGCTGTTGTCCAGGAGCTGCTTGGTGTCGGGGTACGCCTGGTCGGCCGTCTTCAGCAGCCGGTCCGTGTCGTCCAGGATCGACTGGAGGTCCTCGGCGGAGCCGGAGAACGCCTTGTCCAGCTCGTCCACGATGGTGCCGAGGTCCTTGGTGTTGACCGACCCGACGAGCGCGTCGACGTTGCGCAGCAGCTCGGCCGTGGAGACCGGCAGCGTGGTGCGCTCCTTCGGGATCGTGTAGGGCTTGCCCTCGTCGAGGTAGGGGCCGCTCTTCTTGGTGGGCTCCAGGTCGATGTACTGCTCGCCGACCGCGGACCGGTTCGCGACGACGGCCTTGGTGCCGTCGCGGGGGATCCGCTCGCCGCGGTCGAGGATCAGCTTGACGCGGATGCCCTCCTTGGTCAGCTCGATCGGCCCGACCCGCCCGACCGGGACGCCCCGGTAGGTGACCTCGGCGTTGGTGAACACGCCGCCGGAGTCGGTCAGGTCGACGTAGGCGACGTACTCCTTGCCGAGCAGGTCGCGGCCCAGCCCGATGTAGTTCACCGAGACGATCGCCACGCCGACGACCGTGATGACGGCGAACGCGATCAGCTGGACGATGACGCCGCGCTTGAGGATCACGAGAGGCCCCCCGTCATCAGGGCCCGCAGGCCGCCGTCATCGGAGCCGAGCGCCCCGGTCCGCTGCGGCGCCGGCGTGCCGGACGTCTTCTTCGTTGTCGGCGTCGTCTTCGGAGCCGGCGTCGACTGGCCGGGCAGCCCGGGGACGCCCCCGGGCGACTGCGGGAGGACGCCGAGCGGGGAGTCGGGCAGCGTGACGTTCGGGACCTGCAGCATGTTGCGCATCTGCCGGCCGCTGCCGAGCATCCCCTCCAGGTCGGTGCCGCCGAGCAGGTTCCGTGCGATGGACTCGAAGTCCAGGTCGACGGTCAGCCGGACGTTGCCGTAGTCGCCCGCGATGACGTTCTCGAACGTCGCGGGGAACGGGAAGGTGATCAGGCTCTCCAGCGACCGCGGCAGGTCGTTGCCGGCCTTGTTGAGGTTCTGCAGGATCTTGTCGATGTCCCGCAGGTTGGCCAGCAGGTCGGCCTTCGACCGGTCGATCACGTTGGTGGTGGTGCGGCTGAGCTTGTTCAGCGCGACCAGCATCTTGGTGAGGTCGGCGCGGTTGCGGTTGAGGACGTCGATCGCGGGGCCCGTCTCGTCGATGGTGTCCTGGATCGTCTTGCGCTCGTCGGCGAGCTTTCCGGTCAGCCGGTCGATGCTGTCCAGCGCGCGGGTGATCGCGGCGCGGTTGCGGTCCAGCGTGCCGGCGAAGGTGTCGACCCGCTCCAGCACCGACCGGATCGTGCTCGTCCGGCCGTTCATCGCGGCCTGCAGCTCGTGGCTGATCGTGGAGACCTGCTCCAGCCCGCCGCCGTTCAGCAGCAGCGACATCGCCGACAGCACCTCTTCGATCTCGGTGCCGCGGGAGGTGCGGTTCAGCGGGATCAGGTCGCCGGTGCCGAGCCTGCCGTTCGGCGCCTCGTACCTCGGCGGCTCGATCTGCACGAACTTCTCGCCGAGGAGGCTCGTCTGGCCGACCGTCGCGATCGCGTTGTCGGGGAGGTTCACGTCCCCGCGCATCTTCACGGTGACGAGGGCGTGCCAGCCGGGCTGGCCGGGGACGCCGCCGGCGAGCTCGATGTCCTCGACCTTGCCCACCGACACGTCGTTGACCTTGACCGCGGACTGCGGGACGAGGTCCAGCACGTTCGCGAACTCGATCTTGACGGTGATGGGGTGCGAGCCGAGGTCGGGGCCGCCGGGCAGCGGCAGCGACGACACGCCGTTGAACGAGCAGCCCGACAGGGCCGTCGCCGCGGCGATCACGGCGGCGCCCAGCAGGCGGGCGCGGCGCTTCGGCCGTGTCCTGCTCATCGGCCACCTCCCGGCAGCAGCGCGCTGAGGTCGCCGGGCCTGCTGCCGGTCCCGGCCGTCGCGGTCTTCTTGGTCGTGCTCGTCTTCGCGGTCTTGCCCGGCTTGCCGGGCCCGGCGCCCGGTCCGTAGGCGTCCGGCGGGATCGGCACCGGGTCGTAGTGCGTGGTCAGCGCCGTGATCCACGACAGGTCGAGGCTGAAGCCGGTCAGCGCCTTGCCGATGCCGTTGTACGGCTTGACGAAGTCGAGGCATTCCTTGGCGGGCGTGCCGACCGAGTACGCCAGCGAGCAGATCCAGTCGGCCAGGTCGTGGAACTGGCGGAAGTTGTCGCGGGTGTGGATCGTGCCGCTGATCGGGTCGTAGGCGCGGGCCAGGTTGTTGACCGCCAGCGGGCCGGCGGTGAGGATCTCGGCGAGCGCGTCCTTCTCCTTGACCAGCACGCCGGTGATCTGCGCGAGCTGCCGGACGTTCGCGGCGAGCTCGGTGCGGTTGTCCTTGACGAACCGCTGCACGTTCCGCAGCGTCGGGGCGAGGGTGTTGAGGGCCGCGCTCAGCTCCTCCTTCTCCCCCGCGAGCTGCGCCGACACCCCGTTGAGGTGCCCGGTGAACGACTTGATCTGCTGGTCGTTCGCCTTCATCGCGTCGGTGATGATCCGCAGGTTCTTGATCGTCTCGGCGACGTCGCCGCGGTCGGTGCTCAGCGTGCTGAGCGCCTTGGACGCGTCCGCGATCGTCTGCCGGATGTCGTCGCCCTGCCCCTCCAGGTTCGCGGCGCCGACCTGCAGCAGCCGCGACAGCGACCCCTGCTGGCCGTCCGCGCCGGGCGCGTTCGCGCCCTGCGGGCCGAGGGCCTTGGTGAGGTCGTTGAGGCTGCCGCCGACCTCGTCCACCTCGACCGGGACGGCGGTGCGGCTCGTGGTGAGCGTCGCGCCGTCGGCGAGGACGGCGCCGCCCTTGTAGACCGGCGTCAGCTGGATGTAGCGGTCGGCGACGAGCGTCTGGTTGATGATGACGGCCTGCGCGTCGGCGGGCACCTTGTACTTGGCGTCGTACTTCAGCTCGACCTTGACCGAGTCGCCGGCCGGCTCGACGCTGGTGACCTCCCCGACCGGGATGCCGAGGATGCGGACGTCCGCGCCCTTGTACAGGCCGACGGTCTTGGTGAAGTACGCCGTCAGGTGGCGCTGCTTCGGCTCCTGGAGGATCAGCAGGAGCGCGGCCACCAGCACGGCGACGGCGAGGATCGCGCCGCCGATGCGGAGGACGGTTGCTGAGTTGCGCACTGTGACCTGCCTGCTCACGGGAGGAACGGCAACGGGTTGTCGCTCTTGTTGCCGGTCTGCGTCTGGTTGCCGTTCTGGCCGCCCTGCTTCTTCGTCGCGGTCCCGCCGGGGGCGTCCTGGATCGAGGCGGGGATCGGCAGCAGGTTCTGGATCCACGAGTCGAACCAGCGCCCGGTGCCGGTGACGTCCGAGAACTGCCGCGCGAACGGCGCGAACAGCTGCAGGATCCGGTCCAGGTTGTTCTGGTTCTTCAGCAGGATCCGGTTGACCTTCGCCAGGTTGTCCAGCATCGGCCGCAGCTGCTTCTCGTTCTCCTTGATCAGCGCGTTCACCTGCTGCGACAGGGTCACGGTGTTGATCAGCAGCTGGTGGATGACGGCGCGGCGCGCCTGCACCGCCTGCAGCACCTTGTCGCCGTCCTGGACGAGCTTCGCGAAGTCCTGGTTGCGGTCGGCGAGCAGCTGCGAGACGTCCTTGGCCTTGCCGGCCAGCTCGTGCAGCTCGTCGTCACGCGACGCGATCGTGTCGGACAGCCGGCGCAGCCCCTGCAGCGACGCCCGCACCTCCTCCGGCGAGTTCTTGAACGTCTCCGACAGCACGTCGAACGACTTCGCGACCTGCTGGACGTCGATCGCGCCGACCCGCTGGCTCAGCTCGCTGATCGCCGGGACGACCTCGAACGGGGTGTGCGTCCGCTCGATCGGGATGTTGCGGCCGAGCCGGCCCTTCCCGCGCGGGGTGAGCTCCAGGTAGTGCGCGCCGAGCAGCGTCTTGATCTTGATGCCGGCCTCGGTGCGGTCGCCCAGCCGGACGCCGTCGTCGACCCGGAAGGTGACCTTGACGTGGTCGCCGTCCAGCTCCAGGCCGGTGACCTTGCCGACCTTGACGCCCGCGATGCGGACCTCCTCGTCGGCCTTCAGCCCGGCCGCCTCCTTGAACGCGGCGGTGTGGGTCCTGCCGCCGGAGATGAACGGGATGTTCTCCAGGTTCATCGCCAGGACCACCAGGACGGCGATGATCGCGAACGCGGAGAGCCCGATGGGGACCGGGTTGCGTTCCCGGAACGGGATCCTCATCTACTTGCACCTCGCGTTCTCGTTCACGATCGCCGGGGTCTGGTAGACCGGTCCGCCCGGCAGCCGCACCCGCGCGTCGAGGCCGCAGATGTACATGTTGAACCAGGAGCCGTAGGAGGAGATGTTCACCAGCCCCTCCAGCCGCTTCGGCGACCGCTTCAGCCCCTTGTCGATCACGGCGCCGTTGGCGTCGAACGTCCCGGCGAGCTTGCGCAGCCCCGCGATGTCGTCCCTGATGCCGGGCCGCGCGTCGGAGAGCAGGTCCTGCGTCGTGCCGGTCAGTTCGTTGATCGCGGCGACCGAGTCGAAGATCGCCTTGCGGTCGCCGGAGACGCCGCTGATGAAGGCGCGCAGGTCCCGCACCAGCTGGTCGACCTGCTGGTGCCGCTCGTCGATGGTGCCGAGCACGGTGTTCAGGTTGTCGATCACCTGGCCGATGACGCGGTCCCGGTCGGCGAGCGTGTTGGTCAGCGACGCGACGTGCGCGAGCAGGCTGTTGATCGTCCCGCCCTCGCCCTGCAGCACCTGGATGATCTGCATGGCCAGCGTGTTGACGTCCTTCGGCTCCAGCGCGCGGAACAGCGGCCGGAAGCCGTTGAACAGCGTCGTCAGGTCCAGCGCCGGCTTGGTCTGCGAGACCGGGATCGTCCCGCCGGGCTTCAGGTAGTCGTTGGCCTGCCCTGCGCCGTCGGTCAGCGCGAGGTACCGCTGCCCCATCAGGTTCCGGTAGCGGATCTGCGCCTGCGTCGACGCCGGCAGCCCCGCCTTGAACGGGCCGTCCTTCTCGACGCTGAACGTCACCTCGGCCTTGTCGCCCTTGTAGAGCTTGATGTCCTCGATCTGGCCGATGCGGACGCCGGCGACGCGGACGTCGTCGTTGTCCAGCAGCCCGGTCACGTCCGTGAAGATCGCCTTGTACTCGCGGGTCTCCCGGAACCGGACGTTGGCGATCGTCATCGCGAGGATGCCGGTGGCCACCGTGGTGACGACCACGAAGATGCCCAGCTTGATCGCCGCACTCGTCGTCCTCACTTGATCGTCACCACCGATCCGTCCTGCAGCAGCGGCCCGAACATCAGCGCCGACACGTCGGAGAGGTCATCGGCGTTGGTCCGGGTCAGCGGCCCGAGCACGCTCTTGATCTGCTGCTCGGGGGTCAGCGACCCGGTGTCGACGAACACGTTCGACAGCGCCCGGCCGCGGCTGCCGCCGTTGCCGTTGGGGTCGTCGGGGTTCTTCCACCAGAGGTCGTCCTGCGTGCCGTCGAGCGCCAGGTAGTCGGGGGACGGCACCTTCGGGTTCGGCAGGCCGTAGCAGCGCGGGTTGCGGTGGTCCTTGGCCTCCGGCAGGTCCAGCGGGTACTTGAAGCCCGGCCGCGGCTTGACGATCTCGACCGTCAGGTTGAAGGTCTTGGAGCCGCCGCCGCCGGCCACCCGCTCGGCCTCCGGCTTCAGCTTCATCAGCCCGGCGAACACGCACGGGAGGGACGGCGAGTACCGCGCCACCAGGCTCGCGACGTCCCGGTTCGCGATGTTCACGCCGATGATCTTCGGCCCGTTGTGCCGCATGAACACGTCGCCGTCCTGCGCCAGCGCGGTCGTCGCGGGGATCAGCTGCTCGATCGTGCCGCGCTTGTCGGTGATCGTGCGGCTGGTCACGTTGAGGTTGCGGAGCGTCTGCAGCAGGTCGGGCGCGGCCGCGGCGTAGATGTCGGACACGTCGGCCAGGCCGTGCAGGTCGTGCACCAGCGTGCCGAGCTGCGGGTTGATCTTGCGCAGCAGGTCGTCCGCCTGCTCCAGGTTCCGGCCGATCTGGTCGCCGCGGCCCTGCAGCGCGGTGGCGAGGGCGTTCAGCGTCGCGTTCAGCTCGGCGGGCTTGACCGCCTGCAGCAGCGGCAGCAGGTCGTTCAGCACCTTGTCGATCTCGACCGCGGCCTGCGAGCGGTCCTGCTGGATGACCTGGCCCTCGCGCAGCCCGAGCGGGGCCGGCTGGGCGGGGATCTGCAGGTCCACGTACTTCTCGCCGAACAGCGTCTTCGGCAGCAGCCGCGCCTGCACGTTCCGGGGGATCAGCTTCGCCTTGCCCGGGTCGAGCGCGAGGTGCAGCGTCGCCCCGTCGGAGGTGGCGTCGGCGCCGCGCACCTCGCCGACGATCAGCCCGCGGACCTTCACGTCCGAGTGCGGCAGCAGCTGCAGCCCGGCCCGCTCGGTCTTCACCGTCACCTCGGTCACGGGCTTGAACGCCTTGTTGTACAGCGCCACGGTCAGCGCGAGCAGCAGGACGATCACCAGGACCATCCCGATGCCGAGCAGCCGGTAACGAACGCGCTCGCTCATCGGCGCACCCCCTGTGCCGGGACGGCCCCGGGCGCCCCCCGGTTCGCTGCGCTCACGGCCGTCACCCCGCGATCCGCACGGTCGTCGTGGTGCCCCAGATGGCCATGCCGAGCAGCAGGTCCGCCACGTTGATCACGACGATGCTGGTGCGCACCGCGCGCCCCACCGCGACGCCGACGCCCGCCGGGCCGCCGCTCGCGTGGTAGCCGTAGTAGCAGTGGATCAGCATCACCAGCACCGCGAAGATGATCACTTTGCCGAAGGACCACAAGATGTCGATCGGCGGTAGGAACAAATGGAAATAGTGGTCGTAGGTGCCGGTCGACTGGCCGTAGAACATCGTCACGATCACCCGCGTCGCGCCGTAGGAGGCGAGCAGGCCGACGATGTACAGCGGGATGACCGCGATCAGGCCCGCCAGCATCCGGGTCGTGACGAGGAACGGCATCGACGGGACGGCCATGACCTCCAGCGCGTCGATCTCGTCGGAGATCCGCATCGCGCCGAGCTGCGCGGTGAAGCCGCAGCCGACCGTCGCCGACAGCGCCAGCGCCGACACCAGCGGCGCGATCTCGCGCGTGTTGAAGTAGGACGCGACGAACCCGGTGAACGCGGCGGTGCCGATCTGGTTCAGCGACTCGTAGCCCTGCAGGCCGACCTGGCTGCCGGTGAAGAACGTCATGAAGCCGACGATCACCACCGAGCCGCCGATCACCGCGAGGCCGCCGGTGCCGAGGCTCACCTCGGCCAGCAGCCGCAGCACCTCGGTGCGGTACCGGTGCAGCACCCGGAACACCCACGCGAACGCGCGGGCGTAGAACGACATCTGGTGGCCGAAGTCGTCCAGGCGCTCCAGCGGGGCGCTCACCGCGCGGGAGACCGCTTTGCCCGTCTTGCCGGGGGTAGCCATCACATCCCCTTCGAAGGGACGAACTGGAAGTACAGCGTGGAGATCAAGAAGTTCTCCAGGAACAGCAGCATGAAGGTGATGACGACGGTCTGGTTGACCGCGTCGCCGACGCCCTTCGGCCCGCCCTTGGCGTTCAGCCCCTTGTACGCGGCGACGAGGCCGGCGGTGATGCCGAACACGAACGCCTTGAACTCGGCCTGCAGCAGGTCGGGCAGCTGCGCGATCGCGTTGAACGACGCCAGGTACGCGCCGGGCGTGCCGCCCTGCAGCATGACGTTGAAGAAGTAGCCGCCCATGAGGCCGACCACCGACACCAGGCCGTTGAGGAACAGCGCGACGAACGCGCAGGCGAACATCCGCGGGACCACCAGGCGGTGCAGGGGGTTGATGCCCAGCACCTCCATCGCGTCGATCTCCTCGCGGATCTTCCGGGAGCCGATGTCGGCGCACATCGCCGACCCGGCGGCGCCGGCGACCAGCAGCGAGGTGACCAGCGGGCTGGCCTCCCGGACGATCGCGACGACCGCGGTCGCGCCGGTGAAGGACTGCGCGCCGAGCTGCCGGATCAGCCCGCCGACCTGCAGCGACAGCACGCCGCCGAACGGGATGGCGACCAGCATGGTGGGGACGACGGTGACGCTGACGATGAACCAGGCCTGCTGGACGAACTCGCGCCACTGGAACGGCCACTGGAACGTCGCGCGGGCGGTGTCGAGGCACAGGGCGAAGAACCGTCCGGGCTCCTTGACGAGCACGTTCGCCGCGCCGTCCCCGACCTTGCGGAACGTCGCCGCCGAGCCGCCGCCCTTCCCCTCTCGCCGGCCCGCGCCGATGCCGGATTCCTGAGGAGTGGACATCAGTACTTCGCACCGCCCGCGTGCCGGCCGGGCGGCGGGTTGCCGGGGAACTGGCCGCCGGAGCCGCCGGGGGGCGGGCCGGGCGGCGGTCCGCCGGGGCCGCCCTGCGGGGGAGCGCCGACCGGCGTCATGGACGCCACGTACCGCGGCCACTCCTCCACCCAGTTGCGGCCGAGGTCGTCGATGAACGAGCCGGGCGGCGGGGTGACGCCGTGCGCGGCGCACCACGCGCCGGGCGCGTGCATGCCGGCCCGGATCATCCCGTTGCTCGGCATCTGCTGCGGCGGGATCGGCGGCAGCTTGCCGGCGTCCAGGCCCATCTTCGCCTCGGCCTCCAGCTCGGAGGCGTCCTTCTCCTCCGACATGCCGATCGGGCCGACCTTGCTGGCGTTGAGGAACTGCCGGACGACCGGCTCCTCGCTGGACAGCAGCATCTCCCGGGGCCCGAACATGGCGAGGTTGCGCTGGTACAGCAGGCCGATGTTGTCCGGGACGGTCCGCGCCGTGTTGATGTCGTGGGTGACGATGAGGAACGTCGCGCCGATCTGCGCGTTCAGGTCGATGAACACCTGGTTGAGGAACGCGGTGCGGACCGGGTCGAGGCCGGAGTCCGGCTCGTCCACCAGGAGGATCTCGGGGTCCAGCACGAGCGCGCGGGCGAGGCCGGCGCGCTTCTTCATACCGCCGGAGATCTCACCGGGGAGCTTGTGCTCGGCGCCGAGGAGACCGACCATCTCCATCTTCTCGAGCACGATGCGCTTGATCTCGGACTCGGACTTCTTGGTGTGCTCGCGCAGCGGGAAGGCGATGTTGTCGAACAGGTTCATCGAGCCGAAGAGCGCGCCGTCCTGGAACAGGACGCCGAACAGCTTGCGGGTCTCGTAGAGCTGCGACTCGGGGAGGTAGGGGAGGTCCCTGTCGCCGATCCAGATGTGCCCCCGGTCGGGCTTGAGCAGCCCGACGAGCGACTTCAGGAAGACCGACTTGCCGGTACCGGACGGGCCCAGAAGAACGGAGATCTCACCTGCGGGAATGGTCAGCGACACGTCCTGCCAGATCACCTGGCGGCCGAAGGACTTCGTCAGGCCCTCGACTCTGATCTCGACGCCCACTCGTCACCTTTCGTCCAGGCCGGGGGAATCCCGAACCAATGAGCGAGTAGCACTCAGGCTCTTGCTGTCGTCACACGGCGTGTCCGCCGTGTTGCTACCGTCCGGTAGCCGCGCCGGGTTTCACTACCGTAGCGGCCCGCCGTCCAAATGGAAGGGGTTCCGATCCAGATCAGCGGCTAAATGCGACGTCGTAAGACAATCGTTACTTACGACACCTATGAGACTAGTGGTCCAAGAACCAGCGCCTCAAGACCGGGTCCGGCCGCCGTCCGGCGGGCCGGGCGGCGGGGACGGGAGCCGCCCAGTGTGACCACAGCGTCAGAACGGGACGGTACGCCGCCCGCCGATGACCACACAACCCGCCGCGGCACACGCTTTTCCGCGGACCTTTATCACTCCCGCACAGGAAACCGGCCGCCGGCTGAGCGGGCTTGAGCACTCCGGCGCGGACGCGAAGGAGGCGGCCACCCCCGAAGGGATGACCGCCTCCTTGGAGAGCGGTGGAGCCGCGGGCTCCGGAGCTCTGGAGCGTCCTACTTGACGGTGACCGAGGCGCCGGCCTTCTCCAGGGCCTCCTTGGCCTTGTCGGCGGTCTCCTTGTTGACCTTCTCCAGCAGCGGCTTCGGCGCGCTGTCGACCAGGTCCTTGGCCTCCTTGAGGCCGAGGCTCGTCAGCGCGCGGACCTCCTTGATGACCTGGATCTTCTTGTCGCCGGCACCCTCGAGGATGACGTCGAACTCGTCCTGCGCGGCGGCCTCCTCGCCGCCGCCGGCCGCGGGGGCGCCCGGCGCGGCGGCCACGGCCGCGACGGGCGCGGCGGCCTTGACGTCGAAGACCTCTTCGAACTGCTTCACGAACTCGGAGAGCTCGAGAAGGGTCATCTCCTTGAAAGCGTCGAGCAGCTCGTCGGTGCTGAGCTTCGCCATGATGTTTCCTCCGCTATGGCTTGAAATCTCGGGTGTACGGGAACCGCGGGTGTGCCTACTCGGCGGCGGGCGCGTCGGCGGCCTCGCCGCCGGACTCGCGCTTGGCGCGCAGCGCCTCGGCGAGCTGGGCCGCCTGCGTCGGCAGGGCGTTGAACAGCGCGGCGGCGTTCGCCATCGAGCCCTTCATCGCACCGGCCAGCTTGGCGAGCAGGACCTCGCGCGACTCGAGGTCCGCCAGCTTGGTGATCTCGGCGGCGTCCATCGCCTGACCGTCGATGAATCCGCCCTTGATCACCAGCATCGGGTTCGCCTTGGCGAAGTCGCGCAGGCCCTTGGCGGCCTCGACCACGTCGCCGCGCACGAACGCGATGGCCGACGGGCCTACGAGCAGGTCACGGAACCGCTCGTCGACGCCGGCCTCGTTCGCGGCGCGCTTGGTCAGCGTGTTCTTCACCACGCGGAACCGCGCGTTCTCGCCGAGGTTGTCGCGCAGCTCCTTGACCTGCGCGACGCTGAGCCCGCGGTACTCGGTCAGCACGGCGCCGCTGGAGCTCTCGAACTCGTTCTTGAGCTCGGCGATCGCCGCGTCCTTGTGGGGCTTGGCCATAGCCCTCCTTCCGATTACCTGGGTGGTCCGATCCGCGCCCGTCCGCGCGATGCGGGAGAGGGGCGCCGATCCACCAAAAAACGCCCCGGCGCAGGCGCACGGGGCGTCCAGGCACGGCACGGAGGCCATGCGGAAGCTCTCGTCTCGCCTACGCAGGCCGCCCGAACGGAGTCGGGTCCTTCGGTCGCCTCGCAGAGGCGACGACCGGCGGTCTTCGGCATCGAACAGAGTACGTGCTCGCGATCGCACTTACCAAATCGGCGGAACGGCGGAGGGGCCGCGCACCTCGCGGGTGCGCGGCCCCTCCATCGTCCGGCCGGTGCCCGGGTCAGGTGCGCGGCACCCCGGAGCCGAGCCCGCTCATCAGCTCGCCGAAGTCGGCGACCTGGCTCGCCGGCGGGGCCACGATCTGCACCGGCTTGCCGAAGTCGCGGTACTTCGTCGTCACGGTCAGGTCGCCCTCGGCGCCCTGGGGGGTGTTCATCGTCATCTTGCGGGGCAGCTGCTGCCCGTCCACCCAGAGGTCGAAGTGCATGTTGTCCAAGCCCATCTGGCCGAGCGTCTTGCGGTACGCCTCCTGCTGCTTCGGAGGCAGCTTGGCGATCGCGTCCTCCATCCGGTAGGTGCCGGTGTAGTGCGTCGTCTTGACGCCGTCGATCGTCTCCTCGCCGACCTCGCGCGCGTCCTTGGACGCGGTCAGCATCTTGGTGTTCTGCACCGGGTCCATCTGGCGGGACTGCTGCAGCATCTCGTCGATGTTCATGCCGGACTTCCGGCTGAGCTCGTCCAGCGAGATCTTGATCCAGGGCTTGCGCGACCCGCCGCCCGGCAGCTGCGACAGCACCGGCATCTTCATGTACATGTTGCCGCCCACCAGGCGCTGCTCCATGGCGCCCACCGACTTGCCCCCGATGGTCATGTCGGTGAAGTTCATGCTGTAGGCGACGTCGGGCTTCGTCCGGTACTGCATGGTGCCGTTCATCGTCATGTCGCCGCCGGCCGCGCCGGAGGTCCGCATCGCCAGATCGGCCTTGAACGAGTCGATCTGGCCGGTCTTCTCCGCGGCCTTGCCGAGCACCTGCGCGGCCGTCATCTTGATGTTCTTGCCGGCCTCGTCCACCTTCTTGCCGGCGTCTCCGAGGCAGCCGGTCAGGGACAGGGCGAGGCCGGTGGCCAGCGCCGTACCGGCGGCGAAACGGCGGATCATCGTGGGGGTTCTCCTTCTTGCGTCTGGTCGCCCGGGCGCGCGGGCCGGACACGCACGGGCCGGACGACCGATCAGACGCGGCGCCGCCCCACTCGGTTCCACCGCTCCGGCCGGCGCGCCGCGCTCAGCCGCCGCCGAGGAGCGCGCCGAGGGTCAACTGGCCCACCTGGTCGGACGGCGGCGGGTTCACGGTGAACGACTCGCCGTAGTGGCTGTAGAGCACGGTCACCGAGCCGCTCTCGCCCTGCGTCCCGTTCGTCTTCGAGACGATCTTGCGGGGCAGGTTGTCGCCGTCCGCCCACAGGTCGAAGTTGATCTTGGCGTTGCCGCGGTCCTTCGGCAGCCACTTGCTCACCTTGGCGCGCGCCTCGGGGTCGAGGCGGTTCAGCGCGTCCTGCACGGTGACCGTGCCGGTGTAGTGGACCGTCTGCACGCCGTCGACCTTCTCGGCGCCGACCCGGCGGGCGTCCTTGGAGCCGGTGAACATCTTCGTCTGCTCGGCCGGGTCCACCTTCTGCACCTGGCCGACCAGGCCCTGGACGTCGAACCCGGTGCGCTGCGCGACCCGGTTCACGTCGATCCGCACCCACGGCTTGCCGTTGCTGACGAACTGGGCGAGCTGCGGGACCTTCGCGTAGAGGACGTTGTCGGTGAAGACGGCCTGGCCCTTGGCGCCCGGCACGCTCTGCCCGTTCCGGCTGAACTCGTCCAGCTTCGCGCTGAACTTCAGCGACGGGCGCAGCTGGAACTGGCCGTCGGCGTGGATCTTGCCGGCGCCGTCCCCGCCGGTGCCCGCGACGGTGAGGTCGGCCTTGAACGTGTCGGCCTTCTCCGCCTTCTGGGACGTCTTGGCCAGCGCCTGCGCGGCGCTGAGCTTCATGTTCTCCGTGTTCGCCGACCCGTCCCCGTTGCATCCGGACAGGACGAGCGCGGCACCCACGGCGGTGCCGCCGGCCGCCACCACGAGTCGTCGGTTCATGAGGGTTGAGCCTCCCTTGTCGCCCTTCTGGTGTTCCCAGTGTTCCGGGGCGCCAACATCAGGGGCATCCCCCGGTGGTACGAATGGGCGCCCGGCCGGTACGACCATCGGCGTAGCCCGCGCACTGCCGGACGGCGGCGCGCGGGGGCCGGCTCAGCGGTAGGAGGCGAAGGTCATCGAGCCGTCGAACACGGCGCCGGGGGCCTGCGCGTTCAGCTGGATCGAGGTGGGGCGGGCCTTGCTGTCGGCCCACAGGTCGAGCCCGCAGCCGGTGGAGTCGGGGATCCAGGTGCGGAAGCGGGTCGCCGCGTCCTGCGGGAGCAGCGCGTAGACGCTGCCCATCAGCGCCTGCGCCGAGAAGTGGGTCTTGCCGGACGCGTCCGGCTCGCTCGCGGTCATCCCGGGCAGCGTCCCGATCATGAACGTGAACTGCCGGGGGTCGGAGTCGTTCTGCAGCTTGCCCAGCTGGGCCGCGGTGAGCGTGGACTGCGTCCACTTCTCCCCGTCGAAGCCCTTCAGGGTGGTGCCGCTGACGATCACCTTCTGGGTGACCTTGCTCTCCTCGCCGTTCTGCACCGTCGTCGTGACGCCGGTGGCGCTCATCGCGAACTTCGGCCACAGGGTGAACGAGGCCGTCTCCACGGCGTGCTGGTAGTCGCCGTTCGCCCCGATCGTGACCTTCATGTCCGTCTTGCGGGTGAAGGAGTGCAGGCTTGGGCCGGGCTGGGGCGGTGCGGTGGGCAGGCCGTGCGCGCCGCCGGTGCCGGCGCCCGGTGCGCCGGGTCCGGGAGTGGCGCCCGCGGGGCCGCCCGGCGCGGCGGGCGCGCCCGGCGTGACGGTGCCGGCCGTCGAGCCGTTCGGGTTGGCCCCGTCCTGCTGGGCCATGGCGGCGGCCGGGGGCATGTCCCCCGCGTCCTTGGCGGAGTCACCGCCGACCTTGACGACCATCAGGATCGCCGTGGGCACGACGGCCACCGCCGCCACGGCGGAGATGGCGATGGCCCGGTCGGTACGACGCTTCACGAGGACAATTCAACACCAAGTTCCCCGCAGGTAACAAAGCAACCAGGGAACGGATTGTCCAGATCCGGACTGCGATGTTTGTATCCGCCGCGTTCCGTGCTAGCCCGGTCGCCCGGCACGCAGGCGGGCGCGGAGGGCGGACTTCTGGATCTTGCCAGTGCCGGTGCGCGGCAGCGCGTCGGCGTACTCGATGCGGCGGGGCGTCTTGAAGCCGGCGAGGCGGGCGCGGCACGCGGCGATCAGGTCCCGCTCGGCCGGGCGGGCGCCGTCGGGGACGACCACGGCGCAGACCGTCTGGCCCCAGCGCGGGTCGGGCAGGCCGACGACGGCGACCTCGGCGACGCCGGGGACCGTGCGCAGGACGTCCTCCACCTCGCGCGAGGAGACGTTCTCGCCGCCGGTGATGATCACGTCCTTGAGGCGGTCGACCAGGTAGAGATAGCCGTCCTCGTCGACGCGGCCGGCGTCGCCGGTGCGGAACCAGCCGCCGGCGAACGCGCCGGCCGTCGCGGCCGGATCGTCCCAGTAGCCGGTCGTGACCTGCGGGCCGCGGACGCCGACCTCGCCCAGCGCGCCGGGCGGGAGGAGCGCCCCCTCCTCGTCCAGGATCGCGATCTCGACGCCTCCGGCGGGGCGTCCCGCCGAAGCCGCCAGCCCGGGCCGCGTCGTGAGGGCGGCGCGGTGGTCGTCCGGGGAGAGGAAGGTCGCGTTGCCGGACAGCTCTGTCATGCCGAAGCCCTGGTTGAAGTCGCAGCCGAGCGTCTCGGCGGCGCGGCGCAGCAGCGGGACCGGCATCGGGGCCGAGCCGTAGTAGACCACGCGGAGGGTGCCGCGCAGGACGTCCAGCTCCGCCGGGTCAAGCGCGAGGAGGTCCTCCAGCATCGTCGGCGCCAGCGACAGGCCCGTCACCCCGTGCCTGCGCGCCGCCGCGACCAGGGCGGACGGGGTGAACCTGCGCAGCACGACGGCGTGGCGGCGGAACAGGTGGTGCAGCATGACCTGGTAGCCCGCCACATGGCAGAGCGGGAACGGCGTGCAGAACACGTCGGTCGCCCGCACCGGGCGGCCGTGCGCGGAGGCGTCGAGGCCCGCGAGCAGGTTCCCGTGCGTGAGCCGCACCCCCTTGGGGCGGCCCGTCGTGCCGCTGGTGAACAGCAGCCATGCGACGTCGGACGGGTCCGACTCCGACTCCGGCGCCGGGCCGTCCCAGGGCAGGTCGGTGATGCCGGTCAGGGACGGGCGGTCCGGCGGCAGGCCGCCCTCGGCGGCGAGGCGGGCGAGGAGGTCCGGCTCTCCGAGGACGAGCTCGGCGCCGCTGCGGGCGATCTGGTCCGCCCATTCCCGGGGATGCAGCCGCTGGTTGAGCGGCACCAGGATCCGGCCGCCGCGCGGAACCCCGTAGTAGGCGGCCACGTACTCCGGGCGGTTGTGCGCCAGCAGCGCGACCCGCGCGCCGCGCGGGCAGCGCGCCGAGAGGAAGGCGCTCAGCGCGTCCGCCCTGCCGCGCAGTTCCCCGAACGTCCACGTCGTGCCGTCCACCGACAGGGCCGGGGCGCCGGGCGCGTCCGCCGCCGCGGCGTCGAGCACGTCATGAAGCCGTCGCATCGCCCTCCTCGCCACGCGGGCGAATGTACCGCCGGCCCGGCGGGCCGGGGCCGCCGGTACCGCCGGGTGGGACGGAGCGGCCGGGCGGGAAGGCGGAAGGGCGCCCCCGCCGCCGCGGGGACGCCCTTCCGGTGAGGCGATCAGGCGGTTTCGAGCTCCGCCGTCAGGTTGCGGACCGCGTTCGGGTCCACCGGGATGCTCGGGCCCATCGAGGTCGTCAGGGACGCCTTCTTCACGTACCGGCCCTTCGCGGCGGACGGCTTGAGCCGCTGGATCTCGTCGATCGCCGCCGCGTAGTTCTCCACCAGCTGGCGCTCGTCGAAGGACGCCTTGCCGATGATGAAGTGCAGGTTCGCGTGCCGGTCGACGCGGAACTCGATCTTGCCGCCCTTGATGTCGGTCACGGCCTTGGCCACGTCCATGGTGACCGTGCCGGTCTTCGGGTTCGGCATCAGGCCGCGCGGGCCGAGGATCCGGCCGAGCCGCCCGACCTTGCCCATCTGGTCCGGCGTGGCGACGACCGCGTCGAAGTCCAGGAAGCCGCCCTGGATCCGCTCGATCAGGTCGTCCGAGCCGACCAGGTCGGCGCCCGCGGCCTCCGCCTCCTGCGCCTTGGCGCCGACGGCGAAGACCAGCACGCGGGCGGTCTTGCCGGTGCCGTGCGGCAGGTTGACGGTGCCGCGCACCATCTGGTCGGCCTTGCGCGGGTCGACGCCGAGCCGCAGCGCGACCTCGACGGTCGCGTCGAACTTGGTGACCGCGGTCTCCTTGGCGAGCTTCACGGCCTCGGCCGGGCTGTACAGCCGATCGCGGTCGATCTTCTCCGCCGCGGCGCGGTAGCCCTTGCTGCGCTTCATGTGCGTTCCTCCAGGAACTCGTGGTGCGGGCCAGCGCCGGCCCTCCCACAGGTGGGTGCTACTTGACGTCGATGCCCATCGAACGCGCGGTGCCGGCGACGATCTTCTCGGCGGCGTCCAGGTCCTTGGCGTTCAGGTCGGGCATCTTGGTCGTGGCGATCTCGCGGATCTGGTCGCGGGTCACCGAGCCGACCTTGTTCTTGTGCGGCTCGCCGCTGCCCTTCTCCACGCCCGCGGCCTTCAGGATCAGCTGCGCGGCCGGCGGGGTCTTCGTGATGAAGCTGAACGACCGGTCCTCGTAGATGGTGATCTCTACGGGGATGACGTTGCCGCGCTGGGACTCCGTGGCAGCGTTGTACTGCTTGCAGAAGTCCATGATGTTGACGCCGTGCGGGCCGAGCGCCGTACCGACGGGCGGCGCAGGCGTCGCCTGCCCGGCCTGCAGCTGGACCTTCACCAAGGCCGCGATCTTCTTCTTGGGAGGCATGCCTCTCCCTCGGTGTTCCGTTTCACTGCGGTCCCGACTCCCGGACGTCCGGGCAACACGGCGGGCGGAACATAACCGCCGTGTTGGGACCCTTGTTGCCTCGACCCCGCGTGCGCGGGGAGCGCTGCAGCCGCACCTTGACGAGCGCGACGGCTTGGACCATCCCCCATGCGCGGGGCCCACCAGTGCCCCGCACCCGAAGATCGAGGCGAGCACTGGACCATCCCCGCGTCCGCAGGGACAACCCGTCCAGGATACGGCCTGTCAGGAGCGGCTCGGTCAGATCTTGGAGACCTGGTTGAAGCTCAGCTCGACCGGGGTCTCCCTCCCGAAGATCGACACCAGGACCTTCAGCTTCTGCTGCTCGGCGTTGATCTCGTTGACGGTCGCGGGGAGGGTGGCGAACGGGCCGTCCATGACGGTGACGGACTCGCCGACCTCGAAGTCGACCGCGGCCGGGGCCTTCGCCTCCGTCTTGGCGGTCTTGGCGGCGCCCTCCTCGGGCTCGGGCGCCAGCAG
Source organism: Spirillospora sp. NPDC127506 (assembly GCF_040302145.1). NCBI lineage: Bacteria > Bacillati > Actinomycetota > Actinomycetes > Streptosporangiales > Thermomonosporaceae > Spirillospora > Spirillospora sp. NPDC127506. The sequence continues at coordinate 129,364 of NZ_JBEORG010000008.1, read as the reverse complement.
GTTGGCGACCTCGTCCAGGCTCAGCGGGGACGGCTTGTTCAGCAGGCCCACGAACCCGGTGACGCCCGGGGTGTTGCGGACGGCGGCCCAGGACTCGTCGGTCAGCTCCATCCGGACGAGGATGTAGCCCGGCAGGACCTTCTCGTTGACCTTCTGCCGCTTGCCCTGCTTGATCTCGGTCACCTCGTGCTGCGGGACCTCGATCTGGAAGATGTAGTCCTCCATGTTGAGGGTCTGGGTGCGGGTCTCGATGTTGGTCTTGACCCGGTTCTCGTAGCCCGCGTAGGAGTGCACGACGTACCAGTCGCCCGGCTGGAGGCGGAGCTGCATCTTGAAGTCGGCGTACGGGTCGGCCGGCTGCTCGGGCTCGGCCTCCTCCTCGTCCTCGCCTTCGACGGCCTCGGCCAGGTCGGCGGCGCCCTCGGCGGCGTCGCCCGGGACGCCCTCGCCCTCCAGCTTCGTGTCCGCCGGCTCGGCGTCGCCGGCGGAGACGACCGCCTCGGCCGTCTCGTCGGCGGGCTCGGCCGCCTGGTCGGCCGCAGCAGCCGCAGCGGACTGGGCCTCTTCAACGGCCTCGTCGTAGGGCTGTGAGGGCTCGGACACGGTGACTCTTTCTCTCGGTCTGCGGTGATGGACTTGCAAGGGTGCGGCGGGCCGCCGGCCCGGCGGCCGCGGCGTCAGCCGAAGATGGCGTAGACGCCCTTCTGCAGCCCGTAGTCGAAGCCGGAGACGATCCCGACCATGATCAGCACGAATACCAGCGCGGCGGTCGTGTAGGTGATCAGTTCGCGGCGCGTGGGCCAGATGACCTTGCGCAGCTCGGCGATGACCTGGCGCACGAACAGCACGGGCGAGGTCCGCCTGGACGGGGACTTCTTCCTGCCCTTGCCCTTGCCTTCATCCTTGGCCTCGGGCTCGTCGCGAGTCTCAGTCGCCATTTGCCGCCGTTCACCTCATAGGTCGTGATCCAACCACCACGTGGTTGCCGCGCGGCCCGTGCCGCGGCCCGCCGCGGCGCCCGCCGTGACGCGACCGGCACGGGTGCGCGCACCGCACCTCGCAGGGCAGGAGGGACTCGAACCCCCAACCGCCGGTTTTGGAGACCGGAGCTCTACCAATTGAGCCACTGCCCTTCATTCTCCGGCTAAGGAGAACACCCGGCCACGGGGCCGGGACGGTGCCGGGTCCCAGCTTACGGCCTCGCGCTGCATGCCCGCGTGCGGACAGGCTCGTATACCGGTGACGCGTCACTTGGAGGGTGAGTCTACGTGGCCGACGGCCCCGCGTCGAACCGATACCCACGGATCGTCCACGGTGCGGCGGCGAAGCCGATCCGGCGGGCCGTCCTGCGGCCCCCGCCCACCCCGTCTACCTGGACGGGCTCCGCTCGGCCGCGGTTATATCGCTCGGGTCGTGAACGGTGATCTGGAACGATGGGGGCATGAGCACTGACCGTCCTCGCATCTCCAAGCGCATCGCCGCGATATCCGAGTCCGCCACGCTGGCCGTCGACGCCAAGGCCAAGGCGCTGAAGGCGGCGGGCCGCCCGGTCATCGGGTTCGGCGCGGGCGAGCCCGACTTCCCGACTCCGGACTACATCGTCGAGGCGGCGGTCGCCGCCTGCAGGGTGCCGCGTTTCCACAAGTACACGCCGGCGGGCGGGCTGCCGGAGCTGCGCGCCGCCATCGCGGAGAAGACCCGGCGCGACTCGGGCTACTCGGTGGAGGCGAACCAGGTCCTGGTGACCAACGGGGGCAAGCAGGCGGTGTACGAGGCGTTCGCGGCGCTGCTCGACCCGGGCGACGAGGTGCTCGTCCCGACCCCGTACTGGACGACCTACCCCGAGTCGATCAAGCTGGCGGGCGGCGTCCCCGTCGACGTCGTCGCCGACGAGACCACCGGCTACAAGGTGAGCGTCGAGCAGCTGGAGGCGGCCCGCACCGGCCGGACGAAGGTGCTGCTGTTCGTGTCGCCGTCCAACCCGACCGGCGCCGTGTACTCGCGCGACGAGATCGAGGCCATCGGGCGCTGGGCCGACGAGCACGGCCTCTGGGTCGTCACCGACGAGATCTACGAGCACCTCGTGTACGGGGACGCCGAGTTCCACTCGATGCCGGTCGTGGTGCCCGAGCTGGCCGACCGGACGCTCGTCCTGAACGGCGTCGCGAAGACGTACGCGATGACGGGCTGGCGGGTGGGCTGGCTGATCGGCCCGGCGGACGTGGTGAAGGCCGCGCAGAACCTCCAGTCGCACGCGACGTCCAACGTGGCGAACGTGTCGCAGGCCGCCGCGCTCGCCGCGGTGTCCGGCGACCTGTCGGCGGTGGCGGAGATGCGCAAGGCGTTCGACCGGCGCCGCCGGACGATCGTGAAGATGCTGAACGAGATCCCCGGGGTCGTGTGCCCCGAGCCGGAGGGCGCGTTCTACGCCTACCCGTCGGTGAAGGCGCTGCTGGGCAAGGAGCTGCGCGGCAAGCGCCCGGAGACGTCGGTGGAGCTGGCGTCGCTGATCCTGGACGAGGCGGAGGTCGCGCTGGTGCCGGGTGAGGCGTTCGGCACGCCCGGCTACTTCCGCATGTCGTACGCGCTGGGCGACGACGACCTCGCCGAGGGCGTCTCGCGGGTCGCGAAGCTGCTGTCCGAGGCGAGCTGACCGTCCGCGCGCTGGAACGTCCGCGCGCATGAAACGCGCATGAGAACCGGCCCCGGGCCGCACACTGCCCGGGGCCGGTTCTCTATGGACGGGGCATGCCCGGCCCCGTCCCGGAGTGCCCCGGAGGGACGGTCCGCAGCGGCCCCTCTTCCGCCGTGGAACGTCCCGCCGGGGCGGGGTCTCAGGGGCGCACTCCTTCGGCGATGCGCATGATCCGGTCCTTGGCCGATCCCTTCGCGGTCACGGTGACGCCGACCCCGGGCCGCGCCAGCCACGAGATCTGGCGCGCCGAGTCCGGCCGGTCGCCGGTCAGCGCGGGGATCCCCCGCACGGAAGTGTGGCCGGGAACGCCCGGTGTCCGCATGAGATCGCGCGGGCCGGTCAGCCCGCCGCCCTTGACCAGGGCGATCTCCACCCATCCGGTGTCGCCGCGCCAGGCGCACGTCGTCGTCTCGCGTCCGGGGTCGCGGGCCACGCGGCACGGACCGGTGGCGGTGAGGCCGCCCGGGATGTAGGTGATCCAGTCCGGCAGCGCGCCGGCGGCGCCGGCCGCGCCGGGGCCGCTCGGTTCCGTCCCGGCGCCGGACGACGGGTGCGCCGCCGGCTCCGAGGGGGCTCCCGCCCCGGGCCTCCCCTTGGACGGCGGGGACGCGGGGAGGCCCGCGGCGGGAGGTCGCTCCGGCGGCCGGGACGCCGGGACGGACGCGGTGGGGCGCGCCGTCGCGGAGTTCCCGACCGGTGTGGCCCGGAACGACTGGTAGGCGGGCACGAGGGCGAGCGCGGCGACGGATGCGGCGGCCGCGCCCGCGGCGGCGTGCAGCCGGGCCTTCCGGCGCCGGTGCCGCCGCTTGACGTCGGCGACGAGCGACGGCGGCGCGGACGTCCCGGCCACGCGCTCGGCCATGGCCTTGCGCAGTTCGCTCTCCAGGTCCATCGCTCATCTCCCCAGTGGCGCCAGGTTCGTGTCGAGGCGCTCCCGGAGCCTGGCGAGCCCCCGGGACGCCTGGCTCTTGACCGTGCCGACCGAGCAGCCGAGCGCCTGCGCCGTCTCCGCCTCCGAGAGGTCCTCCCAGAAGCGCAGGACCAGGACCGCGCGCTGCCGCGGGCCGAGCCTGCGCAGCTCGTCCATGAGCGTCCCGCGCAGCTCGACGGCGTGGTTCGGCGACGCGGACGGCGTCTCCGGGAGCCGCGCCATGTGGATCTCCCGGAGCACCTTCCAGCGGCGGGCCCGGCTGATCACGAGGTTGACCAGGATGCGGCGGACGTAGGGTTCCGGGTCGCTGCCCGCCTCCAGCCGCCCCCAGTGCCGGTAGGCCTTCTCCAGCGCGGTCTGCAGGATGTCCTCGGCGTCCTGCCGGGCCCCGCACATCAGCGACGCGGTGCGCAGCAGGGCATCGCCGCGTGCCGCCACGAACTCCACGAACGACTCGTCGTCTCGACGCCCCACTGTGCTCCGTCCCGGCTGGTGCGGTTCCGGTTCGTTTGCTGCCGAGGGCGGGCGGCCCCCGCGCCGGAGCCGCCCGCCCGCGCCGTCAGCGCGCCTGCCGCAGCGCGGTGGCCACGTCCTGCAGCCCGCCGGCGAGGACGGGGCTGCCGTTGACGAGCAGCGAGTAGCCGTTCGGGTCGAACAGCAGCACGCCGCCCCCGTTCGGGGCCTGCCAGCCGGCGGCGCCCGCCACGGTCACCGGGGTGCCGCCCTCGGGCAGCCGCAGGGCCTGCCGGAGCTGATTCTGCGTCATGCCGGAGGGCGTCTTCAGCGTTTCGACGGTGAGCCACCGGCCGGCCTTGCCGGTCCACTTCTGGACGACGGCGCAGACTTCGCGCTTGCGCAGGTCGGCGGAGCCGGGGACGGTGGACGCGTAGCGCAGGCCCTTCGGCAGCATGACGGCCTTCTCGACCGCGCCGCCGACCTTGACCGCGGGCCGCAGCTTGCTGCAGTCGAGCTCCGGCACGGCGGGCAGGCCCGGCTTGGCGGGGACGCGCGCGGACGGCGCGGCCGCCGGTGCGCTCTTCTTCAGGTCCGGGGACGGCGCGCAGGCCGGCAGGTCCGCCGGGACCTTGCCCTTGAGGTTCGCGGGCACGTCGGTCTTGGGCACGCCGGTCTTGGGCAGGCCGGCCTTCGGGAGGTCCTGGGCGGGGATGCCGGTCTCGGGCAGGTCCTTGGTGACGGGGTTCTGCTTGAGCTGCCCCTCGACCTGCTTCTTCGCGCCGGTCTCGGGGAGCTTCGCCTCCGGCAGCTTCGCCTCGGGCAGGCCGGTCCCGGGCAGGTCGCCCTTGGCCGGGAGGCACGTCGGGAGCGTCTTGGGCGCCGGGGCCGGGTCCTGGCGCGCGGCGGCGGGGACCTTGGCGCCGTTCGACTGGAGGCCCGCCTCGTGGTGGGTGCCGGTCATCGCCCAGGTCGCGCCGCCGCCGACGGCGACGGTCCCGACGGCGGACGCGGCGATCAAGGCGGCCTTCAGCGTGATCATGGTGTTCCCTCTCTGCGGGGGTCGTCTGCGGGGATGGCCCGTATCTCTCTGGCGCCCCTCGTATACGCACGGTGCCCGGAGGGGGTTGCACGCGGTTCCGAAGTTTTTTTCCGAGGTGCCATGGGGCGGATGGCCACCGCGTGTCATGCGAGGTAGTCCGGTGTGGTGATCCTTCGCGTACGAGGATTCGGCCGGGCCGCCGATCCGGCAGCATTGGGTCATGGAGGCCAGTACCGTTTCAGCCCGTCCGGCCCAGCGCTGCTCCCCGCCGGACGACCGCGAGCCCGCAGCCGCGCGCGGCTCCGTCCGCCGGGACGTGGCCCTGCTCCCGAAGGCGCACCTGCATCTGCACTTCACCGGGTCGATGCGGCACTCCACGATGGTGGAGCTGGCCGGCGAGCACGGCGTCCACCTGCCGGACGCCCTCGTCGAGGACTGGCCGCCCAAGCTGCACGCGACCGACGAGCGGGGCTGGTTCCGGTTCCAGCGCCTGTACGACATCGCGCGCTCGGTGCTGCAGACGCCCGGCGACCTGCGCCGGCTGCTGCACGAGACCGCGGAGGACGAGGCGGCGGAGGGGTCGGGCTGGCTGGAGATCCAGGTCGATCCGAGCGGCTACGCGTCGAAGTTCGGCGGGCTGACCCCGACCGTGGAGCTGGTGCTGGACGCGGCGCGGGAGGCGTCGGAGGCGTCCGGCGTCGGCATCGGCGTGGTGATCGCGGCGAACCGGACCCGGCATCCGCTGGACGCCAAGACGCTCGCGCGCCTCGCCGTCCGGTACGCCGGCCGGGGCGTGGTCGGGTTCGGGCTGTCCAACGACGAGCGGCGCGGCCGCGCCTACGACTTCGAGGGCGCGTTCCGGATCGCCAAGCGCGGCGGGCTGCTGTCGGACCCGCACGGCGGCGAGCTGCTCGGCCCGGCGAGCGTCCGGGAGTGCCTGGAGACGCTGGGCGCCGACCGGATCGGGCACGGCGTCCGCGCCGTGGAGGACCCGCGGCTGCTGGAGGCGATCATCGACCGGGGCGTGGCGCTGGAGGTGTGCCCGGCGTCGAACGTGGGCCTCGGGGTGGCGGCGACGGCGTCGGACGTCCCGGTGCGGCGGCTGTTCGAGGCGGGCGCGTCGATCGCGCTGGGCGCGGACGACCCGCTGCTGTTCGGGTCGCGGCTGGCCCGCCAGTACGAGCTGGCCCGCACCGAGCACGGGTTCTCCGACGCCGAGCTGGCGGAGCTGGCCCGGCAGTCGATCAGGGCGTCGGCCGCCCCCGACGACGTCCGCAAGCGCCTCCTGGCGGGGGTCGACGCGTGGCTCGCGGGCTAGCCGGCGGCTAGCGGTCCGGTCCGGCGGGGCGGTCGGCGGCGGTCTCCGCGCCGCGCAGGTTCTCCGCCCAGAGCGCCGCCGCGCGGGGCAGGTCGGGTCCGGTGGGGGCGCCGAAGGCGGCCTGGACGTTCGCGAGCAGGCCGGCGGCGAGGAACCGGGCGACCTCCTCGGGCGGTTCGCCGGAGAGGTCGCTGACGACGCGCCACAGCCGGGCCCAGCGGGCGCCGCCGAGCCTGCGGACGTCCTCGTCCCGCACGGCGATCGCGTAGATCTTGAGCTGGAGGCGCGGCAGCGTGGGCGCGTCGCTCGGCAGGCGGGCGCACGCCTCGGTCATCGCGGCCATCGCCTCGCCGCCGCGCAACCCGCCGGCGGCCTTCCGCAGGACGTCCTCGATGTCGTCGAAGCAGCGTTCGGCGGCGGCGAGGAACAGGTCGTGCTTGGACGGGAAGAGCCGGAACATGTAGGGCTGGGAGACGCCGATCCGCCGGGCGATCGTCCAGGTGGACGTGCCGTCGTAGCCGCCGTGGGCGAACTCGGCCATCGCGGCCCGCACCGCGAGCTCGCGGCGTTCCGCGGCGCTCATCCTCGGGCTCATGCCGTCCAAGTTAGTGGTCCGGCGGGCGCCACAGGCCGCGGCGTTCGAGGTGCGCGGTCAGCAGTTCCCCGGTGCGCACGATGTGGCCGCGCATCTCGGCGCCGGCCGTCCGCCCGTCCCCGTCCCGGAGCGCCGCGAGGATCCGCGCGTGGTCGCGGACGGCGAGGCCGGGCCAGTCGTCCAGCCTCCGGTACAGCCCGCGCGGGACGTACCGGGCGGCCGTCGCGAGCGACCAGGCGAGCTTCGGGGAGTCGGCGGCCAGGTTGATCTCCCGGTGGAAGAGGTGGTCGTACTCCTCCATCAGGTCGGGGCGGCGCGCGGCCATGGCACGTTCCAGCGCGCGCTGGAGGCCGTCCAGCTCGCGGAGGGCGGCGGCGCCGATGCGGGGCGCGGCGCGGGCGGTCAGTTCGGCGGCGATGCCCGCCTGCACCCAGAACAGGTCGCGGACGTCGCGTTCGGAGAGCGGCGCGACGACGAACCCGCGGCGCGGCTCCAGCACGACGAAGCCCTCGCTGCGCAGCGACTTCAGCGCCTCCCGGACGGGTGTGACGCTGATGCCGAACCGCACGGCCAGCCGTTCCAGCCGCAGGTAGTCGCCGGGCCGGAGCCGGCCGTCCAGGATCAGCTCGCGGATGCGGGCGGCGGCCTCGTCGCTCAACTGGGGCCGGGCGCCGAGTGCCCGCCGGGGCGGGGGAAGGGGGGCGGGTAGGGCCACGGTCGTACTCCAGTCCGGGCCCTTCCGCGACGCGCCTCGCGGGTGGCAAGGACCCCTGCCCCCATGGTTCCCGCTCCGCCGGGCGGCGATGCCCCTCGGCGGGCTGGATGCGCCGAAAGAATCCGGCGGCCGCGCCGTCCTAGAGGGTGACGCCGACCATGACGGGTTCGTTGACGAGGGTCACGCCGAAGGCGTCGTGGACGCCGGCGCGGACTTCGCGGGCCAGGGCGAGGAGGTCGGCGGTGGTGCAGCCGCCCGGGTTGGTGAGGGCGAGCGTGTGCTTGGTGGAGATGCGGGCGGGGCCGAGGGCGTGGCCTTTGGAGAAGCCTGCGCGGTCGATGAGCCAGGCGGCGGACGTCTTGACCCGGCCGCCGCTCTCCGGGTAGCGGGGGAACGCCGCGTCCGGGCCGAGGCGTTCGGCGACGCGGCGTTCGAGTTCGGCGAGCCGCGCGGGGTCGAGGATGGGGTTGGTGAAGAACGATCCGGCGCTGCGGGTGTCGGGGTCGGCCGGGTCCAGCACCATGCCCTTGCCGCGCCGCAGTTCGAGGACGGCGTCGCGGGCCTCCTTGAGGGTGACGCGGTCGCCCTGCTCGACGCCGAGCTTGCGCGCCAGTTCGGCGTAGGCGATGGGCTGCGACTCCTCGGCCTCGTGGAGCGCGTACGTCACGTCGAGGACGACGTAGCGGTCGTTGCCCTTGAAGACGCTGTTCCGGTACGTGAAGCCGCAGGCGTCGCGGTCGAGGGCGACGACGGCGCCCGCCTCGCGGTCGTAGGCGCGGACCTCGACGATCGTCTCGCTGACGTCCTGCCCGTAGGCGCCGACGTTCTGGATCGGGGTCGCGCCGACGCGGCCGGGGATGCCGGACAGGCACTCGACGCCGGCGAGGCCGTCGGAGACGCAGCGGGCGACGAACTGGTCCCAGTCCTCGCCGGCCTGGACGCGGACGAGGATACGGCCGCCCTCGGCGGCGGTGCGCTCGGTGCCGCGGGTGCCGACGTGCACGACGGTGCCGGGGAACCCGTCGTCGGAGACGACCAGGTTGCTGCCGCCGCCGAGCACGAGGACGGGCTCGCCCTCCTCGTCGGCCCCGCGGACCGCGGCGACCAGCTCCGCCTCGGTCGTCGCCTCGACGAAGCGGCGGGCGGGGCCGCCCAGCCGCAGCGTGGTGTATCCCGCCAGGTTCACGTCTTCGGCGAACACCGCCACGTCGTGTTTCCCTCCCGTACGTGCCCCCGGCCTCCGCACCGGCCGGGGCGGCCCCGGCCGGTGCGGCACGGCTCGTCAGGCGAGCTTGACGACCGCCTTGGCGCGGGTGAGGACCTTCTGGTCGTTCGACCTGGCGGTGAGCGCCACGACGACCTTGTTGTCGTCGAGCTTCTCCTCCACCTTGCCGCTGATCTCCAGCGTCGCGCCGCCCTCGTCGGGGACGACGACCGGAGAGGAGAACCGTACCCCGTAGTCGACGACGGCGCCCGGGTCGCCGGCCCAGTCGGTGACGAACCGGCCGCCCTGCGCCATCGTGTACATGCCGTGCGCGATCACGTCCGGGAGGCCGACGGCCTTCGCGAACGACTCGCGCCAGTGGATCGGGTTGAAGTCGCCGGACGCGCCCGCGTACATGACGAGGTTCGCCCGGTCGATCTTGTAGGTCTGCGCGGGGATCTCGGTGCCGACCTCGACGTCGGCGTACTTCACGTTGGCGGTCATCAGGCCCCCCGCTCCACGATCGTGTTGTAGGACTTGCAGACCAGCTCGCCCTCGACGGTCTTCACGTCGGTCTCGACGACCATCTTCTCGTTGCTGCCGATCGACTTGATCTCGGTGATCGTCGCGGTGCAGGTCACGACGTCGCCGGCGCGGAGCGGGCGGGTGTACTCGAAGCGCTGCTCGCCGTGCACGACCATCGCGTAGTTCAGCCCGAGCTCGGGGTCGGCGAGGCCGGCGTTCCCGAGGGACACCACGATCGGGAAGGTGGGCGGCGCGATGACGTCGGGGTACCCGGCCGCCTTCGCCGCCTCCTGGTCCCGGTAGATCGGGTTGGGGTCGCCGATCGCGTCCGCGAACTCGCGGATCTTCACCCGGCTGACCTCGTACGGCTCGCTGGGCGGGAAGCTCCGCCCGATGAAATCACGGTTGAGTGCCATGCAATCCGTCCCTCTCCAGGTCGAACGGGGCCGCGTCGCCCGGGCGCCCGCCTGAGCACGCCTGTTCCGTCTTCGCTCGGACGGTAACAGAACGACGTTCAGCCCGCCCTCGCCGGGTCTCGGTGGCGTGGGCGGGCTGAACGTCGTCAGGGCAAGCGTGCCAAGAAGTCGCTGTTTCGCCGGCTTCGCGGCGCCTCGGATGCTCCGGTGCGGACGGCGGGAGGCGCAGCGCTTCCACCGTCCGGGGCCTCGGCTAGCGGGTCTCCCGGTGCGGACGGTGCGTCCGGCAGTTGGGGCAGTACTTCTTGATCTCAAGGCGGTCCGGGTCGTTGCGCCGGTTCTTCCGCGTGATGTAGTTGCGGTGCTTGCACTCCTGGCAGGCCAGCGTGATCTTCGGCCGGACGTCAGTGGCAGCCACGATGGAGTGCCTTTCTGGGTAAGGGACATGGATCCTTCGGACCACGGCCGCCCGAGTCGGGCGGCCGGTGGTTCGACCCAGCCTGCTCACCCCCGGGGACGGGGGTGAGAGACCTGGGTAGTAGCGAGGGCCGGACTTGAACCGGCGACACAGCGATTATGAGCCGCTTGCTCTGCCTGACTGAGCTACCCCGCCGTGATGGTCGGTGTGACCGGTTTGCAGGATACCGGATGCTCACCGAACCCTGGAAACGCGAAAACCCGGATCGAGATCGGGATTCGGCTTCGCGGGTTCCGCGTGACCGCCTCTCAGGTTACCGGGTGTGCCGGTGAGCTGCGAAACGTCCTGCTGGAACCGGTGGGACGGTACCACAGCGCCCTGTACGGAGCGAATCAACGCGATCCGGGTCCGGGGCGCGGGCCGCCCCGGAGGACGACGAAGGCCGCCGTCCGATGGTGCCGGATGGCGGCCGGGATGCCGTGAGCCCCTTTACGGAATCGAACCGTAGACCTTCTCCTTACCATGGAGACGCTCTGCCGACTGAGCTAAAGGGGCTTGCGTCGTTCGCGCAGTGAAACCATACACGGCCTCGGCGGGTGTTGCGAACCGGATTGAGGCGCCGGCGTCCGCGCTGGTCAGCGCAGCAGGTTGCGGGCGATCACGAGCTGCTGGATCTGGCTCGTCCCCTCGTAGATGCGGAACAGCCGGACGTCGCGGTAGAAGCGCTCGACGGCGACGCCGCGCATGTAGCCCATGCCGCCGTAGACCTGGACGGCGCGGTCGGCGACACGCCCGACCATTTCGGAGCAGAAGTACTTGGCGCAGGACGGCCCCTGCTTGGTGTCCTCGCCGGCGTCGTAGGCGCGGGCGGCCTCCAGCACCATCGAGCGTCCGGCGTACAGCTCGGTCTGGGAGTCGGCGATGAGCCCTTGGACGAGCTGGTATTCGCCGATCGTCCTGCCGCCCTGGGTGCGTTCCTTGGCGTAGGCCACGGTCTCGTCCAGGATTCTTTGGGCGAGACCCACGCAGACGGCCGCGATGCTGAGCCTGCCGTGGGCGAGCGATGCCATGGCGGTGCGGAAGCCCGTCCCCTCTGGGCCGACCATGGCGTCGGCGGGGACGCGCACGTTGTTGAAGAAGACCTCGGCCGTGTGGGCTCCGCGCTGGCCCATCTTCTGGTCGGGCGGGCCGACGCTCAGGCCGTCCGCACCCTTCTCTACGAGGAACGTGGAGATGCCGCGGGAGCCGGAGCCGCCCGTCCTGGCGAACACCATGAAGACGTCCGCCTCCGGCGCGTTGGTGATGAACCGCTTCGCCCCGTTGATGACGTAGTCGTCGCCGTCGCGCGCGGCGGTCGTGGTCAGCGTGCTGGGGTCGGAGCCGGCCTCGGCCTCGGTGAGCGCGAACGCGCCGATGACGTCGCCGGACGCGAGCCTCGGCAGCCAGGCGTCCTTCTGCGCGTCCGTCCCGGAGTTCACCAGGACCTGCCCGGCGATGCCGTTGCTGGTGCCGAACATGGAGCGGAACGCGGGGCTGGCGTAGCCGAGCTCGAAGACGAGCCGCACCTCCTCGCTCAGCGACAGGCCGAGGCCGCCGTACTGCTCGGGCAGCGCGTACCCGAACAGGCCCATGTCCCGGGACGTGCGGCGGAGCGCCTCCGGGATCGCGTCGGTCTCCTCGATCTCGTCCTCGCGGGGGACGACCTGCTCGCGGACGAAGCTGCGGACGGCCTTGAGCACGTCGGCGAAATCCTGTGGCTCCATGGCATTCATTCTAGAATCACATTCCAAGATGGGGGCGGGTTCCGCGGGTGTGCGAGTGTCGTACCGCTGTGCCAGGGTGATCGACCATGCCGCTCCAGCATGTCGTCGACGACACCGTCCGTGCCGCGATCGCCGAGGACCGGGCGTTCAGCGACCTCCTCCCCCGGCTCATGCGGGCGTCCCAGACGGCCGGCCCGGCCGAGATGGACGCCGCGCTGCCGCGCCTCGCCGAGGGCATCGCGGAGGCGCCGCCGAACCTCGGCGGCTTCCTCGCCGTCATCTCCGGCGCCTGGATCGAGCGCGGCGCCGATCCCGCGCCGGTCGGCCGGGCCGTCGTCCAGCGGACCGGCGAGGTCACCGCCGCCGCGCTGGCGTTCGCGAACGCGTGGGAGGAGGCGACCGGCGGCAAGCCGCCGCCCGACATGGAGGACCAGCCGTCCCAGCGGGTCTTCGACACCGTCGCACCCGGCCTCGGGGACGGCGCGGCGGCCGCGATGATGGCATGGTTCGCGCTGCCGAAGTACGCGCTCGCCGGCTGCACGGTGCTGCAGATGGCGCCGCTCCTCCGGGCCTCGCTGGACGACCGGGACCTCCGCGCCCGCGCCGCCGGGCAGGCCGCCCGCCACCTCGGGCAGATGGAGCACTACCAGGCGCTGCTGCGCGTCCTGAACGGCGAACGCCTCCTCGTCCTCGACCGCGCGAGCGGCAAGGGCTGGACGGTCGCGATCAGCGGCATCGGCGACAACTTCCAGCTGCACGTGCTGCTCGGCGGGGCCCTCATCGGGCGTCCGGGCGGGCTGCCCGGGGAGCGACCGGCGCCGGAGATCCTCGCCTGCTTCCTCGACGCCGAGACCCCGCCCGGGCCGCCGGTCGTGTCCAGCCCGTGGAACCTGGTCGACGCGCACGGCGAGTGGATATGGAACGAGGGTGTGCCGGCCGACATCCCGGTGGTGAACGGCACCCGCGTCGTCGTCATCGACCCGCCCGCCTACCAGCGGACGTTCCCGGCCGGGCGGCGCTTCCCGCTGATGCCGGCGACGATGCGCGTCGAGGGCGCGCACCTGCCGGAGGACCTCGCCGGCTGGTGGCCGCACATCAGGCCGGCGGCGCGCTGAGGCCCCGCCCTCAGAACCGGACGAAGACCGCGGTGGCGTCGTCGTACTGCTTGCCCCGCGGCCCGGTGCCGGCCGCCTCGGCGGCCCTGGTCCGCCGGACGAGCTCCCTCGGGCCTTCCTCGTCGAGGAGCCGGAGCAGCTCGTCCCACCCCAGGTGGCCGAACCGCTCCACGAGCCGGGACGCGCCGTCGCTCAGCACCGCCGCCCGCTTCAGGCCGTCGACCGGGACCTCCCCGGTCAGCCCCTCGTACGCGGCCTCCGGCTTCGTGCTCGCCACCCAGAACCCGCCGGGGCTGTTCCGCGACCTGCGGACGCCTTCGAGGGTGTAGCTGGGCAGGTGGTCGACCCGGTCGTCCCGGAAGACCCGGATCTCGCCGACGTCCACCACGATCGGGGAGTCGGCGAGGACGTACCACTCGACGGCCGCGCCGCGGCGCCGCAGCAGCGACACCGTCGCGGACGGGCTGTCGGGGTTCCGCAGGTCGCAGGTCGCGGTGTGCGCCTCCCCCGTCACCTTGATCGCCTCGGCGACCAGGTCGGGCAGCGGCTTGCCGTCCTCCAGCGCGAGCAGCGCCGCGATCCGGCCGCCGAGCCTGCGCACCAGCCACGCCGGGTCGTGCCGGCACCCGCTGTCCACCCCCGGCGGCGCCGTCGCCCCGTCCAGCAGCACGACCCAGCCGGGGCCGGCCGCCACGAAGTCCTCGTTCTCCCGTCCCGGCGTCGGCTCGCTCACATAACTCACCTGCACAGTTGCAGGTCTACCCGGTGAACGGCCAGGTCGGCACCGGTAGACCAATCCCGCACTCCCCGTCCCGGCGCCCCGCCGGACTGCTGTATCGGACGCCGGCCGCAGGTCTGACCGACGAATCCGCACAAGGTCGGGCGATTCGCACCAGGGCGCGCCTCAAGCCCGCGAGCGCGCTCCCCGCGGGACGAGGAGATGCGGATCGTCGGCGAAGAAGCGGAGCGTCCGCGCTTCGGCCCGCTTGCCCAGCGGGCGGACGACCGTGACCGGCTCGTCCAGCTCCACGACGACGTTGGTCTGGGACGCCACGGCCACCGACAGCCGGCCGTCCTCGATCCTGACCATGCCCTTCCCGTTGAAGTTGGGCGCCACCCGTATCGAGGAGATCCGGTCGCGCGGCACGCGGAGGTCGAAGAAGGCCCCGTACCGGATGCGGAGCTCCTCGTCCGACAGCACGTGCGGCCTGGTCACGCACGCAGCGATGATCGCCAGGACGATCAGAATGGAGTACACGTCGACGACGAGGATCACCATGCGAAGCCCCTCGGGCGCGCCGATGCCCCGGAGGAGCATCTCCACGACGCCGGCCTCCACGACCATTGCGAACAGGAACGACAACTGCAGCGTCAGTTGCGCGCCCGAATACGTCACCGCCACGGCGCCCGCCGGCACCCCGTGCCGCTTCCGCGCGGCGAGCAGCCCGAGGCTGACGAGTCCCTTCGTGTCGAACCCCACGAGCCGGCGCACCCGTTCGGGCAGCAGCTTCTCAACGCTGCGGAACGCCGCCCACCGGCCCGCGCCGCCGCGCCGCGCGGCGATGACCAACTGGGTTGCGGCCGCGAGATTCACGAGAAGCCCTGCGAGAACCGCGGCCTCCGCCGCGACGACCAGCGGACGCGGCAACACCGCACCCGACGCGAGCAACACGAAGACGACCAGGTCCGCCGGCGCTATCAGGTACAGGACGGCCCTCGCCGCCCTCAGCACGTCCGCTCCCGCACGATGCTCAACAGCAGTCGGAAGACCTCACGCTGCGCTGGGGACATCTCCTGCATCCATCCGGCGTCCGCGTTCTGCTCGACCATGAGGGCCGCGAGTTCCTCCGGCAGGTGGTCGGCGAGCTCTTCGGCGAGCGCGGCGACCCGCGGATCGTCCGGCGGCGCGTCCGCGATCTCGTCCAGCCGGGCGTAGATCTCGGCGCTCCTCCCGCGCGCCTCCGGCTCGGCCAGCGGACGCAGCATCTCGGCGAACCTCGCCCGCTCGGCGGGCCCGGCGGCGGTGTCGACCAGCGCGAGCAGCTCCTGATCGAACTCGGCGAACCGCGACCCGCGCGGCAGCCCCCGCAAGACCTCCGCCATGTGCGGCGACACGGCCGAATCCGGGTGCAGCTCCGCCTCGGCGAGCAGCTCCGCCAGCCGCGCCCGCCTGGCCTCGATCGCCTTCTGCTGGCGGGCCAGGTCGGCGTCCAGCTCGGCGAGCACCTCGCGCAGCTCGCGCCCCTGCTCGTCGGCCAGGACGTCTTTGACCTCGTCCAGGGAGAGGCCCAGCTCCGTCAGCCTCCGCACCCGCGCGAGCACCACCGCGTCCCGGAGCCGGTACTCCCGATACCCGTTCGCGCGCCGCTCCGGCTCGGGCAGCAGCCCCAGATGGTGGTAGTGCCGCACGGTCCGGGTCGACACCCCGACCAGCGCGGCGAGTTCGCCGATCCGCATGCGCTCATTACAAACGTTGACGCAACGTCAAGGTCAAATACCCCTGTGAGCCACCGCGTCCCAGGGCACGACCCGGCAGGCGCCCCGGCTCAGGCACGGACGGGTGTGAACGGTGGCGGCACGGGCCTCGCCGGGATGCTCGCGCCGCCTGACACACCGGCCGCTGATCACCGTCCGTCACGATGGTCCTCTGAAGGGCCGGTCGTCCGATGCCGAATTTTGGACATCCGAACAACGAGAGCGGACGGTCTCGCGCCCTCTGTTCGGACGGACGTTGGGGCGCTAGATAGCTGATCAGAGGCGGAAAAGCGGATACTCCGTCCAGATCCAGCGCCGTTTCGGGCTGATCATTATGACCGCTTCCGGTCAGCGATCTTTGTATCCACACCCGGCTCCGACCGGACTGCCGGCCCTCGCCCTCCCACGGGCCGCCGCCGCGGCAGACCATGGCCCAAGAGCGCATATCTGCAGGTCAGAGGCGTCTGGTCGCAGCATGGGCCAGGAAATTTGGTCCATGACGGAGCGTGTTGGACCTGCCCGGCGAGGGATCCAGCGGGCCGGCGGAGACGTCCTCTCCCGCCTCATCCACCACATGTCGCCCATCTGGCCGTTACCTCTCTGATGACGCAAAAGCCCTCGTCAACGCGTTACCGTGCCGTCCGTCCGCTGCCGTTCGCGGCGGATGCACCACCGGTCGAGCGGCGAATGGGGGGCCGTCTGTGGAACGTCGTGCGCGGCGCTCGCGCGCCCTCGCGGCCGCCGCCGCCGGACTCTCGGGGGTCGCCGTCGCGACGCTCCTCGCGTTCCAGGCGTTCCAGGGGCATCCGGCCACAGCCGCACCGCCGATGCCCGCGCCCGCCGCGTCCACCGCGTCCGGCCGTGCGACGCCCTCCGCGGCTCCGGCGCTCCCCCGCTCGGCGCCGGTCCGCCTGGAGGTGCCGCGGATCGACGTCCGGACGCCGCTGATGAAGCTGGCCAAGAACCCCGACCAGACCGTCGAGACCCCGCCGCTGAGCCGCGCCCAGGAAGCCGGCTGGTACCGGCTCGGCGCCGCCCCCGGCAGCCGCGGCGCGGCAGTGGTCATCGGGCACGTGGACACGACCCGCGGGCCCGCCGTGTTCTACCGGCTCGGCGAACTGCGTCCCGGCGACCAGGCCCGCGTCCTCCGCGCCGACGGGCGCACGGCGGTGTTCCGGATCGACTCGGTCGAACGCGTCGGCAAGGACCGGTTCCCCACGCAGCGCGTCTACGGCGACCCCGGCTACGCGGCGATCCGCCTGATCACCTGCGGCGGGCGGTTCGACCGCGGCAGCGGCCACTACACCGACAACGTCATCGCCTTCGGTCACCTGGTGCGGTCCGAGGGGGGACGCTGACATGCCCGCGACGTTCGACCCCGCCGCGTTCGCCGGCTCCGAATGCACGGTGACCATCCCCGACCGGGCCGTCCGCGCCGGACACCACCGCGTGGCCTACCCCGGAGCCGGGCGACCGGTCAGCGCGCACCGGACAGGACACGCCCCGTCCCCGGCAGAAACCCTGCCCGACCACGCGGCTCACTTGATCGCGCCGCCGGCACGTCCCAGGCACGCCACCCCACCCCGACGCGCCATGCCGCCCGTCCGGCATGCCCCTCCCCGGCCCCGGCCGGCGCCCGCCGCCGAGCCACTCCCCAAAGGGCGGGACGGCAAGCGGAACCTGCCGCGCATCCCCGCGGACGCGATGCGCGTGACGGTCCTGATCCCGGCGCACAACGAGGCCAAGCAGATCACCGAGACGATCGCCTCGCTGCGCCGCCAGGAGCGTCCTCCGGACCACATCGTCGTCATCGCCGACAACTGCACCGACGCCACCGCCGCGTTCGCGCAGCTCTGCGGCGTGGAGATCGTCGGGACGCGGGGCAACGAGCACAAGAAGGCCGGGGCGCTGAACCAGGTCCTCGACCGGCTGCTGCCGATCCTGGGCCCGGAAGACGCGATCATGGTGATGGACGCCGACTCGGCCCTCGACCCCGGCTTCATCCGGCACGGCATCGACTACCTGGCGGACGGGCGCTACGCGGCCGTCGGCGGGACGTTCACCGGCAAGCCGGGCGGCGGCACCGCCACCATCTTCCGCGCCACGACCCTCCAGGAAGTGGTCGCGGCCCGCCGCTCAAAGCGCCTCCCCGGTCTGCCCCACGTCTACGACGTCCGGGTCCTGACGGAGGACAACGAGCTCACCCTGGCCATCCTCCACCTCGGCTTCCGCATCCTCTGCCCGCCCGAATGCACGCTCACCACCGAGGTGATGCCGACCTGGCGCGAACTGGCCCAGCAGCGCCTCCGCTGGAAGCGCGGCGCCCTGGAGAACCTCGTCGACTACGGCTGGACGCCGATCACCCGCCCCTACTGGGGACGGCAGCTGCTCTCCCTGATCGGCATCCTGGTGATCACTGCCTACCTGTCCTCGCTCGTCTACTCGGCGATCTGGCTGGGCGGCATCACGATCAGCCCCATCTGGGCCGCGGTCACGGTGATCTTCATGGTGGAGCGCGTCGTGACCGTCCGGCAGCGAGGCAAGTTCCAGATGGCCCTCGCCGCCACGATCGTCGTCGAAATGGTCTTCGACGTCTTCCTCCAGATCGTCCAGGCCCGCGCCTTCTGGCAGGCCGCCTGGCGCAAAGAAAGGAAATGGTAGGTCATGTACAACACACCCCCCATCGGAGGCATCGCCGCGGGTTTCGGCGGCGCCGCCGCGGCCTCCCCGTGGCTCGGCATGCAGGCCCTCTGGCTCGGCCTGGCCCTGTTCACCCTGGTCTCGGCGGGCCTGGCCGTGAAGCGGATCCTCCCCGCCCGCAAGGGCTGACCTTCCAGGAAGGCCGGGGCGCGCGGCCCCGGCCTTTCTTTCGCTCAGGCGGCCCTGGCGAGTTCGCGATCGCCGCGCGCGTCCGCCGCGGCGGGCGGCGGCCCGTCCAGTAGTTCGGCCAGCCGGGCCAGGCCGGCGAGCCCGGGGAGCAGTTCGCCGTCCGGGCTGACGACGGCCGGGACGACCTGCGTGCGGCTCTGCCACTCCGCACGCCACTGCTCGACCCGCCGCTGCCCCGCCAGCGTCAGAGGCCCGCCCTGCACGCTGACCGTGGCACCGAAGCGCCGCTCCGTCCCGAGGGCGACCCGTCCGGTATCGATCGCCATCGGAAGGTCGGGGCCGTACCGGTGGACGTCCGGCGGCGTCCGCGGGTACATCAGCTCGGCGACGATCCGGCGGATCTCGTACGGGCTGCTCACGTGCCGCCCCTCCACCCAGATCGCGCGGAAGATCGCGCGGCGCACCTCGTCGGCCATGCCGTCGGTCAGCGCCTCGGCGTAGGCGGCCACGGCCGAGCCGGTGTTGCTGACAAGAGCCGGCGGCGCGTCCGGCACCCGCTCCCCGGGCCGCGAGATGTCAGCGATCTCCCCCAGCTCACGGGCCCACTCGTCCTGAGCCGCACCGCTCGGCACACCGGTCAGCGGCAGCTTCGGATCATGCTCGACGGCCCGCCACTCGACCTCGGCAGCACCCCGCCGGACGAGCTCGTCCACGCGAAGACTCGCCAGGTAGGAGTAGGGGCAGTTGAAGTCCCCGTAGACGACATACCTCATCGCGCATCCCTCCTCGACGATGCCGTCGCTCTATTTATCCAGTTTGCACTAGTAAAAACTAAAAAACCACCCCCCGTCGCTGTGACGTGGCCCTCCCGCCGGCACCCGCCCGCGCACAGGAGCCTCTGCTCTCACTGAGACCCCTCCGACACCGCGCCGAGCGAATCCTCCTCTGCCAGGGCTACACCGACTGCACGCAGATCAACATGGGAAGGACGGCCGCACCGCCCTACGAGACCAGCCATCCGCACGGCCTGCGGCGCCACACCGCGCTTCGACCGGACCGCCCTCGACCAGAGTTTTCCTGGTCGAGGGAGGTCGCACTCACCACACCGCCGGGCGGCGAACTCAACACCCCTCCGCCGGCGCGGGCTATCCCGCTGCGCGGTTCCGGGCCGCGACCTGCCGATGGAACTCGTTGAGCGTCGCCGTGATGACCTCCGCCGCCGCCAGCCAACCGGTGACGTCATCGTCGTTCTTATGATCGTTCAGCGGCACGGTGTCGAGTTCCAGCATGCCGTTGTCGTAGGCGGTGAGCTTCAGGGTGAGCGTCAGCCCCTTGTCCCGTGGAGTGGGCCGAACGTCCATGGTCTCCCGGATCCGCTTCAGACTCGCGGGCATCAGAACCTCCAAACGATCGTCGGTTACCGGCATCAACATAAAGCAAACCGCACCAAAGCCCCCAAGATTCGCACCAACTACCTCTCAGAAACGCTCTTCCTACCGCTTGTCACTCGCAGCAGTAAGCCTAGACATCCCCCCAACCGATCCCGGCAGTAGTTCTAGAAACAACACCCCGAGTCACACACGTTCAAATTGTGACCACAGACACACATGTCCAAGAATGGCCTGGAGCTTCAAATCATGGCGCCGCCGAACTACCTTCCACGGCATGAAACTTCTCGGACAGTTCTGGGGCTACCTCCTGCTCATCGTCCTAGCACTAGCCTGGTGGAAGGGAGGCGTGGCACCTGTCATCCTGATCGTCCTATCAGTCGCTGCAGTGTTCTACTTCTTCTTCCGAGCACCCGTCTGGTGTGGTGCCATGACCAGGGAGAACAGGCTCTGTCGCAAGAACGCCAACGGCATACTCATGGGCTGCAGCTATCGACATCATAAATGGCAGAAGATCAAACTGGTCTTCTTTCCTCGCGCCTGGGCAGAACTGAACCGCGGCCTATGGGCAACCCCACGTGAAGGGATGACCACCCTGGCCGGGCTGGCTGGAGTCGTGTCAAGCCTTGCAGCCGTGGCAACCCTGGTAATGAAGAGTTCCGGAAAGGGTTAGGCAAGATACCCAGGCCAGGCTTGACGGGCCTGCCACCCCGGTGGACGAGGCAGTCGTCCCGCCATCCGACGGCAGGGCATCCCTGGACGTAGTCGCTGAGGGCTGGGCGTCGGCCAGATATACCAGATCGGCGACAAGGCGGTGTCCCGCGCCTGTTCCATGAACACCCGGCAATTGCCGGGGAGAGCCGGGACCTACCGGATGCAACGAGACAGCCCCTGACCACGAACACGCTGGTCAGAGGCTGTCGTTGCTGGAGTGGCGGCTCCAGGATTCGAACCTGGGTAGGCTAAGCCGGCTGACTTACAGTCCCACCGCCAAACGTTCCTGACCTGTAGCAACGTCAAACAGTCCCCGGACTTCGGCCCGTATGTGGCAAGGCGACCTTCCCTTTGGCTCTACGCTCTTCAGCCGATGCGGTCTACCGTGAGTCTCGAAGCGGCCAACCTGCTGAAGGACGCGCCATGGCACAGATCGAGGTCAAGGGGTGGAGTGCCGACCACTACACACCGAGGGCAGAGAAGAGCCGGGCGCGCAAATGTGCCCAAGGAGGTTCTGAGGTCTGCGGGCGTGAAGCGGAGTTCACAATCGTGTACTCGGAGGGCGAGTCGATCGCCACATGTCCAGAACACCTCATCACGTACATCCGTACGAGGATCAAGGACGATGACTGAACCCGTACCTTCAGCTTGGGAATCAAACGATCCCGCCCCTCATAGCGCCTGACCTGCCCTCCGCTCGTACCGCCAGTGACCGCAAACTGCCCCTTGATCACCCTGACTAATTGCACGTCACCGCCGCCTCTGAGCTGCGCGTCTTCAGCCCGCTCGGAAGGCGACAGCACCCACTCGTCCGAGGGCAATTGGACCCGCAGCGCAGGGCCGGCTACGGCCCGAGCACCGGAAGCCGCGCGGCAGCGATCGCCCCCAACCACTCAGCCCACCTCGGCCACGCAGTGGCGATCGTAGAGCGCAAACCATCGCCGTCTATCCGTAGCAAGTCACGCGGAACCTGGAGGACGCCGCGACGGCGTGAAATGTTCTTCGGCTGGGGCGGGCTGTGAGCCCGTCTGATCTCAATGTTCATGAAGGGGTGTGTGCGGACTGCCACCTGCCCACACCACGGTGGGGATGTCCGACCAGATCAGGAGCGTCCACGGACGTCCCCACAGGTCACCTGACCAGGGCGGCAACCTTCCGCCCGTACACAGCCGTCCAAGGTCGTTCGACCCCGTTGCTAGCACCCCCCGTTCGGAGGGGACGCCCCGCATGAGCAGCGAGACAGTGTGACAGACAGTTGCGCGGGCGTACCCTCCGACCCGCGGGGGCCGGGTCCCGCTTCACGCACGGCCTGGTGGCTCGATGAACCTCGGAGGTTCCCCACGCGCACATCCCGGCCGGGGGCCGGCTGTTCGTCGGGCCGCGGGGCGGGATCATGACTGACCGGACGTATCTCGGGGCCTGGCACAAGGCGAGGGCGGCGGCGCTGAGCGAGCGTGAGGCGGCCTCGCCGCTGGCCAAGACGCCGTACGACCTCCGCCACGAGGCCGTGTCGACGTGGCTCGGCGCGGGCGTCCCTCCGGCTCAGGTGGCCGAGTGGGCAGGGCACAGTGTGGCGGTCCTGCTGCGCGTCTACGCCAAGTGCGTGGCCGGTCAGGAGGAGGACGCCAAGCGCCGAATCAGTGAAGCGACCAGGCTGAAGGCGCCTTAGGGCTTCGGCGCGTATTTGGCCCGAAGGGTCGTAGAGCGCCACTCACAGCCAGAGACAGCCGGACATGACGAGAACAGCCCCGGACCGGGTCATGCCTGGTCAGGGGCTGTTTCTGCTGGGGTGGCGGGTCCAGGATTCGAACCTGGGTAGGCTAAGCCGACGGATTTACAGTCCGCTCCCATTGGCCACTCGGGCAACCCGCCTTCGCGATGGCACTGGAAAGGATAGCGGACCGTGGGAGTGGGTGTGACATCGAGGCGGGCGGGGTTGATCGATACGCTCGGGGGATCCGGATGTTGCTGCTGAGGGGATGTGTGGGCCGTGGCCGACTCGTCGTTTGACATCGTGTCGAAGCTCGACCGGCAGGAGGTCGACAACGCGCTGAACCAGGCCGCCAAGGAGGTGGCCAACCGGTTCGACTTCAGGAACGTGGACGCGGGGATCAAGTGGTCGGGTGAGTCGATCGAGATCCAGGCGAACACGGAGGAGCGGGCCAACGCGGTGCTGGACGTGCTGAAGGACAAGCTCGTGAAGCGGGGGATCTCGCTGAAGGCGATCGACGCGGGCGAGCCGAAGCTGTCCGGGAAGCTGTACAAGCTGGGCGTCGGCCTCAAGGAGGGCATCTCCCAGGAGGACGCCAAGAAGATCGGGAAGATCATCCGGGACGAGGGGCCGAAGGGTGTGCGGGCCCAGATCCAGGGGGACGAGCTGCGGGTCAGCTCGAAGAAGAAGGACGACCTGCAGCAGGTCATCGCGCTGCTCAAGGGCAAGGACCTCGACGTGGCGCTGCAGTTCGTGAACTACCGGTGATCTCGTTTCGAGGAGCGCGTCGGCCCCATCCCCCGCAGAAGGGGCCGGCGCGCTCTCGTGTTCTATGACGCGGCCGCGTCCGGAGTGGTTCGGTCGAATTCGGACAGAGTCTCGGCGAGGGTCGTGAGGTCCAGGTCGAGGACGCGGGCCAGGGACGCGACCGTGAAGAACGCGGGGACGGCGATGGCGCCGCGTTCGATCTTGCGGAGGGTGTCGAGGGAGATGCCGGCCTCGTGGGCGACGGCGGCGGCCGGGCGGGGGCCGCGGGCGGCGCGGAGGATCTGGCCGAGGGCCCTGCCCCGGTCGCGCTGCTCGTCGGTCAGTGGGGTGCGCACCATGTTGGCATTCTAATACTGGTATTAGAATCTTCGCCATGGTGACCTACCGGAGCCCACGGGAGTGGGAGCGCATGCGGGACGCGGGGCGGGTCGTCGCCCGGATCCTGCGCGACGTGAGCAAGACGGCCGAGGCCGGGGTGCCGCTCAGGGAGCTGGACGCGGTTGCCGCGCGGGTGCTGCGGGAGGAGCGGGCCACGTCGCCGTTCCTGCACTACAAGCCGTCCTGGGCGCCCTATCCGTATCCGGCGAACATCTGCGTGTCGATCAACGAGGTCGTGGTGCACGGGATCCCGGACGGGCGGGTTCTGCGGGAGGGTGATCTCGTGACCGTCGACTGCGGCGCCCGGCTCAACGGGTACTGCGGGGACGCGGCCGTGTCGTTCATGGTCGGGACGGGCGACGAGGCCGGCATGCGGCTCGTCGAGACGACGCGGGTCGCGCTGGAGCGGGCCATCGCCCGCGCCGTGCCGGGGAACCGGCTGGGCGACGTGTCGGCGGCGGTGGAGGAGACCGCCAGGAACGCCGGTTACGGCATCGCGGACGGGTCCGGCGGGCACGGCATCGGGACGGAGATGCACGAGGACCCGCCGGTGCCGAACACGGGCCGCCGGGGGCGCGGGATGCGGCTCCGGGAGGGGCTGGCCATCGCCATCGAGCCGCTCGTGACCGAGAGCGGGCGCGACGCGACGGTGACCCTGGACGACGGATGGTCCGTCGCGACGAGGGACGGGAGCCGGGCGGCGCACTTCGAGCACAGCATCGTGATCACGGGCGACGGGCCGGTGGTCCTGACGGCGTCCTAGCGGAGGCCGGCCATGCGCTCCAGGCGGGCGATCCGGTCGGCGGTGGGCGGGTGAGTGGAGAAGAGCCTCCCGATCCCGGCGCCGGAGAAGGGGTTCGCGATCATCAGGGAGCTGGTGGTGGCGAGCTCCGGGTCCTGGGGCAGCGGCATCGCGCGGGTGCCGGCGTCGATCTTGCGGAGCGCGGAGGCGAGGGCGAGCGGGTCGCCGGTGAGCAGCGCTCCGGCGGCGTCGGCGGAGTACTCGCGGGTGCGGGAGATCGCCATCTGGACGACCGCGGCGGCGATCGGGCCGAGGACGAGCATCAGCAGGGCGCCGAGGACGCCGGGGCCGTCGTCGTCCTCGGAGCGGCCGATGGGCAGGAAGATCGCCAGGTGGGACAGGTACGTGATCACCGTGGCGATGGCGGCGGCCACCGAGGAGATCAGGATGTCCCGGTTGTAGACGTGGGAGAGTTCGTGGCCGAGGACGGCGCGCAGTTCGCGCTCGTCCAGGATGTGCAGGATGCCGCGAGTGCAGCAGACGGCGGCGTTGCGCGGGTTGCGGCCGGTGGCGAACGCGTTGGGCTGGCGCGTCTCGGAGATGTAGAGGCGCGGCATCGGCTGCCGGGCCGCGGTGGACAGCTCCCGGACGAGCCGGTACAGCGCCGGGGCCTCGACCTCGCCGACCGGGTGGGCGCGCATGGAGCGCAGCGCGATCCGGTCGCTGAAGAAGTAGGCGACCCCGTTGGTGCCGAGCGCGATGATCAGCGCGACCGTCAGCCCGGTTCCGCCGCCGAACGCCCATCCGGCGACCAGCATCAGGGCGGACAGCGCGGCGATCAGTGCTGCCGTCTTGACGCCGTTGCTTCGCACTTCCGTTGCCTCCCCGTCGACTCCGGCATGAACATCAACGGTTTGACCTGGGTGAACGTTCCCCCGGTCAGCTGACCTGCGACACCGTCTGCAGCACGATCTGCGGCGCGGCGGACAGGACGACCGCGCCCGCGGCGGTGGCCGCGATCGCGGCGCGGACCGGCAGGCCGGGTCCCTCCTCGGGGTGCTCCCCCGCGGGGGACGGAGTGAACAGGCGCACGGCCCACGCCAGGTAGTAGTACAGCCCGATGACGGTGTTGATCGCCATCACGACGGCCAGCCAGGTGACGCCGCCGGCGACGGCGGCGCGGAACACGACGACCTTCGCGAACAGCCCCATGACGCCGGGCGGCAGGCCGGCGAGGCAGATCAGGAAGAAGGCGAGCGCGGTCGCGGCGGCGGGGCTGCGCCGGGCGAGGCCGCGGTAGTCGTCCAGCGTGGTGCGCCGGTGGAAGCCGATCACGACGGCGAACGCGCCGAGGTTCATGACGGCGTAGAGGGCGACGTAGGCGGTGGTGGCGGCGACGGCCTCGGGGAGCCGGTGCGAGCCGACGGCCAGCGGCGCGAGCATGTAGCCGGACTGGGCGACCGACGACCAGGCGAGCAGCCGGATCGGCGTGCGCTGCCGGAGCGCGAGCACGTTGCCGAGCGTCATGGTGAGCGCGGCCACGACGGCGATCACGGGCCCCCACACGTGCCCGTACGCGGGCAGGCCGAGGGCGAGGACGATCGCGAGGCCGGCGAACCCGGCGGCCTTCGACACGACGGACAGGAACGCGGCGACGGGCAGCGGGGAGCCCTGGTAGACGTCCGGCGCCCAGAAGTGGAACGGGACGGCGGCGACCTTGAACGCGAACCCGGCGAGGACGAGGACGGAGCCCACCGACGCGACGGGGTCCAGGCCGGCGTCCAGCCCGGACAGGGCGGGCGCGATCCGGTCCAGGTGCATGGCGCCGGTCGCCCCGTACACGAGGCTGATCCCGAACAGCATGATCGCCGTGGAGACGACGGAGACGAGGAACAGCTTCAGCGCCGCCTCGGACGCCGTCCCGTCGTAGCGGCGCAGCGCCGCCAGGGCGAAGACCGGCAGCGACAGCGTCTCCAGCGCGACCACCAGCAGGACGAGGTCGCGGGCGGCGACCAGGGCCAGCGCGCCGGTGACGGCGGCGAGCAGCAGGAAGTGGTACTCCCCCGCCGGCATCTTCGAGTCGGTGATCTCCCGCAGGGACAGCAGGACGACGATCACGGCGGCGCCGAGGACGATCCCCTGGAACAGCAGGGTGAAGCCGTCCGCGACGTAGGAGCAGGAGGGCGGGCCGCCGGAGCGCAGCCCGTCCGGCAGGCAGAACGTGGCGCGGCGCTCCCCGGCGGCGAGCGCGGCCACGGCGATGAGCGCCGCCAGCAGCGACCCCGCCGAGAGCAGGGACAGGACGCGCCGCGGGACGTCGAACGCGTCGGCGAGCAGCAGCCCGATCGCGGCGGCGGCGAGGATCAGCGGCGGCGCGATCGCCGCGTAGTCGATGCCCTGGATCATCAGCCGCCTCCGAACAGCGCGCGGACCGGCCCGGTGGTCACGTCCAGCAGGGTCTTCGGCCAGAGGCCGACGAGCAGCGTGAGCGCGATCAGCGGCACCCACGCCGCGTACTCCTGGGCGGAGACGGCGGCGACGGGCCCGCGGCCGGCGTCGCCGGGCGACCCGTGGGTGAGCTTGGCGAGCATCCGCAGGAAGTAGGCGGCGGTGAGCACGGTGCCGAGCGCGGCGACGGCCATGAACGTCACGAACGTCTCGCGGGGCAGGCCGGCGTGCGGCCGGTACGCGCCGACGAGGGCGAGCACCTCGCCCCAGAACCCGGCGAGCCCCGGCAGCCCGAGCGACGCGACGGCCGCGAACGTCAGGATGGAGGCCAGCCGCGGGGACGTGCCGAGCATGCCGCCGATCGCGGCCATGTCGGTGGTGGACCAGCGCTCCTTGACCGACCCGGCGAGGAAGAACAGCAGGCCGGTGATGAGGCCGTGCGCGATGTTGCCGAACAGCGCGGCGTTGATGCCGACCGGTGTGAGGGTGGCGATGCCGAGCAGGACGAAGCCCATGTGCCCCACGGACGAGTAGGCGATCATTCGTTTGAGGTCGCGCTGGCCGAGGCAGGCGAGCGCCCCGTAGATGATGCCGATGACGGCGAGGAGGCCGAGCCAGGGCGCCCAGAACTCGGCCCCGTCCGGGGCTAGCGGCAGCGCCACGCGGACCAGCCCGTACGTGCCCATCTTCAGCAGCACGCCGGCGAGCAGGACGGAGCCGACGGTCGGCGCCTCGGTGTGCGCGTCCGGCAGCCAGGTGTGCAGCGGCCACATCGGCGCCTTGACCGCGAACCCGATCCCCATCAGCGCGAACGCGGTGATCTGGACGCCGCGGGTCAGCCCGGACCCGTGCCGCTCGGCGAGCGCGGTCATGTCGAGCGTGCCGGACGTCGCGCCGACGAGCAGCATCCCGGCGAGGAGGAGGCCGGAGCCGAGGAGGGTGTAGAGGATGAACTTGTAGGCGGCGGCGCGGCGTCCCGCCCCGCCCCACAGCATGATCACCACGTACATGGGGACGAGGACGGTCTCGAAGAACACGAAGAACAGCACGAGGTCGAGGGCGACGAACGTGCCGAGCATCCCGATCTCCAGGACGAGCAGGAGCGCGGTCAGCAGCCTGGTCCGCCCGCCCTCCGGCGGGTGCCGCAGCGTGTAGAGGAAGCACAGGAACGTCAGCAGCGCGGTGAGGACGACCAGCGGCAGCGAGATCCCGTCGGCGCCGAGGTGGAACCGCAGCCCGATGGCGGGCGCCCAGGCCCGGTCGACCTCCAGCTGCATGCGGGACGTGGCGCCGAAGTCGAACGCGGTGAGCGCGGACACCGCGACCAGCAGCGTCGCGCCCGACACGGCGGCGCCGAACGCGCGGACGGCGAAGTCCGTGCGCAGGAACCGGTTCGCCGGGACGAGCAGCGCCAGCGCCCCGCACAGCGGGATCGCCGTCATCAGCACGAAGATCACAGGAAGATCACCACCCCGGCGGCGATGGCGGCGACGCCGGCGAGCAGGCCGGTGAGGTACGCCTGCGGGTTGCCGTTCTGCGGGACGCGGAGCAGTTCGGCGAGACGGCGCGAACCGCGTCCGGTCCAGACGACGGCGGCGTCCACGCGCGTCCTGTCGAAGGTGACGACGTACTGCGCCAGCGCCACGACGGGACGGACGATCGCCGCCGCATAGAGCTCGTCCACGAAGAAGGCCCGCGCGAAGACGGGGCGGGCGGGGCCGAGCGCGCGCGCGGGATCCAGTGCCGGGTCGCGGTTCCACACCAGGAAGGCGGCCCCCGCCCCGGCGGCCGCCAGCAGGACGCCGGCCAGCGACGCGCCGAGGTGGGGACGCAGTTCTGGAGCGCCGAGCCCGAAGAAGCCGAGGATGGCGGCGGGGACGGCCAGCGCCGCGACCGTCCATGTCATGATCCGCGACGGGTCGCGCACCTCGTAGGAGCCGCGCTGCTCGCCGAAGAACGTCATCAGCCACGTGCGCATCGCGTAGGCGGCCGTCAGCACGACCGTGGCAAGCAAGCCGAGATACACCAGCCACGCGACGGCGGGAGACGCGGACGCCAGTGCGGAGGGGACCAGCGGTTCACCCCCATGGAGCGCCGAGTGCTGCGCGGCCTCGATGACGGAGTCCTTGCTGAACCAGCCGCTGAACGGGGGGACGCCCGCGAGCGCCGCCAGCCCGGCCGTCATCGACCAGAACGTGATCGGCATGCCGCGCCGGAGCCCGCCGTAGTCGGCGAGCATGTTCGACCCGGCCGTCACGATGACGCATCCGGCGGCGAGGAACAGCAGCGCCTTGAACGCGCCGTGCGTGAGCAGGTGGAAGACCGCCGCGGACTCCGCGCCGACCGCGAGCCCGGCGGCCATCACGGCGAGCTGGCTGATCGTCGAGTACGCCAGGACGCGTTTCAGGTCGTCCTGCGCGAGCGCCGCGCACGCCGCGCCGACCATGGAGACGACCGCGACGACGCCGAGGACGGCGAGCGCGGCCGGGGCGGCGGCGAACACCCCGTACACCCGCGCGACGACGTAGACGCCGGCCGCGACCATGGTCGCCGCGTGGATCAGCGCGCTGATCGGCGTCGGGCCCGCCATCGCGTCCGGCAGCCAGGTGTGCAGCGGGAACTGCGCGCTCTTGCCCGCGACGCCGGCGAGCAGCAGCAGCGCCGCCGCGGTGACGGTGGGGCCGGGCAGGTCCGGCGCCGCCGCGGCGACCGCGGAGATCTCGAACGTCCCGGCGCCGACGCCGAGGACGATCACGCCGATCAGGAAGCCGGCGTCGCCGAGCCGCGTGACGAGGAACGCCTTGACCGCCGCACGCGAGTTCGCCCGGTCCTCCCAGTGGTGCCCGATCAGGAAGTACGAGCAGATGCCCATGACCTCCCAGCCCACGTACAGCAGGAGGAGGTCGCCCGCGTAGACGACCAGCAGCATCGCGGACGTGAACAGCGAGATGAACGCCGCGTAGGACGAGTACCGGCGGTCGCCGCGCATGTAGGCGACCGAGTACGCCTGGACGGCGAGGGCGACGCAGCACACCATGAGCGCGACCACGGCGGACAGGCCGTCCACCTGCAGCCCGACCCGGATCGGCACCGACCCCGTGTCGACCAGCGTGAGGACGCCGGTCCGCGCGCCCGGGTCGCGCCACACGGCGAACGCGGCGATCGCCGACAGCACCAGCGACACCGCGACCGGCGCGCACGCGATCGCGGCCGGGCCGCCGCCCGGCACGCCGCGCAGGACGCGGGTCAGCGACGGCCCGGACAACATCCCGGCGAACGCGGCGAGGAACGGCAGCAGCGCCGCCGTCGAGGCGAGCCAGATCATCGCGCGTCGACCGCCTCGGGTTCGGCCTCCGGCTCGGCGGGACGCGGCCGGGCGGCGTCCTCCTCCTCGGCCAGCGTCCGCAGCCGGTCAATGTCGATCATCTTGCGGTTCCGGAACACCAGCAGGACGATCGCCAGCCCGAGCCCGACCTCGGCCGCCGCGATCACGATGGTGAACAGCGTGAGGACCTGGCCGCCGTGCAGCCTGTCGCGGTACCAGACGTCGAACGTGACGAGGTTCAAGTTGACCGCGTTCAGCATCAGCTCGACCGACATCAGCACGAGGATCGCGTTGCGGCGCGCGAGCACCCCGTACACGCCGGCGGAGAACAGCAGCGCGGCGACGACCGTCGGATAGGCGAGATGCATCAGTCCTCCCCCTGGCCCGGCGCGACGTCCCGGCCCGGCGCGACGTCCGCGCCCCGCACGCCGTCCCCGCCCGACGCGGTTTCCGCGCCCGGCTTGACGCCGTCGCCCGGCGCGGTGTCCCCGCCCGGCCCGATGTCGGAGCGCGACAGGACGATGGCGCCGACCAGCGAGGCCAGCAGCAGCACCGACAGCACCTCGAACGGGAGCACCCACGTCCGGAACACGGCGGCGCCCAGCTCCTCCGCCGACCCGCCGCCCGCCCGCAGCGGCATCCGCTCGTCCCGGAACCCCATGACCATCACGGTGACCAGGACGGCGGCGGTGGCCGCGGAGACGGCCAGCGCCGCCCACCGGTTGCCGGAGTCGAGGTCGGCGGACTCGCCGATCGGCGCCCGGGTCAGCATGATCCCGAACAGCAGCAGCACGATGACCGCGCCGACGTAGATCAGGACCTGCACCCAGGCGACGAACTCCGCGGTCAGCACCAGGTAGCCGCCCGCGAGCGCCCCGAACGACACCACCAGCCACAGCGCCGCGTGGACGAGCCGCCGCGTCGTCACCACCAGGACCGCCGACCCGACCGCGGCCACGCCGAGCAGCGTGAACACGATCTCCTGGCCGCTCATCCGGGCGTCCCGGGAGACCGGCGCGCGGCCCGCGCCGCCGCCTTCTCCGCCGCGGCGATCTCCTTCGGCGGCTCGGCGCCGGGGTCGTGGGCCTGCGGCGGCGGGACGGTCCACATCCACTCGCGCAGCCGCTCCTTCTCGTGCGTCAGCTCCGCGATGTCGTACTCGGCGTACTCGAACTCCGGCGACCAGAACAGCGCGTCGAACGGGCACACCTCGATGCAGATCCCGCAGTACATGCACAGCGCGAAGTCGATCGCGAACCGGTCGAGGACGTTGCGGGTGCGGGGGCGCCCGCCGCCCTCCGCCGGGAGGGTCTCCTTGTGGGAGTCGATGTAGATGCACCAGTCGGGGCATTCGCGGGCGCACAGCATGCAGACGGTGCAGTTCTCCTCGAACAGGGCGATGACGCCCCTGCTGCGCGGTGGCAGATCGGGCTTCACTTCGGGGTACTGACGCGTTATGGACCGCCGCGTCATCGTCCGCAACGTGACCGCCAGCCCCTTGGCCAGCCCGCCTCCTGGTAGCCGTCCCACGCGCCCCATGATTGCGCACGTTGCGCCCCGGGGGAACGCGATGGGCCCGGCATTCGTCCTACCAGGAGTAGGCCGTGTGGTATGTGGCGCGCTTACGGGCAGGGAGGGCATGTGACTCATCACGCAGAGCGCCCGCACGAGCCCGAGCCGGGCCGCCCGCCGCACCCCTCCCCGGGCCACGCCCAGCCGGGCCGCATATCGCCCGGCCACCTGCCGCCGGGCCGCCCGCAACCCGGCCGCACGCAGCCGGGCCGGCACTCGGCGCCGCGCCCGTACGGGACGGCCGGATGGCGCCCGCCCTACCTTCCGGGGCCGCCCGTCCCGCCGCCCCCGGTGCCGCCGCCCGCGCCGATGCCGGCCGCGGACGCCACCAGCGGCGTCCTGTGGGCCTTCGTGCCGTTCATCACACTCGGCTACGGCACGCCGTTCTCGTTCCTCTACGCGGCGATCAAGCGCGGATCGTGGGGCCTCGGGGCCACCGCCGCCGGATACGGCGCCGCGACGGCCGCCGTCGTGGCGCTGATGCAGTCCGGCAACCCGGTCCTCACCGTGCTCGGGATGTTCGCGGGGACGATGCTGTGGCTCGCCGGCACCGGGCACGCGTTCGCCGTCCGGACGACCGTCTTCCCCCGCGAGACCCCCCGCAACCGGCAGAACGAGCGCGCCGTCGAGTACGCCAAGTACCGGCGGACGCTGCGCGAGCAGGCCCGCGCGCTCGCCGCCGAGGACCCGGCGCTCGCCCGCGAGCTGCGGATCGGGCGGCCCGACGCGCCCCGCACCTACGACGACGGCGGCCTGGTGGACGTCAACCACGCGCCGCGCGAGATCATCGAGGCGCTGCCCGGCATGACGCCGGAGATGGCCGACCGCGTCCTGCGGCGCCGCGCGGAGACGGGCGGGTTCGTGTCCGCCGAGGAAATGGCCGTGGACGCCGACATCCCGCCCGACGTCCTCCCGCTGATGGCCGACTTCACGATCTTCCTGAAGTGACACGGGCTTCCTGAGACGCCGCGGGCGCTCAGAGCGCGACCCTGACGACGCCCGTCAGCGCGAGCTGGGCGAGCGACAGCGGGACGAGCCACGCCCAGGCGAGCTTCTGCAGCTGGTCCTCGCGCATGCGCGGGTAGCTGACCCGCAGCCAGATCACGCAGAAGGCCAGCACGCCGATCTTGATGAGCGTCCACAGCCAGCCCAGCTCGGTGTTCAGGAACGGGCCCTTCCAGCCGCCGAGAAACAGCACGGTCGTGAGCGCGCACAGCACCACGATCCCGGCGTACTCGGCGAGCAGGAACAGCGCGAACCGCAGCCCGCCGTACTCGGTGTACGGGCCGAAGATGATCTCGGAGTCGGCGACCGGCATGTCGAACGGCGGCCGGCGCAGCTCGGCGAGGCCCGCGACGAAGAACACCACTCCGCCGACCGCCTGCCAGGGCAGCCACCACCAGCGCCACTCCTCCACGACGCCCTGCAGGGACAGCGTCCCCGCCGCCATGGCCACCGACGACGCCGCGAACACCATCGGCAGCTCGTAGGACATCAGCTGCGCCGCGACCCGCATCCCGCCGAGCAGCGAGTACTTGTTCGCCGACGCCCAGCCCGCCATGATCGCGCCGATCACGCCGACGCCCATGACGGCGAGCGCGAAGAACACGCCGGGCCCGAGGTCGAGCGCGACCTGCCCGCCCGGCCCGACCGGAATCACCAACAGGACCAGCAGGTACGGGACGAGCGCCACGCCCGGCGCGAGCTTGAACACCCACCGGTCGGCGTCGCGCGGGACCACGTCCTCCTTCTGCGCGAACTTCACCCCGTCGGCGACGAGCTGCGCCCAGCCGTGGAACCCGCCCGCGTACATGGGGCCGAGGCGGCCCTGCATGTGCGCCATCACCTTGTGCTCGGCCTGCCCCACCAGCAGCGGCAGCAGCGCGAACGCCGCCGCGACGAGGGCCAGCTTGACCGCGACCTCAAGCATCGGGCGCCCGCCCTTCCGAGGCGCCGGGGGGCCGGCGGCGCTCCGCCGCGGCGGCCCACGGCCCCTCCTCCGGGACGCCCGGCGGGCGGACGCGGCGGCGGCTCGGGGCGCCGTGGCCCGATTCGCCCGGTTCCTTGGCGCCCGGCCACGGTTTGGCGACGCGGGCGGCGAGCACGAAGTCCTTGCGCAGCGGATGGCCCTCGAAACCGTCCGGCAGGAGCAGCGGGACGAGGTTCGGATGGCCCTCGAACAGGATCCCGAACATCTCCGACGTCTCGCGCTCGTGCCACGCGGCGCCCCGGTAGACGCCCGTGGCCGTCGCCAGCACCGGGGCCCGCTTCGGGACGCGCGTGCGGACCAGCAGGTGGTGGCGACGCTCCAGCGAGTACACGTGGACGACGACGGCGAACCCGTCCTCCAGCTCGTCCACGCCGGTCAGCCAGTCGAAGAAGCCGCAGGCCAGGTCGTCGCGCGCGAAGGTGAGCGCCTCCACCCAGCGGTCGGGCGGGACGCCGACGGCGAGGCCGCCGAACGTCTCCTCGGTGGTGACCTCGTCGCCGAACCGGCCCGTCCAGGCGTCCGCCAGCTCGGCGCTCACCGGTCGCGCCCGATCCGGTCGTCGTGGTCGTCGGGGTCGTTGTGGCCGTGGTCGTGATTTCCGGAGTCGTGGTCGTCGGAGTCGTGCCCGTCGTCCTCGTCGTCGTCGACCAGCCCGGGGATGATCGACGGATCGTGCTCGACGTGCCGGACGGGCCGCGTCGCCGTCCGGTCCTCCACGGCCGGGACCGGGCGCGTGGCCTCCTCGTCCCCGGCCGCGGGAACGGGACGGGTCTCCTCGGCGTCCGGCACCGCCTGGACGGGGCGCGTCTCGTCGTCGGGCCGGACGGGCGCCGGTTCCGGCTCGGCGGATCCGGCGGGGGCGTCGCCGAGGTGCCGGACGGGCTTCGTCTCGTCGTCGGCGCCCGCGCCCTCCCGGCGGGCCTCCTCGCCCATGACGTCCCAGTGCTCGAACGTCTCGTCCTCGTCCGGCGGGGGCGGGGGCGGCTGGAGCGGGCGGCGCAGCACCGTCGCCGACAGCGGGCGCGGCGCGGGCGGCGGGCTGAGCGCGTCGCCGCCGTCGTAGCGGTCGCCGAGCGACTCGGCGGCGATCTTCTCCTGCAGGTGGACGATACCGTGCAGCAGCGCCTCGGGACGGGGCGGGCAGCCGGGCACGTACACGTCCACCGGGATGATCTGGTCGACGCCCTTGGTGACGCAGTAGGAGTCCCAGTAGGGCCCGCCGCAGTTGGAGCAGGCGCCGAACGAGATGACGTACTTCGGCTCGGGCATCTGCTCGTAGAGGCGCCGCACGGCGGGCGCCATCTTGTCGCTGACGGTGCCGGACACGACCATCAGGTCCGCCTGCCGGGGGCCGGGCGCGAACGGGATGACGCCGAGCCGGATGAAGTCGTGCCGGCTCATCGACGTCGCGATGAACTCGATGGCGCAGCAGGCCAGGCCGAAGTTGAAGACCCACAGCGAGTAGCGGCGGCCCCAGTTGAGCACGAACTTGATCGGCTTGGGCGCGAGCCGCGACAGCGGTCCCACGCTCGGCGGCGGTAGATCGATGGTGCCCACAGCGCCATTGTTACAGCGGCGGGCGGCTCAGACCCAGGAGAGGACGCCCTTCTTCCCCGCGTATGCGAGCCCGGTCGCGAGGAACGCGAGGAACACGAACATCTCCACGAGCGTCGTGAGCCCGTAGCCCGGCGCGGAGAAGATCGTCGCCCAGGGGAACAGGAACACCGCGTCCACGGCGAACACGACGTACAGGTAGGCGAAGACGTAATAGCGCACGTAGGAGTGGGCCCAGCCTTCGCCGACCGGGTCGACGCCGCATTCGTACGTGGTCAGTTTCTCTGCCGTGGGACGATCCGGACGCAGCATCCGGTTGGCGGCGAGCGCTCCGGCGACGATCCCCGCGCCCACGAGGAGCAGCACGACCACAACGACATACGTGTCGAAATAGTTATGCACCATGTCCTCCTCGCGTGCGTCTGATCCAGTATCCCCGGCCGCGGAGTCAGGGGAGTGTGACCTTGTACCTCCACCCCGGAGGATCACAATGTCATGGTTTTACTGCACACTAGGTTTTCATTGGGTCAAGTTGACCTGGAAGGACGTGACCGGATGAGCAACCCCCCGCCTCCCCCGGGCTGGGAATCCCCGGGCGGCGCCTCCTGGCCGCCTCCGCCGCCGCCAGCGGGGCCGGGCGGCCCCGGTCCGAGCGGACCTGGAGGCACCGGACCCGGCCCCGGCGGCCCGGGAACCCCACCGCCCTTCTTCCCCCCGCCCCCCGGCGCCCCGATGGGGCCGCCCATGCCGCCGCCGAGGCGCGGCGGAGGCGGCGGCCTCATCATCGGGCTGATCGGCGGCGGCCTCGTCTTCCTCATCATCATCGCGGTCGTCGTGTACGCGGTGACCGTGAGCGGCGGCAAGTCCCCCGAGGAGAAGCTGACCGCCGCCGCGTCGAACATGGACACGGCTCGCGCCGTGGAGCTGAAGGGCACCTTCGGCGGCGCGCAGACGCTGCGCGGCGAGTTGAACGTCACCAAGGGCGGCCGCGCGATGGGGCCCGTCACCTGGGGCGGCGACAACGTCACCGTCCTCGCGGCGGACGGCAAGCTGTTCGTGAAGGCCGACAAGTCGTACTGGGAGAAGGAGATCAGTATCGACGACCCGTACTACCTCAAGTCGGGTGAGCAGTGGGGCCGGCTGGACGACGACGAGCTGAACCTCGACTTCAAGACGCAGCTGTCGCCCTCCGCGCTGGCGTCCAAGATCCGCTCGGCCCGGACGTTGCGGGTCAAGCCGGCCGAGACCACGTGGCAGGGCAAGAAGGCCCTCAAGTTCAGCACCTTCTCCTCCACGATCTACATCACCGACGAGGACGACGCGAAGCTGCTGCGCTACGAGGCGACCACGCCGCGCGTCGCGCTGGACGTCACCCCGAAGGACTCCGGTGACGCCTCGACCCTCATCTCGGACATGCGCAAGAGCATGGGCGAGCTGACCGACTCCTTCAACAGCTCCGCCCGGCCCTCGGTCGACGAGTGGAAGAAGGGCGGCTGCAACAGCGACTCCGGCTGCACCGTCCAGGCGAAGATCCGCCCGCCGTTCGGCGTGGAGAAGCCCGTCACGATCGAGGTGCGATACCGGCTCACCGCCGGCACGCTGACCGGTCGCGACCTGGGCAACTGCACGACCAAGGTCACGATCCGGACCTCCGCCTCGGAGTGGGCGAGCTGCCGGGTCAGCACCAGCGCCTGGCGCAGCTGGGCCAAGTCCACCGGCGGCACGTTCTACAAGCACGCCCAGTACAAGGTG
The DNA here is from genome assembly GCF_040302145.1 of Spirillospora sp. NPDC127506. Lineage (NCBI taxonomy): Bacteria > Bacillati > Actinomycetota > Actinomycetes > Streptosporangiales > Thermomonosporaceae > Spirillospora > Spirillospora sp. NPDC127506. Next base: position 92,528 of record NZ_JBEORG010000008.1, on the reverse strand, counting down.
ATCGGCGCCACGTCCGCCGAGGTCCAGGCCCTGCAGAACGGCCTGGACAGCGAATGACGCGCAGGTGAGGCGCCCGGCGCGCGGTCCCGCGCGCCGGCCCTCGGCCACCCGGGTGCCCGGTGGCGCTCCTCCCCGTCCGGGGAAAGTGCCGCCGGGCACCCTTATGCTCTGTGGAGACGCCCTCCAGGGCCCCGGCGGCCGCCCCTCACCTCCCGGACCGGTCCCGAGCCTCGCCGGCACCCTCTGGGGACGCCTCCCGAACCCTTGCTTTGTGTCTGACGGTCGGGCCGAGACAGGGCCCCGGAAGTGAGCAGAGTGAGCCCCCAGTGAGCGCTGAACAGGACGATCCGTCACCGGCGTCCTCCACCCCGCACGGCACCCCGGCAGACCCGGGAGCGTTCCCACCCGGGCCGGGCGCCGCCCAGCCGCGGCCCGGCCCGCACACCGGAGACGTCGAGGTCGCCTCGGGCCCGCCACGCCAGGCGACCGGCGGAACACCCCCCGCCCCGCAGAACGGTCCCGCCCGGCAGAACGGTCCCGCCCGGCAGAACGGTCCCGCCCAGCCGGGCGGCCCCAGCTCGGCGAACGGCGGCGCCCCGCCGCATGGCTCCACTCCACCGGGCGGCACCGTCTCGCCAGGTGCCGCCATGCCGCCGGGTGCCGCGATGCCGCCGGGTATGCCGCCGGGTGGGCCGGTCGCGCCGGGGAAGGGCGGGCGGCAGCGGAAGGGCCGCAAGGCCCGGGCCGTGGCCGTCGCCGGGGCGGCGGCCGTCGCCGTGGTCGCCGCCGGGGCGGTGGCCGCGGTCGCGCTCGGCGGGGAGGGCGAGCCGGCGAAGAAGAAGCCCACGCCCACCGTGTCGGCGCCGCCGCCCGCGTGGACGGTCGCGCTCGGGCGCCGGCTCAAGTCCGGGACCGGCCTGCGCTACGACGGCGCGATGACGCTGAAGGGGCGGCCCGTCCAGGCGCACATCCGGGTGACGCCGGCGGGGGCGGCGAGCGGGCGGATCGTCGCGGGCGCCCTCGCCGCGGACGTCGTAGCGATCGACGGCACCACCTACCTCAAGGCGGGCCTCGCGTTCTGGCGCGACTTCGCCGGGGAGATCGCGCACCCCGAGTACTACGCGGACCGCTGGTCGAAGGCGCCCGCGTCGGTGCCGGGCTTCGACGTGCCGGACGTCCTCGGGCCCGACGCCATCGCCGCGGCGCTCCGCAAGACGTCCGGGGAGCCGCCGACCGAGAACGTGAACGGCGTCCGCGCCTACCGGGTCAGGACGTCCGCCGCCGACTACCTGGTCGCGGCGGCCGCGCCGTACCGGCTGCTGGCGGTGCGGGTCGCCGGGCAGAACGCGCCGCGCCTCACCGCCGCGCCCGTCGCCGCGCCCGCGACGCTGTTCACCGAGCTGCGGCCGAGGGTGGCCGCGCTGGGCGGCGCGCCCGACCCCAACCTGGCCTTCCGGCCGGGGACGCTGACGTTCAGGAACTGCGACCAGAACACCAACGGCTGCACCGTGAGCCTGCCCGCCACGCTGACCGCGCCGCAGGGCTCGGTGCCGGACGGCGCGCGGGCGGCGCTGCGGGCGTCCATCTCGTCCCGCGGCGAGCCGCTCGGCTCGTGCAGGGCGTCGGCGCCGGTGCAGGCCGACCGGTCGGTGGTGCTGCGCTGCACCGTCACCAGCAGGCTCTGGCGCGACTGGATGCAGAAGGCGCTCGACCACCCCGGCTCCTACCCGTACGAGGCGGCGGCCCGCGTCAACGGCGAGGCGCTCGACCCGGCGGACGTCCCGGAGCTGCTCGCGCGGCTCGACCGGGAGCGCAAGGCGGTGCTCAAGCCGGATCCGGCCACGTCCGCGCCGTCCGGCACGCAGGGGCCTTCGGCGGAGCGGACGGACGGCCCCGAGGTCGCCGCGTCCCGGTCACCTGGGAGATCGTGACGGGCGCGTTCCAGGGGCGGTGCCAGCGGCGGAAACCGACGCTGTCTACACTTCGGGTCGTGAACTCCACGCCCCTGGGGAGCCGCGGCTCGTCGACGAGCGCCGCGCGGCTGGTCCGGCGCCTGCACGTCGACCTGTGCCGGCAGCGCAGCAGCCTGTGTTCCGGGATGAACTAGGGCACCGCCCCAGGTCGTACCTTCCGGTGAGCGGTCGTCCCGATAACACCACCCGATCCCGGACATACCATGAAGGCAAGCCTAAGTAGCATCACGATCCCGGGTGCCTCCCCCGGGACGGTGCTGCCCGTCGAGGAGGTCTTCCTCTGTGACCAAACAGGTCCAGCGACTCGACCGCGTCATCATCCGCTTCGCCGGCGACTCCGGCGACGGCATGCAGCTGACCGGTGACCGCTTCACCCAGGAGACCGCGGCGTTCGGCAACGACTTGTCGACGCTGCCGAACTTCCCTGCCGAGATCCGCGCCCCCGCCGGGACGCTGCCCGGCGTGTCCAGCTTCCAGCTGCACTTCGCCGACCACGACATCCTGACCCCCGGGGACGCGCCCAACGTGCTGGTCGCGATGAACCCGGCCGCACTCAAGGCGAACCTCGCGGACCTGCCGCGCGGCGCCGACGTCATCGTCAACACCGACGAGTTCACCAAGCGCAACCTCGCCAAGGTCGGCTACGACGCCAACCCGGTCGAGGACGACTCGCTCGCCGAGTACCGCGTGCACGCGCTGCCGCTGACCTCGATGACGGTGAAGGCCCTCGAGGACTTCGACATCTCCAAGAAGGACGCCGAGCGCGCGAAGAACATGTTCGCGCTCGGGCTGCTGTCCTGGCTGTATCACCGTCCCACCGAGGGGACGCTCGGCTTCCTGGAGAAGAAGTTCGCCAGCAAGCCCGAGATCATGAAGGCGAACATCGCCGCCTTCCAGGCGGGCTGGTCCTACGGCGAGACCACCGAGGCGTTCTCGGTGCAGTACGAGGTCAAGCCGGCCGACCACGAGCCCGGCCTGTACCGCAACATCACCGGGAACCTCGCGCTGGCCTACGGGCTGGTCGCCGCGGGTGTGCAGAGCGGGCTGCCGATCTTCCTCGGCTCCTACCCGATCACCCCGGCGTCCGACATCCTGCACGAGATGTCCAAGCACAAGCGGTTCGGCGTGCGGACGTTCCAGGCCGAGGACGAGATCGCCGCGGTCGGCGCGGCGCTCGGCGCCTCGTTCGGCGGGTCCCTCGGCGTCACCACGACGTCCGGCCCGGGGATCGCGCTGAAGAGCGAGACGATCGGCCTCGGCGTCGCGACGGAGCTTCCGCTGCTGGTCATCGACGTGCAGCGGGCCGGCCCGTCCACCGGCATGCCGACCAAGACCGAGCAGGCCGACCTGCTGCAGGTCATGTACGGCCGCAACGGCGAGGCGCCCGTCCCGGTGATCGCGCCGCAGTCCCCGTCGGACTGCTTCTACGCGGCGATCGAGGCGGCCCGCATCGCGGTCAAGTACCGCACGCCGGTCATCCTGCTGTCGGACGGCTACCTCGCGAACGGCTCCGAGCCGTGGAAGCTGCCGGACGTGGCGAAGCTGCCGACGATCGAGCCGAACTTCGCGGAAGCGCAGCAGGACGGGTTCCAGCCGTTCAAGCGCGACCCGGAGACCCTCGCCCGCCCCTGGGCGATCCCGGGCACGGCGGGGCTGGAGCACCGGATCGGCGGGCTGGAGAAGGCCGACGGGTCCGGCAACATCTCCTACGACCCGGCCAACCACGACACCATGACCCGGCTGCGCCAGGCCAAGGTGGACGGCATCGCGAACGACATCGAGCCGCTCGCGGTGGACGACCCGTCCGGCGCGGCCCGCGTCCTCGTGCTCGGCTGGGGCGGCACGTACGGCGCGATCTCCGCGGCGGCCCGGCTGGTCCGCTCGACCGGCCGGAACGTCGCGCAGGCGCACCTGCGCCACCTCAACCCGTTCCCCGCGAACCTGCCCGAGGTGCTGCGCTCCTACGACAAGGTCATCGTCCCTGAGATCAACCTCGGGCAGCTCGCCCTGCTGCTGCGCGGCCGGCTCCTCATCGACGTGATCGGCTACAACCAGGTCCGCGGCCTGCCCTTCAAGGCGGACGAGCTGCAGGGCGTCATCCAGGATGTGATCGACAGTGAGTGAGAACGGCTCCTCCAACGGGAACGGCGCCGTCAACGGGAACGGGAAGTCGCTGCTGTCCCTCGTCCCGAAGACCGACCAGAGGCAGACGCTGAAGGACTTCAAGACCGACCAGGAGGTGCGCTGGTGCCCCGGGTGCGGTGACTACGCGATCCTCGCGGCCGTCCAGTCCTTCCTGCCGGAGCTCGGGCTGCGCCGGGAGAACATCACGTTCATCTCCGGCATCGGCTGCTCGTCGCGGTTCCCGTACTACATGAACACCTACGGGTTCCACTCGATCCACGGCCGCGCGCCCGCGATCGCGACGGGCCTCGCCACGTCCCGCCCGGACCTGTCGGTGTGGGTGGTGACCGGCGACGGCGACTCGCTGTCGATCGGCGGCAACCACCTGATCCACGCGCTGCGCCGCAACGTCAACCTGAAGATCCTGCTGTTCAACAACCGGATCTACGGGCTGACGAAGGGGCAGTACTCGCCGACGTCCGAGCTCGGCAAGATCACCAAGTCGACGCCTATGGGGTCGCTGGACGCGCCGTTCAACCCGCTGTCGCTCGCGATCGGCGCGGAGGGCACGTTCGTCGCCCGCACGATCGACTCCGACCGCAAGCACCTGCAGTCGGTGCTGCGGGCGGCGGCGCATCACCGCGGCACCGCGCTCGTGGAGATCTACCAGAACTGCAACATCTTCAACGACGGCGCGTTCGAGCCGCTGAAGGACGCGTCCGTGCGCGACGACGTCACCATCCGGCTGGAGCACGGCGAGCCGATCGTCTTCGGGGCGGACCGTGACAAGGCGCTGCGCCGCACCCCGACGGGCGCGTTCGAGGTGGTCGGCGTCGCGGACGTCGACCCGTCCGAGATCGCCGTGCACGACGCCCACAACCCGGACCCGTCGCAGGCGTTCGCGCTGTCGCGGCTGGACCAGCCGGCGTTCGAGCACACCCCGATCGGCATCTTCCGGGACGTGGACCGCCCGTCCTACGACGAGCTGATGCGGGCCCAGCTCGACGAGGCCGTCGAGAAGCAGGGCGAGGGCGACCTCGCCGCGCTGCTCGCCTCCGGAGACACCTGGCGAATCGATTAATCGCCTTCGCGCAGGCCCGGCCCCGGTCCGCCCGGGGCCGGGCCTTTTCGCGCGTATTGAACGCCCGCGAACGGGGCACGGTTGGACATGATGACCAAGGGGCCGGATTCGCGGCGGTCTTCGGACGAGACGCCATGCGGGGCGGCGTCTCATCCTGAAAGACTGACGGTGATCACGAAGCCGGGGAGGTGACGATGCGGGTCATTCCGCGCCGCAGCAAGGATCGTCCGCGCGACGAGGCACCCGCGCCCACCCCCTCCCCCGCAGACCCCGGCGCCCCGGCCGAGCCCGGCGCCGCCGAGCCCGGCGCGCCCGCCGAGCCCGGGGCCGCCGCACAGCCCGGTGCCCGCACTGAGGGCGGCGCGGCCACCCGGCCCGCCGGCGCCACCGAGCCCGGCACCCCCGCTCAGCCCGGCACCCCCGCTGAACCCGGCGCCACCACTGAACCCGGCGCCGCCGCAGACCCAGGCACCCCCGCCGAGCCCGGCGCCGCCGCTCAGCCCGGCGGCCCCACTGAACCCGGCGCCACCGGCCAGCCCGGCGCCACCGCTGGGCTCGGCGCCCCGGCCGGTGCGGGCGGTGGCAGGACGCCGCCGGCGGTGCCCGGCGGAGCGGGCCGGCCGGGCGGAGACGTCCCCGCGGAGGGCGATACCCGGCCCATGCCGGCGGGGCGGGACCCGGCGGAGGCGCTCGGGCAGGAGAGCTTCCGCGGCGGGGCGAGGCCCGAGGCGACCACGGCCGTGCTGCCGGTCGCGGGCGGCGAGGCCGCGCGGCGGCGGGCGCGGGCGGCGGAGCGGCACCGGCGGGCCCAGGAGGTCAAGCGGAGCCGGGCGGGGCGGCGCAGGCCGCGGGTGCAGCGGGCGCCGGCGCCGGCCAGGGCCGCCGACCAGCACCGGTCCGCGCTGCTGGTCATGGTGCTCACGCTGGGGCTGCTGATCGCGGCCGTCGCGGTGACCGGCGGGCTGATCGCGTCCTCGATGCGGACGCGGCCGGTGACGCTGGCCGCGCCGCTGCACATCTACCCCGTCGCGCAGGCGACGCCGGGGCCGTGCCCGACCGGGACGAAGGGGATCACCGGGCAGGCCGCGACCGGCCCGACGTGCTACCACCTCACCCAGGGCATCGCCATCCACAAGGTCGCCGACCTGCGGGTGCAGAAGTCGCGGGTGAAGCCAGGCGGGTACGACGTGGCGGTGACGCTGCGGCCGGTGGACCGGCAGGCGTTCGCCGACCTGACCCGCGCGACGGTCGGCCGCGACCTCGCGTTCGTCGTCCGCGACAAGCTCGTCACCCTGCCCCGCGTCGACATGGCGATCACGGACGGGAAGGTCGTGGTGACGGGGTCGCCGACCAAGGCGGCGGCGAACCAGCTCGTGCGCGACCTCAAGGGCCGGTAGGGCTCACCCCGGGGCGGCTTCTCCGCGTCCCGCGCGTGCGCCGCCCGGTCGGGCGCGGCGACGGCGGTCAGCCCGGCGTCGGGGACGTGGCCGTCGCCGCGCGCGTGCCGTCCGGCGGCTGCGCGGCGGGCTTGCCGCGGCCCGCCGACCCGCGCAGCGGCAGCTCCTTCAGCGCGAGGACCGCGATGAAGCCGATCACCGCGACCGGGACGCCGACCAGGAACACGGCCTCCATCGCGTTGGTGAACGCGTCCTGGACGATCCCGTGCACCGGCTCGGGCAGCTTCTGGATCTCCTCCGGCGACCCGAGGCCGCCGGACTTGCCGGACGGCAGCGGGATGCCGGCCGCGCGGAAGCCCGCCGTGATCTCGTGCGCCACCCGGTTGGTGAGGATCGCGCCGAACGCGGCGACGCCCATCGCGCCGCCGAGGTTGCGGAAGAACGAGACACCGGACGTCGTCGAGGCCAGGTCGGCGGGCGCGGCGGCGTTCTGCGCGGCGAGGATCAGGATCTGCAGCGTCAGGCCCATCCCGATGCCGAGGAGCGCGAGGTCGGCGCCGACGATCAGGTCCGAGGAGTCGGTGTGCAGCCGCGACAGCAGGTACATCGCGACCGCGACGCACAGCATGCCGATCACGGGGAAGAGCTTGTAGCGGCCCGTCCGCGTCACGACCTGCCCGGAGCCGGTCGAGGTGACCAGCATGCCGAGGACGAGCGGCAGCGTCATCAGGCCGGATGCGGTGGGGCTCATCCCCTTCGCGATCTGCAGGTACTGCGGCATGTAGATCATCGCGCCGAACATCGCCATGCCGACGCAGATGGAGATGAACGACGTCAGCAGGAACATCCGGTTCCGGAACAGCCGGGGCGGCAGGATCGGGTCGTGCGCGGCGCGCTCGGCGACGACCGCGAGGACGAGCAGGACGGCCGCGCCGCCGAGCAGGAGGTAGGTCCACCGGGAGCTCCACGCGAACTCCGTCCCGCCCATGGACAGCACGAGCATCAGCAGCGCGGCGCTGCCGGTGATGGTGAACGCGCCGAACACGTCCACGCGGGTGTCGCGGCGCACCTTCGGGAGCTTCAGCACCCGCTGGATGACGAGGAACGCGACCACGGCGAGCGGGACGCACACGTAGAAGCACCAGCGCCAGCCGAGGCCGTCGGCGTCCACGATGAACCCGCCGAGCAGCGGCCCGGCGACCGTCGAGACGCCGAACACCGCGCCCATGAAGCCGGCGTAGCGGCCGCGCTGGCGGGGTTCGACGACGTCCCCGAGGATGACCTGGGCGAGCGCGGACAGGCCGCCGACGCCGAGGCCCTGGAACGCGCGGGCCGCGATGAGCTGGCCGATGTTCTGCGACAGCCCGGCGCCCACCGAGGCGAGCACGAAGATCAGCAGGGCGGTCTGGAACATCAGCTTGCGCCCGGCGATGTCCGACAGCTTCCCCCACAGCGGGGTGGACGCGGTCATCGTGAGCAGCGACGCGCTCGCGACCCAGGCGAGCTGGTCCTGGCCGCCGAGGTCGCCGACGATCGTCGGCAGCGCGGTGGCGACGACCGACGTCGAGATCATCGACGTCAGCATCGCCATCATCAGGCCGGCGAGGATCTCCAGGATCTGACGGTGCGTGTACTGCGGCCTCGCCGGCCCGGACGCCGCCGGGTCGTGCGACGTCACGCTGGTCTGTGCCACCCTGCCCCCATACGTACGGGTATTACCTGTGCCGTGCATGTATCCTAGGTAGACGCTTGTTTACTTGCAACTCGTTGGATACTGGACACTGACCGTTACCGACAGGCCGGGGATGGGAATGCGGGTCGAGGACGAGCGCGCGGGGCCCGCCGGCGCGGGCGCGGACCGCCGGCCCAAACGGGACCGCGAGGCGACCGAGCGCCGCATCCTGGAGGCCGCCCGCGACCTGTTCGGCGAGCACGGCTACGACGGCGTCACCGTCCGCATGATCGCGGCGCGGGCGGAGGCGAACGTCGCCCTGGTCAACCGGTACTTCGGGTCGAAGGCGGCGCTGTTCGGCGAGGTCCTGGCCGGGGAGTCGGTGATCCGCGGCGTCATCGCGGGCGACCCGGAGGGGCTGCCGCGGCGGCTCGCCGAGCACTTCGTCCGGCAGATCGACCAGCGCCCCGTCACCGCCATGTCCCGCATGCTGGACCGGTCGGCGGGCCACCCCGAGGTCAAGGAGATCCTGCTCCGGTACCTGGAGGAAGTGATCGTCCAGCCGATGATCGCGCAGCTGGAGGGGCCGGACGCCCGCGCCCGCGCGCTGCTCGCGTCCACGATCATCATGGGCGGCGGCCCGGTCCGGCGGCTGTTCGGCCTGGAGGACCTGCGCGCCGCCGACCCGGCCGAGGTCACCGACCGGCTCACCGCCATGTTCACCGCCGCGCTCGCCCCGCCCGTCCGCCGGGAGGCGCCCGTCCACCGGGAGGCGCCCGTACGCCGGGAGGCGTAGCGGGCGCGGCCGGGATCGTCTTCCGGTCGGAGCGATGCGCCGCGCGCCGCGCATAGGGTTGCTGACCATGAGGCTGGGGGGCGCCGTCCGGGCGCGCTGGGGCAGGACGGGGCGGACGGCCCGCTGGACGGCGGCGGGCGCGGCGCTCGTGCTGGCGGGCGGCGGCGCGGCCTGGGGCGCCGGGGCCGGCGACGCGCCCGGCGTCCGGGCGTCCGAGCAGCGCATCGCGGTGGTGGACGGCCCGAAGGACGACCGGCACGTCACGCTCGACACGACGTTCTACCGGCCCGTCGGGCGCTCCAAGGGCCCGGCGGTCCTGCTGGGGCACGGCTTCGGCGGCTCCAAACGGGACGTCGCGGGCGAGGCGCGCGACCTGGCCCGCGCCGGGTACGCGGTGCTGGCGTGGTCGGCGCGCGGGTTCGGGCGGTCGACCGGGGAGATCGCGCTCAACTCCCCCGACTACGAGGTCAAGGACGTCCGGCAGCTCATCGACTGGCTCGCGAAGCGCCCCGAGGTCGTCCTCGACGGGCCGGGCGACCCGCGCGTCGGCATGGCGGGCGAGTCGTACGGCGGCGCGATCGCGCTGATGACCGCCGCGTACGACCGGCGGGTGGACGCCATCGCGCCGCGGATCACGTGGAACAGCCTCGCGGACGCGCTGTTCCCGACCGCCGCCGCGGGCGCCGGGCCGGCGGAGGGCGTGTTCAAGAAGCTGTGGGCGGGGCTGTTCTTCACGAGCGGCGCCGGGCGGACGGCGTGCGGGCGCTTCCTGCCGTCGCTGTGCGAGATGTACCAGGAGGTGGCGGAGAAGGGCCGCCCGACGGAGGCGGCGATCGAGACGCTGCGGCGGTCGAGCCCGGCCTCGGTCGCCGACCGGATCACGGTGCCGACGCTGCTCGTCCAAGGGCAGGCCGACTCGCTGTTCCCGCTGGACCAGGCGGACGCCAACGCGCGCGCGATCGCCCGGAACGGCGCGCCGGTGTCGGTGGTGTGGTTCCAGGGCGGGCACGACGGCGGCGACCAGGAGACGGAGCGAGTCGAGGGGCTGGTGCGCGACTTCTTCGACGCGCGGCTCCGCGGGTCCGGCCCCGCCCTGGACGGGTTCACGGTGACGCGGGCGGGCGGGCTCGACTCGTCCACGCAGGAGGTCGTCGTAGAGGAGGCGACCACGTCCCGGTATCCGGGGCTCTCCGCTGACCCGGCGGCGATGCGGCTCACCGGCGGCGAGCAGACGATCTTCAACCCGGCGGGCGGGTCGCCGGCCTCGGTCTCGGCGATGCCGGGGCTGGGCGCGCTGGGATCCCTCGGCGCGCTCGGCGGGTCGGCGCCGTCCGACATGCCGGGGCAGGCCGCCGCATTCGACACGGCTCCGCTGGAGCATCCGGTGCGGCTCACCGGTGCGGCGACGGTCCGGTTGAAAGTGCGGGGGGACGGCCCGCTGTTCGCGAAGCTCTACGACGTCGCGCCCGGCGGACGCGCCGCTCCGGCGCGGCGGCTCGCGGCGCCGTTCCGGGTGTCGGACGGCGAGGTCACGGTGACGCTCCCGGCGATGGACTACCGCTTCGACCGCGGCCATCGCCTGCGCCTCGTCATCGCGACGACCGACATGGGGTTCGCGACGCCGGCTTCGCCCTCGTCCTACAAGGTGCAGGTGGTCTCGCCGCTGAGCGTGCCCACGGTGCCCTCACTGGCCACCGCCTCCGCCCCGCTGCCCGCCTGGGTGTGGGCTCTGCCTCCGGCGGCGTCGGTCGTCGCCGTCGGAATCCTCATCTCTGGACGCCGTAGGCGCGGGTCGTCCACGGAGAGCGACGTCCCCCTGGAGATAACGGGACTGACGAAGGCTTACAAGAACGGCCATCTGGCCGTGGCCGACCTGTCGTTCCGTGTCGAGAAGGGGCAGGTGCTGGGGCTGCTGGGGCCGAACGGCGCAGGCAAGACGACGACCCTGCGCATGCTCATGGGCCTGATCCACCCCGACTCGGGCGAGATCCGCATCTTCGGGCAGCGCGTCACTCCCGGAGCACCCGTCCTCTCCCGCCTGGGGTCCTTCGTGGAGGGGCCCGGGTTCCTGCCTCATCTGTCCGGGCGCGACAATCTGGACCTGTACTGGCGCGCCACCGGGCGCCCCTTGGACGAAGCCCACTTGGACGAGGCGCTGCAGATAGCCGCCCTGGGCCCCGCTCTGGACAGACCTGTGCGCACCTACTCGCAGGGGATGAGGCAGCGGCTCGCCATAGCGCAGGCCATGCGCGGGCTGCCGGACCTCCTCGTCCTGGACGAGCCGACCAACGGCCTCGACCCGCCGCAGATCCGCGAGATGCGGGAGGTGCTCGTCCGGTACGCCGCGGCCGGGCGGACGGTGATCGTGTCCAGCCACCTGCTGGCCGAGGTCGAGCAGACCTGCACGCACGCGGTCGTCATGGCGGGCGGGCGCCGCGTCGCCGCCGGGCCGGTCAGCGAGATCACCGGCTCCGGCCGCCGCCTGGAGGACGCGTTCCTGGAGATCATCGGGGAGGGGTCATGACGACCTACCGCGTCCGGCGGACGCTGCCGCTGCGCGTCGAGGCCGTCCGCCAGTTCCGGCGCCGCCGGACGCTCATCGCGTTCGGGATCCTGCTCGTCCTCCCGTGGGTGCTGGTGCTCGCGTTCAAGCTGGGCGGCGACCCCGGCCCGGACGGCGTCCCCAGCCTGGTCGACGTCGCCACGTCGTCCGCGCTCAACTTCGCCCTCTTCGCCCTGTTCGTCTCGACGGGCTTCCTGCTGGTGGTCGCGGTGGCCCTGTTCTGCGGCGACACGGTCGCGAGCGAGGCGGGCTGGTCGTCGCTGCGGTACCTGCTGGCCGCGCCGGTGCCGCGCGCCCGCCTGCTCCGCCAGAAACTGATCGTCGCGCTCTCCTACGCGGTGGTGGCCGTCGTCGGCCTGCCGCTGATGTCGCTGGCGGCCGGGGCGGTGGGCTTCGGCTGGGGCGACGTGGAACTCCCCACCGGCGGCACCGTCCCGGTGGGCACCGCGCTCGGCCGGATGGCGATCATCATCGGCTACTCGCTGATCGCCCAGCTCGTCGTCGCCGCCCTGGCGTTCCTGCTCTCCGTCACCACCGACTCGCCCCTCGGCGCGGTCGGCGGCGCGGTCGGCCTCGTCATCGTCAGCAACATCCTGGACGCGGTCACCGCCCTCGGCTCCTGGCGCGACTTCCTCCCGACGCACTGGATGTACTCCTGGATGGACGCCCTGCAGCCCCAGATCCAATGGACGGGCATGGCGAAGGGCGCCGCGATATCCGTTTCCTACGCGCTGATTCTGTTCGCCGCGGCGTTCCGCCGCTTCCGAACCCGCGACATTGTCTCCTGAAATTCGACGACATTCTGCAATCGTAAAGTAACTCTCCGCTGATGTACCGTTCCTAAAAATCGGTCGAAACGGCGGTGTTCGTCGCATAAGCTCAGCGAACCTCGGACGCGTCCGCCACGTCGTACGGGGTGACGACGATTAAGCCCGCCCCGTTGGGGGGAGATGATCACCATGGCACGGCAGCAGCTCATCAAACGCCCCAAGCCCCCGCGTCCCCCGAGCCAACCCGACCTGAGGACCCCCTCGGGCCGCCTGCTCCCCTACTGAAGCCGCGCCAGGAACCGCTCCCGCTCGACGACGACCCGCTCGACGCGTCCGGCCCCCACCACGGAACCGCGCTCGTCGACCGCCCTGAACCCGAACACCAGCCGCTTCCCGTCGACCTCGCCGAGCTCGGCCTCCACGGTCACCCGCGCGCCGACCGGGCTCGCGGCGCGGTGCTCCACCTCCGCCCGCGTCCCCACGGACGTCCTGCCGCCCGGGAGACGCCCCGAGAGCGCCTCAAGCGTCGCCGCCTCCGCGAGCGCCAGCAGCCGGGGAGTCCCCAGAACGGGCACGTCGCCGCTTCCCATGGCGATCGCCGTGTCGTCGTCCCCGACGACGATGGACACCTGGCCGCGCAGCCCCGCCTTGAGTTCCATGCGTCCATGAGTACACGCCCGAGGTCACACCTGCCGCTCAAGCCGCGAGTCGCATGAAACTCTGCGCCGGCCGGTCAAGAGGCATCCTGGCCCTCCTTGAACCGCCCTCCATGGGCAACGTAGATCGCCCCCGCGCCGCCGCCTTACCGTCCTCCTGCACGTCACCGACTCAACCCCCGCCGATCCCGTCGTAGGCGGCCATCACGACCTACGATCACCTCGGCCAGGCGGAGGAGAACCGAGTGGCTGTCGATCGAGCGCCGCCCGCGTTCGACCCGACTGAGCCGGCTCTCCGAGCGTCCGACCAGACCGGCCACCACTACTTGGGAGAGAGGCCCGCCGCCCACTTGTTGATCGTGTTGAACGTCGCCGGAGCGACCACCACGGCGTCGGCGGTCGGCAACTCGTCCGGCTCGTCGGGCATGCGGAACTCGCTCCGCACCCGTGTGCCCGTCAATTCGGCGAGGCGGGGGGCGTCGATGAAGCGCAGGCCCATGGGGGTGGCGATCACGTAGACACGCCACCCCGCAGCCTGGGCCAAGTCGACGAAGGTCTCGGCGTCGGACGCCGCTGGAGCGGCGCAGACGACGTGATAGAGGACGCCGCGCGAGGTCACTCAGCGGAGGCTACGCCTACGGGGCAGGTGAGGCCGGTGCCGCCAAGGCCGCAGTAGCCGTCGGGGTTCTTGGCCAGGTACTGCTGGTGGTAGTCCTCGGCGTAGTAGAAGTCGGCGGCCCTTGTTATCTCGGTCGTGATGGGGCCGTAGCCGGCGTTCGTGAGGACCTTCTGGTAGGCGTCGCGGGAGGCTTCGGCGGCCTTCTGCTGGACGTCGGTGCGGGCGAAGATCACCGAGCGATACTGGGTGCCCACGTCGTTGCCCTGGCGCATGCCCTGGGTCGGGTCGTGGGACTCCCAGAAGACGCGGAGCAGGTCGTCGTAGGTGACCTTGGCGGGGTCGTAGACGACGCGGACGGTCTCGGCGTGGCCGGTCAGGCCGCTGCAGACCTCTGCGTAGGTGGGGTTCGGGGTGTAGCCGCCCTCGTAGCCGGACGCCGTGGAGATGACGCCCGGGGTCTGCCAGAACTTGCGTTCGGCGCCCCAGAAGCAGCCGAGGGCGAACTCCGCGATCTCGGCGCCGTCCGGGTAGGGCGGGGCCAGCGGGGCGTCGAGGACCTCGTGGCGCGGCGGCACCGGGATGGGCTCGTCCCTGCCGGGGAGTGCCTTCTCCGGAGAGACCATCTGGGTCTTCGCAAAGCCGAACATGGCTTTAGGTTAACTCGATGGCGTCATGAGCGTGCTTGTGGATGGCTGATTACGGGCTGATAGGTTGCTCGTCGTGGCGAAGCGGGGGGTGGCGTACGGGGTCGCGGCCTATGCGATCTGGGGGCTGTTCCCGCTGTACTGGCCGCTGCTGAAGCCGGCGGGGGCCGGCGAGATCCTCGCGCACCGGATCATGTGGTCGCTGGTCGCCGTCGCGGCGGTGCTCGCGGTGAGGCGGAGCCGGGGGTGGATCCGGCGGCTGGGGGCGCGTCAGGCGCTGCTGCTGGCCCTGGCCGCGGTCGTCATCAGCGTCAACTGGGGGACGTACATCTACGCCGTCAACACGGGGCGGACGATCGAGTGCGCGCTCGGCTACTTCATCAACCCGCTGATCAGCGTGGTGCTCGGCGTCGCCGTCTTCCGGGAGCGGTTGCGGCCCTGGCAGTGGGGCGCGGTCGGGATGGGGGCCGCGGCGGTGGCGGTGCTCACGGTCGACTACGGGCGGCCTCCCTGGATCGCGCTCGTGCTGGCCCTGGCGTTCGGCACGTACGGGCTGCTCAAGAAGTTCGCCGGCATGCCGTCCGCGGAGAGCCTGGCGGTCGAGACGGCGGTGCTGTTCGTGCCCGCCCTGGCGTTCGTGCTGGTGCTGGACGGGAGGGGCGAGGCTGCGTTCGGGCACCACGGGATGGGCCACGCGGCCCTGCTGGTCGGGGCGGGGGTCGTGACCGCGGTGCCGCTGATGCTGTTCAACGCCGCGGCCATCCGGCTGCCGCTGAGCGTCATCGGGATGCTGCAGTACCTGACGCCCGTGCTGCAGTTCCTCATCGGGTACTTCGTGCAGCACGAGGAGATGCCGCCGAGCCGCTGGGCCGGGTTCCTGCTGGTGTGGCTGGCGTTGATGATGCTGACGCGGGAGGGGCTGCGCCCGGGACGGCGGGAAGCGGTGTCCGGAGCCGCGCTGAAGGGCTAAAGTGCCGGGACGTCAAATGCCGGATTCGAGGAGTCCTGTTGCGTCTGGTCACCGTCAGTGTGTTGGGAACGGCACTGGTCGTGGCGGGGATGCTCGCGCCCGCGCCGGGTGAGGCGACCGGGCACGGGGACGTCGTGGTGGAGCCGGGCGTGGCGCGGCCGGGCGAGCAGGTCCGGGTCTCGATGCCGGGGTGCCGGGGCAGGGCGCGCGTGACGTCCGAGGTGTTGGACGGGCGGCCCGCGGGCGGGACCGCGACCGTGAAGGCGGACGCCGCGCCGAGCACCTACTCGGTCGTGGCGCGGTGCGGGACGAGGAAGGCGACCGGCGAGGTGCGGGTGGCGGGCCGGCTGGCATGGCCGGACATTCTGCCCACCGATCACCACGCTCGGTGATCGTCACCATACGTATTGAGGTCCTGACATAACGGACTTTTAGCCCTGCCACCTGGGCGGACACTGTCAGAACATCTCAACAAACGAGACAACGCGTCCAGCAAGTGATAGACGTCACTCGAAACAGGCTGATATTTCTTACGCCGATCCCCTTGATCGCGTTAATTGATCATGTGATACTTCCCCCAAAATAACCAAATCGCCCAAGTCTCGCAGACGTCTACAGAGAACTCGTATCGCCCTCTGCTCCCCTGCCGCACACCCGGTGCGGCGGTCACGGTGGAGGGTCGATTTGCTTTCACCCACATGGGGGGCAGTCGGAAGTGTCCGTCGACGTTGGTGCCGCCGTTCCCGTCAGGAGAGCCAAGAACTTCCCGCTCTACCGCACGGTCTCCAGGCTCGTGCGAGACCCGCTGCGGGAGATCCTCCGCATCAGCACCGCCGCCGGAGGCGAGATCGCGCGGCTGGACCTCGGTGCGTCCCATCCCTACCTGGTGACCCACCCGGACCACGTCCAGCAGGTGCTCCGGAAGCAGTCGCAGAACTTCGTCCGGGACGGGACGTTCTGGCGCCCCCTGCACGGCCTCTTCGGCGACAGCATCATGTCCGAATACGACGAGTGGGAGCTGAGCAAGCGCATCCTGCAGCCCGCGTTCTCGACCCGCACCATCAGGTCCCTCAGCGACCACATGGCGCAGGCGATCAACGAAGCCGTCCGGCAGCTGGACGAGCCGGCCCGCGCGGACCGACCCATCGAGGTGCTGCCGGAGATGGGGCGCATCGTCCACGACACCGTGATCAAGGTGCTGTTCGGCAACAAGATCCGGCAGGCGGAGGCCGACCGGATGATCCCTGCGATGGAGCGGCTGGCCACCTCCATCGCGTTCCGCTTCCTGCTGCCGTTCGTCCCGAAGTCGATCCCGCTGCCCGGAGACCGCGCGTTCGCCGAGGGGCTCCGCGTCATGGACGAGACCCTCTACGAGCTCGTCGAGCGGTTCCGCTACGACGCCGGCGAGGGCTACGACATCTTCACCGTGCTGTGCCAGGCCCGGATGACCGAGGGCAGCGGCCTCGGCGACGAGTGGGTCCGCGACAACCTGCTCGCCATGTGGGCCACCAGCACCGAGACGACGACCGTGGCGCTGACCTGGCTGTGGCCGATGCTCGCCCAGCACCCCGACGTGATCGACCGGCTCCGCGCGGAGGTCACCGAGGTCGTGGGGGACGAGGAGGTCCGGCCCGACCATCTGCACCGGCTGCCCTACGTGAAGCAGGTCATCCAGGAGCTGTTGCGGCTGTACCCGGTCGGCTGGATCTTCCCGCGGATCGCGCTCGCCGACACCGACATCGAAGGCGTTCCCATCAAGGCCGGGCAGACGGTGCTGACCAGCCCGTTCCTCACGCACCGCCTCGAATCGGTCTGGGACCGGCCGCTCGAGTTCGACCCCGGGCGGTTCACCCCCGAGGCGAACCGCACCCGGCACCGCTACGCCTACTACCCCTTCGGCGGCGGCCCGCACCAGTGCATCGGGCGGCACGTCTTCCACATGGAGGCCGAGCTGATCCTCACCGCCATCCTGAGCCGGTACCGCCCGTCGCTGCTGCCGACGGACGGCCCCGTGGAGGCGCGGATCGGCGCGACCCTCCGGCCCGACCAGCCGCTCTACCTGAAGCTGGAGCCGGCGCGATGACGGAGGCCGTTCCCGACGAAGTGACCGAGCCTCCGCATCCGGGC
Organism: Spirillospora sp. NPDC127506; assembly: GCF_040302145.1. Taxonomy (NCBI): domain Bacteria; kingdom Bacillati; phylum Actinomycetota; class Actinomycetes; order Streptosporangiales; family Thermomonosporaceae; genus Spirillospora; species Spirillospora sp. NPDC127506. Next base: position 75,136 of record NZ_JBEORG010000008.1, on the reverse strand, counting down.
CACCGGACGGCGGAGGCGCCCCTGACGGCTCTCCAGGCCGGGACGGTCTGCGCCGTCGCGGGCCAGGCGCAGCGGCAGATGCGCGCCTGGGCCGCCGAGCACCCCGCGCTGTACGACGCGAAGGCGTTCGATCCGGCGCTGTTCAGCACGCTCGCGCTCGCGGCCGCGTTCAGCGGCCCCGGGCTCACCGCCGACCGGCTGCGCATGGCCAACCGCGTCTGCCTGTGGTGCTTCGGCCTCGACTGGCTGATCGACTACGCCGCGTCGTCCCGCGCCGAGGTCGCGGGCCTGGTGCGCCGGTGCGCGGCCGTCGCCGACGGCGCCCCTCCCGGAGACGGGACCACCGCGGAGGACGAGCTGGCGCGGTTCCTCGCCGACGTCCGCGACGAGCTGGCGGCCGAGCCCGCCTACCCGGAGCTCCGCGACGTGTGGCGCGACGAGCTGCAGCGCGTGCTCGACGCGATGGCCCTCGAATGGGACTGGAAGAGCGCGCGGGAGAAGGGCGAGCCCGGCCCGTCGTTCGACGGCTACCTCGCGAACGCCGACAACCTGGGCTTCTCCTTCGTGTTCGCCTCGCACTGGATCGCGTCGGGCGGCGGTGGGAACGTTCCGCTGGTGCGCGAGGCGAGCCGGGCCGTCCAGCGGGTCATCCGGCTGCTGAACGACCTCGGCACGTACGAGCGGGACGTCCAGTGGGGCGACCTGAACGGCCTGCTGCTCGACAAGACGCGCGCAGAGGTCGAGGAACGCATCGGGGAGTTGACCACCGAGGCCCGGACGCTGCTCAAGGACGCCGCCGAAGGCGTCCCGGAGCTGGCGCGCTACATGGAGCGGCAGATGGACTTCTGCGCGGGCTTCTACGGAGTGACCGACTTCTGGGGCACGTTGTGAGCGTCGACGACCGTCCTGTTCCGCGAACCGTCCCGTCCCCCCGGTCCCCGTCCACCGGCGGCGTCGACGTGGCCGGCGCCGCGCGCGAGCTGATCGGCGGGCTCGTCGCGCACCCGTGGGGGCAGGTCTCCCCGTCGGTGTACGAGACCGGCAGGATCGTCACGCTGGCCCCCTGGCTGCGCGACCACGACCGGCGCCTCGCCTACCTCGTGGAGTCGCAGCGGCCGGACGGCGCCTGGGGGGCGCCGGTCGACGGGTACGCGCTCGTCCCGACCCTGAGCGCGGTCGAGGCCCTCCTCGCCGAGCTGACCGGCGAGCGGCGCGCGGCGAGCGACGGCGGAGCGGTGCACACCGGTCTGCTGGTGCGGTCGGCGGCCGCCGGGCTGCGCGCGATCGCCGCCCGCATGTGCGGCCCGTCCGCCGCGGACATGGAGCTGCCCGACCTGCCCGCGATCGAGCTGATCGCGCCGGCCCTGACCGAGCGGATCAACGCCTCGCTGGCGCGGCTGCGCGAGCGCCCCGTCCCCGGGCTGGCCGAGTGGGCGGGACGGGAGCTCGGCCCGCCGGCGGGGCTGGACGGGGCGAAGCTGGCGCTCGTCCGGGGGCTGCTCGCCTCCGGCGCGGACGTGCCGCAGAAGCTGCTGCACGCCCTGGAGGTCGGCGACGGGACGGCCGGGCCGCCGCGGCTGCGCCCCGAGCCGACCGGCACGATCGGCGCGTCGCCCGCGGCGACCGCCGCGTGGCTGGGCGCGCGGGCGGCCGGCGACCCGAGCAGCCCCGCCCGCTGGTATCTGGAGACCGTGGTGGCGCAGCACGGCGGGCCCGTGCCGTGCGGCTTCCCGCTGACGGTGTTCGAGCGCGGCTGGGTGCTGGCGTGGCTGGTCCGCGCGGGCATCCCGGTCGCCGTCCCGCCGGAGCTGGTCCTCAGCCTGACCGCGCCGCTCGGCCCGGCGGGCACCCCGGCGGCGGAGGGCCTGCCGGCGGACGCCGACACCACCGCCGGCGCCCTGTACGCGCTGGCGCTGCTCGGCGCGCAGCACCGCCCGGACCCCCTCTACGCCTACGAGACCGACACCCATTTCTGCACGTGGCGCGGCGAGGAGGGCGCGTCGGTCACGACGAACGCGCACGTGCTGGAGGCGATCGGCCAGTACATCGCCGCCCGCGGCCGCACCGCCGCCGAGCCCGGCGCGGACGTCGCCCGGCACGCCGCGGCCGTCGCGAAGGTCGCGGGCTGGCTCCGCGGGCAGCAGCGGCCGGACGGCAGCTGGGACGACCGCTGGCACGCCTCCCCCTTCTACGCGACGGCGTGCGCCGCGATCGCGCTGGCGGGCTTCGGCGGGACGGGCTCGGCCGCCGCGGTCGGCGCGGCGCGCGCGTGGGTCCTCGGGTCGCAGCGCGAAGACGGCTCCTGGGGCCGCTGGGGCGGGACGCCCGAGGAGACCTCGTACGCGGTCCAACTCCTGCTGTTGACGGACCCGTCGCCCGGCGCGGACGTGCGGGACGCCGTCGCGCGCGCCGTCCCGCACCTGCTCCGCTCGCTGAACAGGGCGGACGGCGGCGGCGCGGACGAGCCCGCGCTGTGGCATGACAAGGACCTCTACAGGCCCGCGGCGATCGTCCGGGCCGGGGTGCTGGCGGCGCTGCACCTCGCCCGCACCGTTTCCGCGCCGGACGCAATGTTTCGGTGAGGTGAAATCGGCCACACCCGCGCAACCCGACACGTCCGTCAAATACGACAAAGTGTTCGGCGTTGACGATTCACCTTGAGGCGTTATGGTCATGTTGCTAGTCTTCTAAGCCGTATGGAACGGCGGACCACCGTCGCCCTTGCACCCACCACACGCGCCACCCGCCCGGCTTAATCCTGGCCGAAGCGGGTTGCGAGCCATTTCACATATTGTTGGGGCGATAGTAATGCGTTTCCGCAACTCGCGCCTGAGGACCAAGATCACGGCCCTGTTGCTCTCCCTCGTGGCACTCTGGGTTTTCGCCGCGTGGGTCACCCTGCGCGAGGGCGTCAACCTGCTCACCGTCAGCACGCTGGACAAGGCCCTCGCGCAGCCGACCGACCCGCTCCTCGCCGACCTGCAGCGTGAGCGCCGGCTCACCATGGTGCAGATGGCGAGGCCGAGCGCCACCGCGCGGGCGGCGTTGAACGCGCAGCGCGAGCAGACCGACAAGACGCGCGCGGAGGCGGTCCGCCTCGCCCGCGGCGGCAACGTCGGGCGGTTCGGCGGCGGCACCCTCGAACGGCGCGTCGACCAGATGCTCGACCGGCTGAAGGCGGTGGACGGCACCCGCCGCGCGGTCGACGCCGGGAGCACCGACCGCGCCCGGGTCGCCGCCGGGTATTCCGAGGTCGTCGAGTCAATTTTCCGCGTCTACGATTCGCTGGCCACGCTGGACGACAAGGATTTCGCCCGCGACACCCGGACGCTCCTCGAACTGAACCGCATGTGGGAACTGCTTTCCCAGGAAGACGCATTGATGGCGGGCTCGCTCGCCGCGGGCCGCATCACCCCGCAGGAACTCGTCACCTTCACCCAGACGGTCGGCACCCGCCGGCACAACACCGCGCAGGCGCTCATCACCATTCAGGACTCGGACCCCACGCTGTACACCGGCCTGACGAAGAACGCGCGGATCACCAAGGTCCAGCCGCTCGAAGACGAGATCATGCAGAACCGCCGGACCTTCACCGCGCAGCAGGCCCGCGGCGCCTACCGGCCCCCGGTGACCGCCGACCAGTGGAACTCCGCGACCGAGCCCGCCCTCGCGGAGATGCGCCACCAGATCCAGTCGTCCGGTGACCGGCTGGTCGACCGCGCCACCCCGATCGCCGCGGGCGTGATCATCCGGCTGCTGCTGGCCGGCGGTCTCGGGCTCATCGCGGTCATCGCGTCCATCATCGTGTCGATCACCACCGCCCGCGCCCTCGTCCGCCAGCTGGAGCGGCTGCGCAACGCCGCCTGGGAGCTGGCCGAGCAGCGGCTGCCCGGCGTCGTCGAGCGGCTCGGCCACGGCGAGAAGGTGGACGTCGCCCTGGAGGCGCCGCCGCTGGAGTTCGGCACCGACGAGATCGGCCAGGTGGGGCGCGCGTTCAACGCCGTCCAGGAGACCGCGATCCGCACCGCCGTCGAGCAGGCCGAGCTGCGCCGCGGCATCCGGGACGTCCTGCTGAGCCTGGCGCGGCGCACCCAGACGCTGGTGCACCGGCAGCTCACCATGCTGGACACCATGGAGCGCCGCCGCGACATCGAGACCAAGGAGCTGGAGGAGCTGTTCCGGCTCGACCACCTCGCGACCCGCATGCGGCGCAACGCCGAGAACCTGATCGTCCTGTCGGGCGCCCTCCCGGCCCGCGGCTGGCGCAACTCGGTCCCGATGGTGGACGTCGTCCGCGCCGCGGTCGGCGAGGTCGAGGACTACACCCGCGTCACCGTGCTGCCGTTCGGCCCGGTGGAGCTGGCCGGGCGCGCCGTCGGCGACGTCACCCACCTGCTCGCCGAGCTGATCGAGAACGCGGTGTCGTTCTCCCCGCCCGACACCGTCGTGCAGGTCGGCGGGCACCTCGTCGCCAGCGGCTTCGCGATCGACATCGAGGACCGCGGGCTCGGCATGACCGACGACAAGCTCGCCGAGATCAACGAGCGGATCGCGAACCCGCCCGACTTCAACCTGCAGAGCTCGGTGCAGCTCGGCCTGTTCGTGGTCAGCAAGCTCGCCGAGCGGTACGGCCTCCAGGTCTCGCTGAAGCGGTCCGCGTACGGCGGCACCACCGCCGTCGTCGTCATCCCGCGCGAGCTGATCGTCGAGCAGGGCCCGGCGCCCGTGCCCGCCGGCGCCACCACGCAGAACGGGCTGGAGGTGCGCCGCCCGACCGCCGTCGGCGCCGGCGCCCCGGCCCCCGGGCGCGCGGCCGCCGCCACCGCGACGCTGCCCCCCGCGAGCACCGGCCGGCCGGCCGCCGGGCCCGCGCTCGTGGCGGTGCCCCCGCCCGCGTCCGAACCGCCCGCGTCGGCCGCGCCGACCGCGCCGACTCCAGGCGGCGACGCCGCACCCCAGCCGGACCCCGAGGCCCCGAGGACCGAACCGCCCGCGCCGCACGACGACGTGCCCGCGGACGGCGAGCGTCCCCACCCCACCGAGCCGGAGGACCAGCCACCCGTGCCCGAGATCTCCACCACACCGTCCGGCCTGCCCGTCCGGGTGCCGCAGGCGAACCTTGCCGAACCCCTGCGGGCCGACGAGCCCGCCGCCGCCGAGGAGCCGGACGAGCCGGAGGACCTGGGCCGCTCCCCCGAAGAAATCCAGCGGATCATGGGCTCCTACCAGCGCGGCACCCGCCAGGGCCGCTCCGACGCGGCCCGCACCGAGGCGGCGCGCGCCGACGAGGGCGGCGCCGACGCCGGCCACAACGCAGCGAAAGGCGAGGAAGAGCAGTGACGCAGAAGACCGGTTCCGCATCCGATCTGGGCTGGTTGCTGGACGACCTGGTCCACCGGTTGCCGCACGCCCGCAACGCGGTGGTGCTGTCGGCGGACGGCCTGCTCATGGCGTCCTCGGAGGGCATGTCCCAGGACGACGGGGAGCACCTCGCCGCCGTCGCCGCCGGCATCCAGAGCCTCGCCAAGGGCGCCGGGACCCGGTTCGGCGGCGGGCCCGTCCGGCAGACGATCGTCGAGATGGCGTCGGCGTTCCTGCTGGTGACGGTCGCCGGCAAGGGCGCCTGCCTCGCCGTCCTCGCCGAGGAGGACGCCGACGTCGGCCTGATCGCCTACGAGATGGCGATGCTCGTCACCGCCATGGGCCACCACCTGACCTCGCCCGCGCGGTCCGAGTCCGCCGGGGAGGGACGGCAGGCATGATGCCCCCCGAGGATCCCGCGCCGGAGCCCTGGACGGACGACCCGGCGCCGCCGCCCGCCCACCACGACCGGTACCTCGACGAGCAGGCCGGCCCGATGGTGCGGCCGTACGTGATGACCAGCGGCCGGATCGAGCCCACCCGCGGCAAGTTCGACCTGATCACCCTGGTGGTCGCGGACGGCCCGGAGCCCGAGGGCGCGATCGGCCTCGGCCCCGAGCACCTCGCCATCATCCGGCTCTGCCAGAACGTCATGTCGGTCGCCGAGCTCACCGGGCACCTCGACCTGCCGGTCGCCACGGTGCGGGTCATGCTCGGCGACCTGCTCGACAAGGGGTTCGTCTCCATGCAGGAACCCGAACCGGAGGCGGACATGCACGACATCAGGCTCTACAAGGCGGTGATCGATGGTCTCCGGGCCCTCTAGGGGCGTGCGCGCCCGCCGGCTCCCCACCGCGGTCAAGATCGTGATCGCGGGCGGCTTCGGGGTCGGCAAGACCACCATGGTGGGCACCGTCTCCGAGACGCAGCCGCTGCGCACCGAGGAACTCCTCACCGACCAGGGCGTCGGCGTCGACGACATCTCCGGCGTGGAGCGCAAGGACACCACCACGGTCGCGATGGACTTCGGCCGCATCACGATGCGGAACGGGTACGTCCTCTACCTGTTCGGCACCCCCGGCCAGGAGCGCTTCTGGTTCATGTGGGACGAGGTCTCCCTCGGCGCCCTCGGCGCCGTCGTGCTCGCCGACACCCGCCGCCTGTCCGACTGCTTCCCGTCGGTCGACTACTTCGAGCGCCGCGGCACACCCTTCATCGTCGCGGTCAACTGCTTCGAGGGCGCCAAGCAGTACGACCTCGGGGAGATCCAGATGGCCCTCAACCTGGGCCCCAAGGTCCCCGTCATGCTCTGCGACGCGCGCAGCCTCGAATCCTGCAAGGAGGTCCTCATCGACCTCGTCCTGCACGCGATGAAGTACCGCGGCCTGGCCGAGAAAGCCGAACCCCAGAACGCCTGAAGCACCCCGTGCGCCGGGGGCCGAATCTCCTCCGGCGCACGGACAGGCGCACCACGCCGCAAGCGCCGGCGGCCGCTACCGGCTTGCCAATGCGCGGCGGTGAAGGAGGGTCAGCCTGTGCGGGAGACGACGTAGTCGCAGAGGTTGGTGAAGGCGTCGCGGGCGGGGATGTCGGGGAGGGTGAGGAGTTCGGCGCGGGCGTCCTCCGCCCACCGGCGGAGGTCGGCGCGGGCGCGGTCCATGGCCGGGTGGGCGCGCAGCAGGGCGAGCGCCTCGGCGTGCAGGGCGTCGTCGGTGAGGTCCTGGACGAGCAGCTCGCGGAGGCGGGCGTCGTCGGGGCCCGACCCCGTCCCGGCGAGGACGTGGTGCATCGGGAGGGTCCGGATGCCCTCGCGGAGGTCGGTGCCGGGGGTCTTGCCCGACTCCTCCGTCTCGGAGTCGATGTCGAGGATGTCGTCGGACAGCTGGAACGCGATGCCGATCTTCTCGCAGGCGGAGGTGACCGTGTCGACGACGTGGGACGGGGCGCCGGACAGCAGCGCGCCGAACTGGCCGGACACCGCGATGAGGGACGCGGTCTTGTCGGCCACGACGCCCAGGTAGTGCTTGAGGGGGTCGGCGCCCGCGCCGGGGCCGACGGTCTCCTGGATCTGGCCGCGGACGAGCCGGGCGAACGCGCGAGCCTGGATCCGGACGGCCTCCGGGCCGAGGTCGGCGAGCAGGTCGGACGCGCGGGCGAACAGGTAGTCGCCGGTGAGGATCGCGACCGTGTTCGTCCAGCGGGAGTTCGCCGACTCCTGGCCGCGCCGGACGGTCGCCTCGTCCATCACGTCGTCGTGGTAGAGGGTGCCGAGGTGGGTCAGCTCGACGACGACGGCGGCGGGGACCACGCCGGACGCGGCCGGGTCGCCGAAGTGGGAGGCGAGCAGCACCAGCATCGGCCGGAACCGCTTGCCGCCCGCCTCGACGAGATGCTCCGACGCCTCGGTGAGCAGCGGGTCCTCGCCGCGCACGCAGTCGAGCAGCAGGGCCTCGACCTCGGCCAGCCGCGCCTTGGCGCTGGACGCGAGCGCGGCGTCGATGGGAAGCCCGAACGGGCCGGTCTCCTCGATGGCCGGCCCGCCGGACCTCTCAGCGGATGGGTTGCTCACCCAAGACTCCCTACCGGACGAACATGTGGGTCGTGGCCTGTCCCGCGAGGTCCAGAACCGGCTGCGGGAGCACGCCGAGTACCACAGTAGCCGTCACGCCGAGGGCGACCGCGACCGCGGTCGCCGGCCCGGCCACCACGACCGGCCCGTCCACGTCCGGCTCGCTGAAGAACATGACGACGATCACACGGACGTAGAAGAACGCGGCGACGGCGGACGACACGACCGCGACGATCACCAGCGGCGTCGCGCCCTCCTCCACGGCCGCCTTGAACAGCGCGAACTTCCCGGTGAACCCGCTGGTGAGCGGGATGCCGGCGAACGCCAGCAGGAAGAAGGCCATCACGCCGGCGACGACCGGGGACCGCTTGCCGAGCCCCGCCCACCGGGACAGGTGCCCGGCCTCGCCGGCCGCGTCCCGCACCATCGTCACGACCGCGAACGCGCCGACCGAGGTGAAACCGTACGCGAGCAGGTAGAACAGGGTGCTCGACAGGCCGTGCGGGGAGCTGGCGATCACGCCCATGAGCAGGAAGCCCGCGTGCGCGATCGACGAGTAGGCCAGCATCCGCTTGATGTCGGTCTGCGTGATCGCGATGATCGACCCGGCGACCATCGTGAGAATCGCCACGCCCCACATGAAGGGCCGCCAGTCCCACCGGAGCGTCTCGAACGCGACGTAGTAGACGCGCAGGATCCCGCCGAACGCGGCGACGACCGTGCAGGACGCCATCAGCGCCGTGATCGGGGTGGGGGCGCCCTGGTACACGTCCGGCTTCCACATGTGGAAGGGGACGCCGCCGAGCTTGAACAGCAGCCCCACCGACAGCAGCGCGACGCCCGCGAGGAGCAGGGTCTCGCTGCCGGTGTCCTTGCTGATCTGCGCGGAGATGTCCGACAGCCGCACCGACCCGGCGTACCCGTACAGCAGCGCGATCCCGTACAGGAAGAACGCCGACGAGAACGCGCCGAGCAGGAAGTACTTGACCGCCGCCTCCTGGGAGAGCAGGCGGCGCCGGCGGGCGAGCCCGCACAGCAGGTACAGCGGCAGCGACAGGACCTCCAGCGCCACGAACATCGTGAGCAGGTCGTTGGCCGCCGGGAACATGATCATGCCGCCGACGGCGAACATCATCAGCGGGAAGACCTCGGTCTGCACGACCCCGGCCTCCGCGGTGCGCTGCTCGGCCTCGCTGCCCGGCAGCGCGGACGCCTGCGCGGTGAACGCGCCGTCGGCGCGGGCGCCGCCGCGCTCGGCGATCAGCAGCAGGCTGACCAGCGCCAGCACCAGGATGGTGCCCTGGATGAACAGCGTGGGGCCGTCCACGCCGAGGGCGCCCTCGGCGGCGACGTGGTGCGGGTCCTCGCTCCACCCGAGCGCGACCGTCCACGCGAACGCGCCGGCGAGCCCGAGGAACGCGAGCGGCACCTGCACGTAGTAGCGCGCGTCGCGGCCGACGAACGCCTCGACGAGCACGCCCACCACGGCCATGCCGAGCACCAGGAGCAGCGGCATGATCTGGCCGTACTCGATGTGCGGCGCGGTGATGTCGTCCTGCTGCGCGAGGACCGCGATCACCTGGTCAGGGGTGCTCATGGACGGGCTCCGTTCTCGGCGACGTTACCGGTGATGTCCGGCGCCGGATCGTGCCGGTCGACCCGGGCCAGCGTGTGGTCCACCGACGGGTTGATCACGTGCAGCACCGGCTGCGGGAAGAAGCCCATCGCCACGATGATCGCGATGATCGGGGCGATGACCCACTTCTCCCTGGCGGACAGGTCCTTCATGCCCTCGACCGCGGGGACCGTGGGGCCGCCCATCGTCCGCTGGTACATCCACAGGATGTAGATGGCGGCGAGCACGATGGCGATGATGGACGCGACGGCGGCCCACTCGTAGCGGCTGAACGTGCCGACCACGACCAGGAACTCGGACACGAACGGCGACAGGCCGGGCAGCGACAGGCTCGACAGGCCGGCGACGAGGAATGTCCCGGCCAGCACGGGCGCCACCTTCTGCATGCCGCCGAAGTCGGAGATCTTCGCCGACCGCCGCCGGACGATCATGAACCCGACGATCAGGAACAGCGCGCCGGTCGAGAACCCGTGGTTCACCATGTACAGCGCCGCGCCCGACTGCGCCTGCGACGTCATCGCGAAGACGCCGAGCACGATGAACCCGAAGTGGGAGATCGACGTGTAGGCGATCAGCCGCTTCATGTCGACCTGCCCGATCGCGAGGATGGCGCCGTAGATGATGCTGACCACCGCGAACGCGAGCACCGCGGGCGTCGCCCACTTCGACGCGCCGGGGAACAGCTCCAGGCAGAACCGGAGCATCCCGTAGGTGCCGACCTTGTCCAGCACGCCGACGATCAGCACCAGCGCGCCCGCCGGGGACTGCTGCGCGGCGTCCGGCAGCCAGGTGTGCACCGGGAACATCGGCGCCTTGATCGCGAACGCGACGAAGAAGCCGAGGAACAGCCACTTCGCCGTCGTCGGGTCGATGTTCATCTTCGACAGCTCGTCGAACATGAACGTCCCGTGCCCGACGCCGCCGTCCGCGGCGGACTTGGCCGACAGCGGGTACAGCCAGATGACGGCGACCAGCATCAGCAGCCCGCCGAACAGCGAGTACAGCAGGAACTTCACCGCGGCGTAGGAGCGCTGGGCGCCGCCGTAGGACCCGATGATGAAGTACACCGGGACCAGCATCGCCTCGAAGAAGACGTAGAAGAGGAACACGTCGGTCGCCGCGAAGACGCCGATCATGGCCGCTTCCAGCGTCAGCAGCAGCGCGAAGTACGTCTTCACCGACCGCTTCGCCGGGACGTCCGACCCGCCGGAGCGGTCGGCCTCGTGCCAGGACGCGAGGATGACCAGCGGGACGAGGATCACCGACATCAGGATCAGCGTCAGCGCGACGCCGTCGACGCCGAGCGCCCAGTGGACCCCGAACTCCTTGATCCACCAGTACTTCTCTTCGAACTGGAAGCGCGCCCCGCCCGCGTCGAAGCCCGCCGCGACGGCGCCGGTGAGCGCCGCGACGACGAGGGAGACGCCGAGCGCGAACTGCTTGACCAGCGTCTCCCGCTCGCGCGGGATGGCGATGAGCAGCAGCGCGCCCACCAGTGGCAGTCCGATGAGGACGCTCAGCCAGGGAAAGTCGCTCATGAAACGTTCACCACCAGGAGCGCCGCGACCACGAGGGCCGCGCCGCCCAGCATCGAGAGGGCGTAGGAACGGGCGAAGCCGGTCTGCACCCGGCGGAGGCGGCCGGAACTGCCGCCGACGCCGGCGGCGGTGCCGTTGACGAGGCCGTCGACGCCGCGTCCGTCGAACCAGACCGCGAGCCGGGTCAGCCACTGCCCGGGACGCATGAGCAGCGACTCGTTGAACGCGTCGCCGTAGAGGTCCTTGCGGGCCGCGACCGTGACGAACGAGCCCTTGGGCGCCTCACGCGGCACCTTGCGGGCGCCGTACTGCCGCCACGCGATCGCCGCGCCGATGATCATCAGGACGAAGACGGCCGCGCCCGGGGCGGTGAGCCACTTGAACTCGTGCTCGTGCTCGGGGGCCCCGACGACCGGTTCGAGGAAGCCGGAGAACCCGCCGAGGATCAGCAGCCCGCCGGCGGCGACCGAGCCGACCGCGAGCAGCATCAGCGGCACCGTCATGACCTTCGGCGACTCGTGCGGGTGGACGTCGTCCGCCCAGCGCTTCTCGCCGAAGAACGTCATGAACATCACGCGCGACATGTAGTAGGCGGTGACGGCCGCGCCGATGACCGCGCAGGCGCCGAGGACCGCCCCGGACGTGCCGCCCTTGTCGAACGCCGCCTCGATGATCGCGTCCTTGGTGAACCAGCCGGACAGCAGCGGGAACCCGATGATCGCGAGGTACCCGAGCCCGAACGTGACCGTCGTGGTCATCATGACCGCGCGGAGCGCGCCGTAGTGGCGCATGTTCACGTCGTCCTTCATGCCGTGCATGACGGACCCGGCGCCGAGGAACAGCCCGGCCTTGAAGAAGCCGTGCGCGATGAGGTGCGCGATGGCGAACACGTACCCGGCCTTGCCGAGCCCGGCGGCCAGCGTCATGTAGCCGATCTGCGACATCGTCGAGCCCGCCAGGGCCTTCTTGATGTCGTCCTTCGCGCACCCGATGATCGCACCGAACAGCAGCGTGGCCGCGCCGACGATCGTGACGACCAGCTGCGCGGTCTCCGACATCTCGAAGATCGGCCCGGACCGGACGATCAGGTAGACGCCGGCGGTCACCATCGTCGCCGCGTGGATGAGCGCCGACACCGGGGTCGGGCCCTCCATCGCGTCCAGCAGCCACGACTGCAGCGGCAGCTGCGCCGACTTGCCGCACGCGCCGAGCAGGAGGAGCAGCCCGATCGCGGTCGCGGTGCCGGTGCTCAGCCGGGACGCCATGCCCGCCTGCTCGCCGCCGAGGATCGGCCCGTAGTCGATCGTGCCGAACGTGGCGAACATCAGCGCGATCGCGATGATGATCCCCATGTCGCCGACGCGGTTGACGACGAACGCCTTCTTCGCCGCGGTCGCCGCGGTCGGCTTGTGCTGCCAGAACCCGATCAGCAGGTAGGACGCGAGACCCACGCCCTCCCAGCCGAGGAACATGACCAGGTAGTTGTCACCGAGCACCAGCAGCAGCATCGCCGCGACGAACAGGTTCAGGTACGCGAAGAACTTGCGGCGCTCGGGGTCCTCGGCCATGTAGCCGATGGAGTAGATGTGGATCAGCGAGCCGACCCCGGTGATCAGCAGGACGAAGCTGATGGACAGCGGGTCCACCAGCAGGTTCATGCCGACCTTGAACGAGCCGACGTCGATGAAGTCCCACAGGTGCACGGTCCGGCCGCGCTCCGCGGCGTCGTAGCCGAGCATCTGCACGAGCATCGCGACGCCCACGCCGAACGCGGCGACCGCCGTGGCGCAGCCGAGCAGGTGTCCCCACCGGTCGGTGCGCCTCCCCCCGAGCAGGAGGATCGCGGCGCCCGCGAGCGGGAGCGCGATGAGAAGCCAGGACGCGGCCTGGATGCCTTCCGCTTGCATTCCCGACCTCTCAGTACTTCAGCAGGTTCGCGTCGTCGACCGACGAGGACCTGCGGGTCCGGAAGATGGTCATGATGATCGCCAGGCCCACCACGACCTCCGCGGCGGCCACCACCATCACGAAGAACGCGATGATCTGGCCGTCGAGGTTGCCGTGCATGCGGGAGAACGAGATGAACGCCAGGTTCGCCGCGTTCAGCATCAGCTCGATGCACATGAACACCACGATCGCGTTGCGGCGCACGAGGACGCCGAGCGCTCCGATGGTGAACAGGATCGCCGAGAGCGCCAGGTAGTGCCCCGGACTCATTGACCAGCCTCGCCTTCGTTCGCGCCGCCGCCCGCGGCCGGCGTCCCCGACTTCACGGAGCGCGACTCGGCGTCGGCCTCTTCGGCCTCTGCGGTGACCGCCTTGACCGCGGCCACGTCCTGTTCGAGCGCCTCCTCCTCGGTGCCGCCGTACAGGTCGGCGTGCCGCTCGGCGGTGTCGGTGCGGGCCGCGATGACCGGGTTGATCGACAGCTCCGACGGCGTGCCGTCCGGCAGCAGCGCCGGCATGTCGACGGCGTTGTGCCGGGCGTAGGTGCCGGGGCCCGGCAGCGGGCCCGGGTGCTCGCCGGTGAGGAAGCGGCCCTTGGACAGGTCCTTCTGCGTCTTCTTCGGCTCGGTGCGCTCCCGGTGCGCCAGCACCATCGCGCCGAGCGCCGCGGTGATCAGCAGCGCGCTGGTCGCCTCGAACGCGAACACGTACTTGGAGAACAGCAGTTGCGCCAGGCCGAACACGTTGCCCTCGGCGTTGGCCTGGGCGAGGCCCGCCGAGTCGTCGAGGGCGGCGTTGCCGATGCCCGCGGTCAGCAGGGCGATGAACCCGATCGCGGCGATCACGCCCCAGAAGCGCTGCCCCCGGATCGTCTCCACCAGCGAGTCGGTGGAGCTGACCCCGACGACCATCATCACGAACAGGAACAGCATCAGCACGGCGCCGGTGTACACGATCACCTGGACGAACGCCAGGAACGGCGCGTTCTGGATCGCGTACAGCGCGGCGAGGGAGAGCATCACGGTCGCCAGCAGCAGCGCCGAGTGCACCGCCTTCCGCATGAAGATCATTCCGAGCGCGCCGAGCACCGAGACGACGGCGAGCAGCCAGAAGAAGAACGGCTCGCCGGACTGCTTGTCCGCGACCTCGGCGGCGATGACGGCGGTGTTCATTCGCCCTCACCGCCCTTGCGGCGCTTCTCCGCCTTCACCGCGTTGTCGGCGCTCGCCCGGCCGCCGCCCTCGGACGGCACTCTCGGGGCCGAGGGCGTCTCGGCGGAGCCCGCCGCCTCGTCGGACTGGAGGCCGAGGCGGTAGTAGTCCTCCTCGGTGTCGCCGAGCCGCATCTCGTGCGGCGGCGCCTCCATGCCCTCGCGCAGCGGCGCCAGCAGCATCTCCTTGGTGTAGATCAGGCTCTCCCGGCTGTCGTCGGCGAGCTCGTACTCGTTCGTCATCGTGAGCGCCCGGGTGGGGCACGCCTCGATGCAGAGCCCGCAGAGGATGCAGCGCAGGTAGTTGATCTGGTAGGTGCGGCCGTACCGCTCACCGGGCGAGTACCGCTCGTCCTCGGTGTTGTCGGCGCCCTCGACGAAGATGGCGTCCGCCGGGCAGGCCCACGCGCACAGCTCGCAGCCGATGCACTTCTCCAGGCCGTCCGGCCAGCGGTTCAGCTGGTGCCGGCCGTGGAAGCGCGGGGCGGTCGGCTTCTTCACCTCCGGGTACTGGACGGTCTCGCTCTTCATGAACATCTGGTGGAACGAGACCCCGAACCCCTTGACCGGGTTCAGGAAATCAGTGAGACCCACTGGTGACCTCCTCGGAGGACGTTTCGATCGTGGCGGGCCGGGCGGCCGGCTCGCGGGCGCGGCCGTGGTAGTGCGGCGCGTCCAGCGGCGGCACCGGGAACCCGCCCGCGGCCGGGTCGGTCCCCTCGCCCTGGGCCGCGCCGGGGACGATCTCCTTCTCGTCCTCGCCGCCCCGGAGCATCTCCCACAGCACCGTCGCGACCAGCACGACCGCCGCCACCACCGCGGTGGCGATGGCGATCTCCCGGGTGTCGTAGCCCTCGCCGCGGAGGGCGCGGATCGCCGCGACCAGCAGGATCCAGCCGAGCGACACCGGGATCAGCACCTTCCAGCCGAGGCGCATCAGCTGGTCGTAGCGGACCCGCGGCAGCGTGCCGCGCAGCCAGATGAAGAAGAAGATGAACAGGAAGATCTTGATCAGGAACCACAGCACCGGCCACCAGCCGGAGTTGGCCCCCGCCCAGACGGTGGAGATCGGCGCGGGCGCGCGCCAGCCGCCGAGGAACAGCGTGGTGGCGAGCGCCGACAGGGTGGTGAGGTTGATGTACTCGGCGAGGAAGAACATCGCGAACTTCAGCGACGAGTACTCGGTGTGGAAGCCGCCGACGATCTCGCCCTCGCCCTCGGGCAGGTCGAACGGGATGCGGTTCGACTCGCCCATCATCGTGATCACGTAGATCACGAAGGACGGGGCCAGCAGCACCACGAACCAGGTGTCGTGCTGCTTGGCGACGATCTCCGAGGTGGACATCGAGCCGGCGAACATGAACACCGCGACGAACGACAGCCCCATCGCGATCTCGTAGGAGATCATCTGCGCGGACGAGCGGAGCCCGCCGAGCAGCGAGTACGGCGACATCGACGACCAGCCGGCCAGCACCACCCCGTAGATCCCCATCGACGACATCGCGAGGACCAGCAGGACCGCGACCGGCAGGTCGGTGCCCTGCAGCGCCGTCTGGTGCCCGAAGATCGACACCGTCGGCCCGAACGGGATGATGATGAACGAGATGAACGCCGGCACCGCCGCCATCACCGGTGCCAGGATGAACACCACCTTGTCCACCTGGCGGGGGATGATGTCCTCCTTCAGCGCCAGCTTGACGCCGTCGGCGAGGCCCTGCAGCAGGCCGAAGGGCCCGGCGCGGTTCGGGCCGACGCGCAGCTGCATCCGCCCGATGACGCGGCGCTCGATCCACATCGTGAGCAGCACGGTCACGACGAGGAACGCGAAGATGACGACGACCTTGCCGCCGATCAGCCACCACGGGTCTTTGCCGAAGTCCTGCAGCGACGGGTCGGCCGCCGGGGCAGCGGCGAGGGGACTCATTCGGTGCCTCCAGCGATCTCGGTCGCGGTCGCGAGCACCCCGCTCGCGATCTTGACGACGTCGCCCGCGGCCGTGCCCAGATCCCGGTAGAGGGCGCAGCCGGCCGAGTTCGTCGGCAGCCACACCACCCGGTCGGGCATGTCCGGGGTGATCTCCAGCGGGAGCGTCACCTCGCCGCGCGCCCCCGACACGGTCACCGCGTCGGTCGCGCCGATCTCCGCGGCCGTCGCGGGCGACAGCCGGGCGACCGCCGGCTTGGCGGTGCCCGCGAGGAACGGCTCCCCGTCCTGCAGGCGGCCCCGGTCCAGCAGCAGCCGCCACGTCGCGAGCAGCGCCTCGCCCTGCTCGGGGTGCGGCGGCAGCTCCTGCGCCACGTTGGGCGGCTCCGGGCGCTCGCCGCGGTAGGCGCCGAGCTCGGTGAGCTCGCGGCGGGCCGCCTCCGGGCCGGGCAGGCCCAGGTGGACGTCCATCTCGTCGGCGAGCGCGTCCAGGACCCGCAGGTCCGGCAGCTTCCCGGCCGACTTCAGCGCGATGTCGAACGGGCGGCCGCGGCCCTCCCAGTCGACGAACGTCCCGGACTTCTCCGCGACGGCCGCGACGGGGAGCACCACGTCGGCTCGGTCGGTGACCGCGGACGGGCGCTGCTCCAGGCTCACCACGAACGGGGTGGCCTCCAGCGCCCGCAGCATCGCCTCCGGGTCGGGCAGGTCGTAGGGGTCGACGCCGCCGACGAGCAGCGCGCCGCGCCGGCCCTGCGCCGCCGCCGCGATGATGCCGGCGGTGTCCTCGCCGGGCCCGGCGGGCAGCTCCGCGACGCCCCAGGTGCGGGCGACCTCGGCGCGCGCGGCGGGGTCGGTGACCGGGCGGCCGATCGGCAGCAGGCCGGGCAGCGCCCCGGCCTCGAGCGCGCCGCGCTCCCCGGCCCGGCGCGGCACCCACGCCAGCCGGGCGCCGGTGACCTGCGCGAGCCGGACCGCCGCGGTCAGCGCCCCGGGGCTGGTGGCGAGCCGCTCGCCGACGAGGATGACGGCGC
Organism: Spirillospora sp. NPDC127506; assembly: GCF_040302145.1. NCBI lineage: Bacteria > Bacillati > Actinomycetota > Actinomycetes > Streptosporangiales > Thermomonosporaceae > Spirillospora > Spirillospora sp. NPDC127506. Next base: position 57,918 of record NZ_JBEORG010000008.1, on the reverse strand, counting down.
CGGGCGTCTCCAGCAGCGTCCGGACGTCGGCGCGGTCGGCGTCCCCGATGAGGGAGCCGAGCGTCTCGGCCTCCGCGCCGGGCGGGGTCGGCAGCAGCGTGCCGCCGACCTTGGTCAGCCCGCGGGTCGCGAACGGGGCGGCGGCGTACACCGGCAGCCCGTTCTTGCGGAACGCCTTGCGGAGCCGCAGGAACACGATCGGCGACTCCTCCTCCGGCTCGAAGCCGGCGAGGACGACGACGGGCGCCTTCTCCAGGTCGGCGTAGGAGACCTCGATGGAGCGTCCCGCGACCGACGAGGCGAGGAACTGCGACTCCTCGTCCGACAGCGGCCGGGCCCGGAAGTCGACGTCGTTGGTGCCGAGCGCGACCCGGGCGAACTTGGCGTAGGCGTAGGCGTCCTCAAGGGTGACGCGGCCGCCGGTGAGCACCCCGGCCGAGCCGCGCGCCGCGGCGAGGCCCCGCGCCGCGATGGTCAGCGCCTCGGGCCACGACGCAGGCTCCAGCACCCCGTCCTCGTTGCGGACGAGCGGGGTGGTGAGCCGGTCCGGCTGCGTGGCGTAGGTGAACGCCCAGCGGCCCTTGTCGCAGTTCCACTCCTCGTTGACCTGCGGCTCGTCCCCGGCCAGCCGGCGGGTGACCTTCCCGCGCCGGTGGTCGGTGCGCAGCCCGCAGCCGGACGCGCAGTGCTCGCAGACGCTCGGCTGCGACACCAGGTCGAACGGCCGGGACCGGAACCGGTAGGCGGTGCCGGTGAGCGCTCCCACCGGGCAGATCTGCACCGTGTTGCCGGAGAAGTAGGAGTGGAACGGGTTGCCGTCGGCGGTCCCGACCTCCTCCTTCGCGCCGCGCGCGAACAGGTCGATGAACGGGTCGCCGGCGATCTGCTCGGAGAACCGGGTGCAGCGGGTGCACTGGATGCACCGCTCCCGGTCGAGGAGCACCTGGCTGGACAGCGGGATCGGCTTCGGCCAGGTCCGCTTGGTCCCGGTGAAGCGGGTCTCGCCGCGCCCGTTGGACATGGCCTGGTTCTGCAGCGGGCACTCGCCGCCCTTGTCGCAGATCGGGCAGTCCAGCGGGTGGTTGATGAGCAGGAACTCCATGATGCCGTGCTGGGCCTTGTCGGCCACCGGCGAGGTGAGCTGGGTCTTCACGACCATGCCCGGCATCACGGCGGTGGTGCAGGACGCCTGCGGCTTCGGCATCCCGCGGCCGTTGCCCGCGTCCGGGATCTCCACCAGGCACTGCCGGCACGCGCCGATCGGGTCGAGCAGCGGGTGCTCGCAGAACCGGGGGATCTGGATGCCGAGCAGCTCGGCGGCCCGGATGATCAGCGTGCCCTTGGGCACTTCGATCTCGAAGCCGTCGATGGTGCAGGAGACCATCTCCTCACGCTTCTCCACCGCCGACTTGTCGTCGGTGACGGTCACTTGGCACCTCCCCAGAGGGTGGACTTGGCCGGGTCGAACGGGCAGCCGCCCTGCTCGAAGTGCTGGAGGTACTCGTCCCGGAACAGCTTGATGGACGACACGACCGGGCTGGTGGCGCCGTCGCCGAGGGCGCAGAACGCGCGGCCGAGGATGTTGTCGGAGATGTCCAGCAGGGTCTCCAGGTCCTCGTCGGTGCCCTCGCCCGCTTCCAGCCGCGCGAACATCTGCTTGTACCAGTAGGTGCCCTCGCGGCACGGCGTGCACTTGCCGCACGACTCGTGCGCGTAGAACTCCGACCAGCGCTGGACGGCCCGCACCACGCAGGTCGTCTCGTCGAAGATCTGCAGCGCCCGGGTGCCGAGCATGGACCCGGCGGCGCCGACGGACTCGAAGTCCAGCGGGACGTCCAGGTGCTCGTCGGTGAAGATCGGGGTGGACGACCCGCCGGGCGTCCAGAACTTCAGCCGGTGCCCCCCGCGGATGCCGCCCGCCATGTCGAGCAGCTCCCGCAGCGTGATGCCGAGCGGCGCCTCGTACTGGCCGGGCCGCTTGACGTGCCCGGACAGCGAGAAGATCCCGAAGCCCTGCGACTTCTCGGTGCCCATCGAGGCGAACCACTCGGGCCCGTTCTCGACGATCGAGGGAACCGAGGAGATCGACTCGACGTTGTTGATGACGGTGGGTCCGCCGTAGAGGCCCGCGACGGCGGGGAAGGGGGGCTTCAGCCTGGGCTGGCCGCGGAACCCCTCCAGGGAGTCCAGCAGCGCCGTCTCCTCGCCGCAGATGTAGGCGCCGGCGCCGCAGTGCACGACCACGTCCAGGTCGTAGCCGGAGCCGAGGATGTCCTTGCCGATGTACCCGGCCTCGTACGCCTCTGCGACCGCCTGCTGCAGGCGGCGGATCACGTGCAGGACCTCGCCGCGCACGTAGATGAACGCCTGGTTCGACTTGATGGCGTACGCGCTGATGATGACGCCCTCGATGAGGACGTGCGGGTTCGCCATCATCAGCGGGATGTCCTTGCACGTGCCCGGCTCGGACTCGTCGGCGTTGACGACGAGGTACCGCGGGTTCGGGCTGGACGGCGGCAGGAAGCCCCACTTCATGCCGGTGGGGAACCCGGCGCCGCCGCGCCCGCGGAGGCCGGAGTCCTTGACGGCCTGGACGATCTCGTCCGGCTCCATCCGCAGCGCCTTGCGCAGCGCCCGGTAGCCGCCGTCGCGCTCGTAGCCGGCGCGGGTGAACGAGTCGGCCTTGTCCCAGTTCCTGGTGAGGACGGGGGTCAGCGTGGTCACTTGTTCCGTCCCTCCTGGCTGCCCGGCTTGACGTCGCCGCCGATGGGCTTTCCGGGCTCGTTCGGGGGCGGGTCGGTGACCTCGCCCGGCTTGACCGGCTCGTCGGGCCGCTCGCGGTCGGCGCCGGCGGGCGGCGCCGTCCAGCCGCGCTCCTGCGCGATCTTCAGGCCGACCAGCGACTGCGGCCCGGCCTGGACGCCCTCGCCGGCGAGCCCGTCCGGGAAGCCGGCCAGCACGCGCGACGCCTCCTTCCAGGTGGCGAGGCGGTTCGGGCCGCGGGAGGGCAGCACGTCCTTGCCGACCCGGAGGTCGTCGACGAGCTGCTTGGCCTTCTCGGGAGTCATGTTGTCGAAGAACTCCCAGTTGACCATCACGACGGGGGCGAAGTCGCAGGCCGCGTTGCACTCGACGCGCTCCAGGCTGACCTTGCCGTCCGGGGTGGTCTCATCGTGGCCGACCCCGCAGTGCGCGCTCAGCTCGTCCCAGATCTGGTCGCCGCCCATGACCGCGCACAGCGTGTTGGTGCAGACGCCGACGTGGTAGTCGCCGACCGGCTCCCGCTTGTACTGCGTGTAGAAGGTGACGACGCCCATGACCTGCGCGGGGGTGATGCCGAGCATCTCGGCGCAGAACTCCACGCCCCGCTGGGTGACGTATCCGTCCTCCGACTGCACCAGGTGCAGCATCGGCAGGAGCGCCGACCGCGGCCGCGGGTACCGGCCGATGATCTCCTTGGCGTCCCGCTCCAGCCGCTGGCGTACGTCGGGCTCGTATGTCATCGGTCCACTCCCCCCATGACCGGATCGATGCTGGCCACGGCTGCGATGATGTCGGCGACCATGCCGCCTTCGCTCATCGCCGGGGTCGCCTGCAGGTTGACGAAGGACGGCTCGCGGAAGTGCACCCGGTACGGGCGGGTGCCGCCGTCGCTGACCACGTGGGCGCCGAGTTCGCCGCGCGGCGACTCGATCGGCACGTACGCCTGCCCCGCCGGCACCCGGAAGCCCTCGGTGACCAGCTTGAAGTGGTGGATCAGCGCCTCCATCGAGGTGCCCATGATGTGCGCGATGTGCCGGGGCGAGTTGCCCATGCCGTCCGCGCCGATGGCGAGCTGCGCGGGCCAGCCGATCTTCTTGTCCTCGATCATGACCGGGCCCTTGACCGCCTGCAGCCGCTCCAGGCACTGCTCGACGATCTTCAGCGACTCCTCCATCTCGTCCATCCGGACGAGGTAGCGGCCGTACACGTCGCAGGTGTCCTGCGTCGGGACGTCGAACTCGTAGGTCTCGTAGCCGCAGTAGGGCTGCGACTTGCGCAGGTCCCACGGGAGGCCGGTCGAGCGCAGCACCGGGCCGGTGACGCCGAGCGCCATGCACCCGGTGAGGTCGAGGTACGCGATGTCCTGCGTGCGCGCCTTGAAGACCGGGTTCTCGTCCAGCAGCTTGCGGAGCGCCTGGATCCGCTTCGGCATCCGGTCGAGGTAGTCGCGGATCTTGCTGGTGGCGCCGCTCGGCAGGTCCTGCGCGACCCCGCCCGGCCGGACGTAGGCGTGGTTCATCCGCAGCCCGGTGATCTCCTCGAACAGGTCGAGGGTGTACTCGCGCTCGATGAACCCGTTCAGCATCACGGTCGTCGCGCCGAGCTCCAGCCCGAACGTGGCGATCGCGACCAGGTGCGAGGAGATCCGGTTCAGCTCCATCATCATCACGCGGATGATCTGGGCCCGCTCGGGGATCTTGTCCTCGATGCCGAGGAGCCGCTCCACGCTCAGGCAGTACGCCGTCTCGTTGAACAGCGGCGCCAGGTAGTCCATCCGGGTGCAGAACGTGGTGCCCTGCGTCCAGGTGCGGAACTCCATGTTCTTCTCGATGCCGGTGTGCAGGTAGCCGATGCCCACCCGGGCCTCGTTCACCGTCTCACCGTCGAGCGTGAGGATCAGCCGGAGCACGCCGTGCGTGGACGGGTGCTGCGGACCCATGTTGACGACGAGCCGCTCGTCGCCCAGGTCCTCGGCGGCGGAGACGACCTTGTCCCAGTCCTGCCCGCCGACGTCGAAGACCTTGCCCTCGGCCGCCTCCTCGGCGGCGTACGCGTCGTACTCGGTGTACTTCGTCGAACTCATACGTACGACCGCCTTTCGTCCGGCGGCGGAATCTCCGCTCCTCGGTACTCGACGGGGATGCCGCCGAGCGGGTAGTCCTTGCGCTGCGGGTGCCCCACCCAGTCGTCGGGCATCTCGATGCGGGTCAGCGCGGGGTGGCCGTCGAAGACGATCCCGAAGAAGTCGTACGTCTCGCGCTCGTGCCAGTCGGCCGTCGGGTAGACCGGGACCAGCGACGGGACGTGCGGGTCGGCGTCGGGGCAGCTCGCCTCCAGCCGGACCCGCCGGTTGTGCGTGATCGACAGCAGGTGGACGACGGCGTGCAGCTCGGCGCCCTCGTCCTTCGGGTAGTGGACGCCCGACACGCCGGAGCAGAGCTCGAAGCGCAGCGACGGCTCGTCCCGCAGGGTCTTGGCGACCTCGCGCAGGCGCTCGCGCTTGACGTGGAAGGTCAGCTCGCCGCGGTGCACGACGACCCGCTCGATCGCGTCCCCGAAGTCGGGGTAGGCACGCTCCAGCTCGTCGGCGATCTCGTCGAACTCGCCGGGCTCGGCGGCGCCGCCGGGCCCGCCGTACGGGCGCTGCGCCGACACCTTCGGGCTCTGCCGGACGACGAGGCCGCCGTAGCCGGAGGTGTCGCCGGTCGTCTTCGCGCCGAACATGCCCTTGCGGACGATCGGCTGCTCGCGGCGGTCCTCCTCGGCGTGCGCCGGGAGCTGGTCGGCGGCCTGCTCGGCCTGCTGCTCGGGGTGCTGCGAACTCATGTCAGGCCCCCTGTCCGAGCAGCGGCAGCCGACGGCGCTTCGCCTCTTCCAGCTCGGCGATCTGCTTCTCGCGCTGCGCGCCGAGCTTGGTGTTCTGGATCTTGTCGTGCAGCTTCAGGATCGCGTCCAGCAGCATCTCCGGCCGCGGCGGGCAGCCGGGCAGGTAGATGTCGACCGGGACGATGTGGTCCACGCCCTGCACGATCGCGTAGTTGTTGAACATGCCGCCGGACGAGGCGCACACGCCCATCGCGATGACCCACTTGGGCTCGGTCATCTGGTCGTAGATCTGCCGCAGCACCGGCGCCATCTTCTGGCTCACCCGGCCCGCGACGATCATCAGGTCGGCCTGCCGCGGCGTCGCCGAGGCGCGCTCCATCCCCCACCGGGAGAAGTCGTGCCGGGGGTCGCCGGTCGCCATCATCTCGATCGCGCAGCAGGCGAGCCCGAACGTCGCCGGCCACACCGAGCTCTTGCGCGCCCATCCCGCGACCTGCTCGACCGTGGTCAGCAGGAATCCGCTCGGGAGTTTCTCCTCTAGACCCATGTCAGTCCCACTCCAGACCGCCGCGCCGCCAGATGTAGGCGTATGCGACGAGCACGGTGACGATGAAAAGAACCATCTCGACAAGGCCGAAGAGCCCCATCCGGTCGAAGGCGACCGCCCAGGGATAAAGGAAGATGATCTCAATGTCGAAGACGATGAACAGCATCGCCGTCAGGTAGTACTTGATCGGAAATCGTCCGCCGCCGACGGGCTGGGGGGTCGGCTCGATGCCGCACTCGTAGGAGTCCAGCCTGGCGCGGTTCCACCGCTTCGGGCCGGTGAACGCGGCCATCAGCACCGAGCCCGCGGCGAAGACGAAGGCGAGCACACCGAGCACGATGATCGGAATATAGAGATCCATATCCCTACGACCTCTCCTCGGGACGTACGACGCTGTACGGGACGGGCCGGCCGCGGCCCGCCACCCTAACCAAGGTGATCAATAGCGCTCCCCTCAGGGGCTCGGGTAATGCACTGTAGTCCGCTCACCTGCGGAAGCTTGAATCCGATCGGCCGCGCCGCCCGTCCGTTCATGCCGCCGGCGCCGCCTTCCGCATCGCGTTGATGACCCGGTCCATCGCGTCCCCGCCCTTGGGGTCGGTCAGGTTGGCCAGGAGCTTGAGGGTGAAGCGCATCAGCGTCGGGTGCGGCAGGCCGTGCGACGTGAGGAACTTCATGACGCGCGGGTCGCCGATCGCCTGCACGAACAGGCGGGCGAGGGTGAAGTAGCCGCCGTGCTCGTCCTTCAGGATGCGCGGGTACTCGTAGAGCGTCCGCTCGCGCTGCGCGGGGGTGCGGCGGGCGAGCGCCTGCACCGTGATGTCGGCGGCCAGCCGGCCGGACTCCAGCGCGTAGTCGATGCCCTCCCCGTTGAACGGGTTGATCATGCCGCCGGCGTCGCCGACGAGCAGCATCCCGCGGGTGTAGTGCGGCTGCCGGTTGAAGCCCATCGGCAGCGCCGCGCCGCGGATCTTGGAGGTCGCGTGCTCCTCGTCGAACTGCCAGTCCTCCGGCATCTGCGCGCACCAGCGCTTCAGCATGCCGCGGTAGTCGACGCTCTGGAACGCCTTGCTGGTGTTGAGGAGGCCGAGCCCGACGTTGGACGTCCCGTCGCCGACGCCGAACACCCAGCCGTAGCCGGGCAGGAGGCGCTCGCCGTCCCACAGTTCGAGCCACGCCTCCATGAAGTCGTCGTCGTGGCGCGGCGTCTGGAAGTAGCGGCGGACCGCGACGCCCATCGGGCGGTCCTCGCGGCGCCGCAGCCCCATCGCGAGCGACAGCCGGGTCGAGTTGCCGTCGGCGGCGACGACCAGCGGCGCGCGGAACTCGACCTCCTCGCCGTCGAGCCGCGCGGTGACGCCGACGATGCGGTCGGTGCGGTCGTCCAGGATGGGACCGGTCACGTTGCAGCCCTGCAGGAGCTGCGCGCCGGCCTTCGCGGCGTGCTCCGCGAGCAGCTGGTCGAGGTCGGTGCGCTTGCGGACGAGCCCGAAGTCGGGGAACGACGCCAGTTCCGGCCAGGGCAGCTCGACCTTGACGCCGCCGCCGTAGATGCGCAGCCCCCTGTTGCGCCCCCAGCCCGGGTCGTTGAGGTCGACGCCCATGCCGATGAGCGCGCGGACGGCGCGCGGGGTGAGCCCGTCGCCGCAGATCTTTTCCCGCGGGAAGGTGGCCTTCTCCAGCAGGAACACGTCCAGGCCCGCCTGCGCGAGCCAGTAGGCGGTCGACGATCCGGCGGGGCCTGCCCCGACGACGATCACGTCCGCGTGTCGGGTGGAGTCGGTCACGGCGTTCCTCTTTAAGCTCGTTCGCTTGTGAAGCACTTCACAAGGATCCGACAGGGGAGTCTATTCCTTTATCACGACTGGTGGGTACTTCCGGGTCGGTCTGAGTTTGGACCGGTCCGGCCACCGGCCGCGGCGGTCAGCCGGGGTTGACGGCGTGGTGCAGCGCGGCGACGCCGAACGTGAGGTCGCGCCAGCGGACGCCGCTCCACCCCGCGTCCTGGATGAGCCGCGCCAGCGCGGCCTGGTCGGGCCAGGCCAGCGTCGACTCGGCGAGGTAGCGGTAGGAGTCGGGATTGGAACTGACCCGCGCCAGCAGCGGCAGCCCGTACCGCAGGTGCGCCCGGTGGCCGAGCGCGAGCAGCGCGTTCGGCGGGTGGCTCACCTCGCAGACGAGCAGCCGGCCGCCCGGCCTGGCGACCCTGCGCAGCTCGCGCAGCGCCTTCCCGGTGTCGGCGACGTTGCGCAGCCCGAAGGAGATGGTGACGGCGTCGAACGAGCCGTCCGCGAACGGCAGCCGCAGCGCGTCGCCCGCCACGAAGCGCAGCCGCCGCACGCCCGCCTGCCGGCGCACCCCGACGCGCAGCATGCCCAGGGAGAAGTCGCAGGCGACCGTGTCGGCGCCGATCTCCGCGAACGGCACCGAGGACGTGCCCGTCCCGGCCGCGAGATCGAGGACGCGCTCGCCCGGTTTCACCTCCAGCGCCCGGACGACCTCCCGGCGCCACCGCCGGTCCCGCCCGCCGGTCATCAGCGTGTTCAGCAGGTCGTACCGCTCGGCGGTGCCGTCGAACATCGCCGCGACGTCGGCGGGCTGCTTGTCGAGTGAGGCGCGGGTCATGCCTCCACCCTAGAAGGAGGCGCGGTCCGCCGCGCGCACCGCCCTCGCCGCCGGAGCTACTCGGCGCCGGGGCGGACCCCGTCCTCCTTGGTGACGGCCTTCTCGAACCTCTCCCGCTGGGCGCGGAAGCCGCGGGTCACGGCGGCGGACATGCGGTCGCGCTGCGCGGACAGCAGGACGTAGCTCACGATGCCGCTGATCAGCAGGGCCAGCAGCACGAGCAGGAAGCCGCGGGCGCCGAACAGCGCGAGGACGCCCGCGGTCGCCGCGAAGATCGCGAGCCGCGCGACGGTGTAGAGGATGACGGAACGCATGGCACTTCGAGGTTAACCCCGGTCCCGCGCGGCCTCTCCCCGGGGTGCTACTTCAGGACGTCCAGGAAGAGGGCCGGGTCCACGTTGCCGCCGGAGAGGATCGAGACGTAGGCGGCGCCCTCCGGGAGCTCGCCGCGGCGGTAGAGGTAGGCGGCGGTGGCGACGGCGCCGCCCGGTTCGGCGATCAGGCGGGCCTCGCGGGCGAGCCGGCGCATCGTCAGGCGGATCTCGTCCTCGGTGACGGTGACGACGCCGTCCACGTGCGCCCGCATGTGCGCGAACGGGAGGTCGCCGACCCGCTGGACGCGGAGCGCGTCGGCGATGGTGCGGCCGGTCTTCTCCGCGTCCCAGGAGACGGGGCGCCCCGCGGCCATCGAGTCGCGGGCGTCGGCGGCGAGCTCGGGTTCGACGCCGATCACCTTCGCCTCGGGGCGCAGCGCCTTGACGGCGGCGGAGACGCCGGCGATGAGGCCGCCGCCGCTGATCGGGACGAGCACGACGTCGACGTCCGGGCGGTCCCGGACGATCTCCAGCCCGGCGGTGCCCTGCCCGGCGATCACCCGCGCGTCGTCGTAGGGCGGGATCATCGTGAAGCCGTGCGCGGCGGCGAGCTTGCCGGCGGTCTCGGCGCGGGCCTGCGCGGTCGGCTCGACGTAGACGACCTCGGCGCCGAGCGCGATGCACCGCTCGACCTTCACGCCGGGCGTCGTGTGCGGCATGACCAGGACGGCCTTGATGCCGAGGGCGCGGGCCGCGTAGGCGACGGCCTGCGCGTGGTTGCCGCTGGAGTGCGTCACCACCCCGGCCGCGCGCTCGGCCTCGGTGAGCGAGGAGATGGCGGCGTAGGCGCCGCGCACCTTGAACGCGCCGATCGGCTGCAGCGACTCGGCCTTCACCAGCAGCGCGGGCTCGCCCTCGCCGCCGGACGGGGGGACGGGGTCGCGGGGGAACGGGACGAGCGGGGTCCGCACGGCGACGCCCGCGATGCGCTCGGCGGCCCGCTCGATCTCCGGCAGCGAAACTAGATCGGACATGGTCTCGAAGACTACTTCGGGCGCCGCGGAGGGGCGCGCGGGAGCGCGTTTCCGCCGTGACATGGCAGGTCAAACGGGGTCAGCGTGCCCGCTGTGCCGCGGGTTGCGAACACTGAGCGCGATCGCTCCTGCTCGGGAAACTACGGTCAGTGATCTTTTCCGAAAACAAGGGAGAAATCGGTCTTGACCCGCCACACTGTTAAACAGTCCACCCGCGCCGAGAGCGGGACAAAGGGGGAGAGAAAACGTGGAGAGCACGAGCGAGCGCCTGCTGACCCCAGGAGAGGTCGCCGCCCTCTTCCGGGTCGATCCGAAGACGGTCACCCGGTGGGCCGCCGCGGGCCGGATCAGCAGCATCCGCACTCCTGGGGGCCACCGGCGCTTCCGCGAGTCCGAGGTGCACGCGCTGCTGCGCGGCGAGGAGCCCGTCGCCGAGCATTCGGCCCGCTGACGAGGCTCTGGCCGCCCGGACCGCCGCGCCACGGACCGGTCCCTCCAGCCGGGCGGCCGGGGCATCGCACCCGACCACCGCCATGCCGGCCGGCCTCCCTGAACGGCCACCTGACCGGGGACGTTCCCGCGCTCAGCCCTCCGCGTCCCCCTTCCACTCCTCGAACCGGCGGAGCAGGTCCGCGTCCTCGTCCCGCCAGCGGCGCCGCCTGTCCTCCAGTTCCTCCTCGGTGAGCGACTCGCGGAGGAGCCGGTCGTAGTCGGGGTCGCCGGGGCCGATCTCGACGTAGGCGTCGGCGATGATCCGTCCCTCGCGCGCCTCCGGCCCGGACTCGTCCGCCGCGGAGACGACGCTGTGCGGAACCCGGAGCGTGCCGTCGGGGAGCCGGATCACGTACATCGTCGATCACCCTCGCCGTCTGCCATCGCGGTGTCCTAGATCCCGTACCTGCGGTTGAAGAAGAGCATGACCTCGAGGGCCGTCCTGATGTTGCCGGCGAGCATATCCACGAGCGCGGGCCGCTGCCGGGACGAGATCGCGGCGAACGCGTCGGCGAAGAACTCGCGGCGGCCGAGCGCGTCCGGCTGCCGGTGGAACGCGCTCGCCAGGTGCGGCCGGCACTCCTCGTAGAGCTTGCGGAACGCGGGGCTGTCGGACGTCCACTCGCCGTCGTCGCCGTCGATGTCGTCGAGGGCGTGCCCGACCTCGTGCAGCATCACGTCCGGCGTCGGGGACGGCCGGTCCCCCACGACGATCTTGCGGTCGCCGTACGCGCCGGCGCAGATGTCCCAGGTGGCGCGGCCGGACGGCAGCGGGCGGTCGCGCAGGTGCCCCATGTCGTCCAGCTGCGGGACGCCGCCGGGCCCCACGTAGATGCCGTCCAGCCCGGCCGCGAGCTTCTCCTTCAGCGGCTCCGGCAGCGACGCGAGGCTGTCCACGGCGCCGATGACCTCGGGCGTCGGCGGCCCGTCCCGCACGTCCCACTGCCGGTACAGGACGCTCTCCAGCACCCCGCAGTTGCGCCGCCCGTCGGCGGCGTGCGGCATGCCCGGCGGGTACGGCTCGACGCGGACCCGGTCGTCGTCCAGCTCGAAGTCGCGCCACGAGTAGTCGCCGGCGCGCGGCCGCCCGGGGCCGCGCGGCCGGAACCTGCCGGCGAAGCGGCCGTTCCCGGCGGCGGCGTCCACCGCGTCCGGGCCGTTCACCGCGAAGTCGTCGTCGCGGCCCGCCTTGCGGAACCGGCCGAACCGGTCGCGCGGCTGGTTGCTGCGCGGCCGCACCTGCCCCGAATCGGGCGGGGACGGGGCGTAGGCGATCTCGTCGCGGACCGCGTCGGCCCTGAACCGGCCGCCGCGCGGCGCCTCCCGGGTCCGCTGCTCCCGGGACTTGCGGTGGACGCCTTTGAAGCGCATCGGGCTCCTCTGTCTGCGGGCCCCGTGGACGTCGAGCGGCGCACACGCCGGACCGGGCCCCCGGAGGCAGGGTAAGCCGGAACCCGACACGCCGTCATCCCCCGTGGTAACGCTCGCCCCCTCAGGCGTGCTCATCCAAGGGAGGGCGAACCGCCGCGCCCCTCGGCTCGCTCCGCTCACGCATAGGAGTGCAGCCCCGAGAACATGTAGTTCACCCCGAAGAAGTTGAACATCAGCGCGGCGAACGCGATCAGCGACAGGACCGCCGCCTTGCGGCCCTTCCAGCCGGCGGTGGCGCGGGCGTGCAGGTACGAGGCGTAGATCACCCAGGTGATGAAGGACCAGATCTCCTTGGGGTCCCAGCCCCAGTAGCGGCCCCACGCCTGGTCGGCCCAGATCGCGCCCATGATGATCGCGGCCGTCCAGATCGGGAAGGCGAACGTGGTGACCCGCATGGACAGCCGGTCGAGGCTCTCGATGCCCGGCAGCCGGGCCAGGACGCCGCCCTCCGCGACGCCGCCGCGCGACTCGGCGCGGTCCTTCACCAGGTAGAGGATCGTGGCGGCGCCCGCGACCGTGAACGAGCCGGTCGCGATGATCGCGGCGGTGACGTGCAGGGCGATCCAGTAGGAGTTGAGCGCGGCGGTGACCGGGCCGACCGAGTCGTAGAGCCAGATGTTGGCGACGCCGAGCGCGATGACCGCGGCCAGCATGACGAACGCGCCGAGGAACCGCGCCCGGTACCGGAGCATCACGACCATGAACGCGGTGACGGCCGCGAACGAGATGGCGGTGAGGAACTCGTACATGTTCCCCCACGGCCACCGGTCGGCGGCGAGCCCGCGGGTCGCCAGGACGCCGAGGTGCGCGCCCCAGCCCAGCACGTTCAGCAGGACGGCGAGGTTGGCCCAGTCGATCCGGGGGCGCTCGCTCTCGTCCTCCTCCGCCTCGCCGGCGCCGGCGCCGGCCGCGGCGGTCTCGGCGCCGGCGGCGCCCACCAGGACCTTCGCCTCCGCCTTCTCCTCCGCCTTCTCCGCCACGGCCGCCTCGCGGCGGCGGCCGAAGCCGAGGTCGGCGGCGTAGGCGACCATCGCGACGATGTACAGCACGACGGTGGTCAGCATGAGCTTGTCGCTCAGGTTCGCGAGGTCGGCAGTGCTCACCTCGTCACTCCTTCGGTTCGGGGGCCGACCCGTCCTTCCTGATCGGCGTCGGGATCGCTCTCGCCTGGTTCGGGGCCGGGCTCTGGACCGGGCTCTGGACCGGGCTCAGGGCCGGGCCCGTCCTCCGGGTCCGGCTCGTCCTCCGGACCGCGCAGCGCGGCCACGATGTCGTCGAACTCCGAGGTCGGGTTCCCCAGCGTGAGGCCGCCGACCTCCACCACCGTACGCCCGCCCTCTCCGGCGCTCGCACGGACCCACACCCTGCGCCGCCGCACCATGAACGACGTCGCCACGCCGAGGACGGCGAGGATGGCCGCGATCAGCGCGGGCATGCGCCCGGGGTCGTGGTTGACCGACAGGCTCGTCCACTCCTTGAGCCCGTCGAAGGTGATCGAGCCGGCGCCGCCGGGCAGCTCGAACGTCTCCCCCGGCTCCAGCAGCTTCTGGCCGCCCTTGACGGGCTGGAGCGTCTTGCCGATCCCCTCCAGCTTGTAGACCGACTGGGGGGTGCCGGAGTCGAGCCCGATGTCGCCCTTGAACGCGGTGATCGTGACGACGGGGCGGAGCGGCGCGGGGAACGCCGAGACGATCTGCCTGCCGTCCTCGCTGGCGGTCGCGGTCGGCCACAGGATCGCGTAGAAGGCGAGCTGGTCCGGCTGCGCGTCGGGCACCTTGATGACGCCCTCGGACGTCAGGTTGCGCCGCTCCATCTCCAGGAACGGCACGGAGTCCTGGAAGGCGACGTTGCCCTTGGCGTCGCGGACGGTGAACACCGGCGCGTACCCGTGGCCGAGCAGGTACACCTTCGCGCCGCCGACCTTCAGCGGATGGTTGATCTTGAGGTCGTAGCGCCGCTCCGCGGCGTCCGGGGCCGTGCGGTAGCGGATGCGGGCGTCGAAGTCGGTGCCCATGCCGCGCTTCTCGCCCCGGGTCTCGTACTTCGCCTTGAAGTCGTCGAGCGTGATGGTGAACGGGGCCAGCTCCCCGCCCCGGAACGCCCGCCCCGGCTGGAACTGGTCGTACAGGCTCAGCGAGTTGGCGAACGTCTTGCCCTCCATCAGCAGGACGTTCCCCCGGTAGCCGAACAGGTTGCCGAGCCCGAGCGCGAACAGCAGCGCCAGCAGCGCCAGGTGGAACAGCAGGTTGCCGGACTCGCCCAGGTAGCCCTTCTCGGCGGACGCGGCGCCGCCGGAGACGTCCACCCGGAACCGGCGCCCGCGCAGCACCGCGCGGGCCTCGGCGAGGACGTCCTCGGGCGGCGCGTCGGTCTCGTACTCCGCGTGCTGCGGCAGCCGGCCCAGGTTGCGGGGCGCCGCCGGCGGGCGGGCCCGCATCGACCTGTAGTGCTTGACCGCACGCGGCAGCACGCAGCCGGCCAGCGAGACGAACAGCAGGATGTAGATCGCCGCGAACCAGGGCGCGGCGAACACGTCGAACATGGAGAGCTTGTCGAGCCAGGGGCCCAGCGTCCGGTGCTCGTCCAGGTAGGCGACGACCTTCTCCGGCGCCTGGCCCCGCTGCGGCAGGACCGACCCGGGCACCGCGCCCAGCGCGACGAGGAACAGCAGGATCAGCGCCGTGCGCATCGTGGTCAGCTGGCGCCAGGCCCAGCGCAGCCAGCCGAGCGGCCCGATGCCCCGGGGACGCGGCACCTCTTCGGGCGCCTGCCGCGCGGCGGGCGCCTCGGTGCCGGTTTCCGTTGTCTCAGTCATCTCAAATCACCGGTTCGAAGCCGCTGATCCACGACTTCAGCTCGATCGTCAGGTTCCCCCACAGGCCGCTCACGAGCAGCACCCCGATGAGGACGAGCATCCCCCCGCCGACCCGCATGACCAGGGGGTAATGGCGCTTCACGGCGCCGAACGCGCCGAGCGCCCTGCGGTAGGCGATCGCGGTGAGCACGAACGGAAGGCCGAGTCCGACACAGTACGCCAGCGACAGCAGCGCGCCCCGCGCCGCGCTCGCCTCGGTGATCGCGAGGCCCTGCACGGCGCCGAGGGTCGGCCCGATGCAGGGGGTCCAGCCGAGCCCGAACAGCACGCCGAGGAGCGGCGCGCCGGCGAGCCCCGCCGCCGGCAGCCGCCCCGATTTCACCGTCCGCTGCAGGCCGGGGACGAAGCCCATGAACGCGAGCCCGAACACGATCGTGACGGCGCCGAGGACCCGGGTGATCGTGTCCTGGTACTCCAGCAGCCACCGGCCGAGGCCGCCGAAGACCACCCCGTAGCTGACGAACACGGCGCTGAAGCCCGCGATGAACAGCAGCGCGCCGGCGACGAGCCGCCCGCGCCGCTGCTCGGCGAGGTCGGCGCCGGTCATCCCGGTCACGTACGACAGGTAGCCGGGGACCAGCGGCAGGACGCACGGGGAGGCGAACGAGACGAGCCCGGCGAGGGCCGCCAGCGGCGCCGCCGCCACCAGCGACCCGCTGACGACCGTCTCGTTGACGCTCACTTCTCCTGGACGACCTTGGCGACGAGGGGGTTCAGCTTGGAGTACGTCGTCGCGCCGATCACGCGCGCTGCGACGCGGCCCCGCCGGTCGAGGACGAGCGTGCTCGGGATCGCGCTCGGCGGGACCTCCCGGAACGCCAGCGTGACCCGGCCGTCCGCGTCGAACAGGCTCGGGTAGGTGACCTTGAACTTGCGTTCGAACGCCTTCGCGTTGGCCTTGGAGTCCTTGAAGTTGACGCCGACGAACTCGACGCCCTTGCCCTTGTTCTCGGTGTAGACCTGCTCCAGCGACGGCGCCTCGCCGCGGCACGGCGCGCACCACGACGCCCAGAAGTTGACGACGACGACCTTGCCCGTGAGGTCGGACAGCTTGAACGGCTCGCCGTCGAGGCGCTCCCCGGTGACGTCCTGCACGCTCTTGCGGTCGGCGGGCGCGTACCGCGTCACGTTCCCGTCGCCGCTGATGAAGCGGTTGTCGCCGCCGTCCGGCCCGCTGCCGGCGGCGCCCGTCCCGGCGCAGCCGGCGAGGAGCCCGCACAGCGCGGCGGCGGCCGCGGCGATGCGCAGCGGGGAGATTCGGGGGCTCAACGGACCCTCCTACTACTACAGGACGTAGTACACAACTTAGCGGTGCGGTCAGGCACCGGCGACACTGGGTCCCTTCGCGATGCCGGCCGCGGGCTCGCGGTAGGCCACCTCCACCAGCCGGCTGCCCGCGAACGTCAGGCTCGTGACGCTGGCCAGCGCGCACTCGCGGCGGTTCGGGTGGTGCCACAGCCGGCGGCGCTCGGCGTGCAGCCGCAGGATCCAGATCGGCAGCTGATGGCTGACGCACACGGCCTCGTGGCCGCGCGCCGCCTCCCGCGCCCGGATCACGGCGGCCCGCATCCGCGCGGCGAGCTCCTTGTACGGCTCGCCCCACGACGGCTTGAAGGGGTTGACCAGGTGGCGCCAGTGCTCGGGGCGGCGCAGCGAGCCGGCCCCGGCCCCGAACGTCAGCCCCTCGAAGTGGTTGTCGGCCTCGATCAGACGGTCGTCCACGGTCACCGGGAGGTCGAGCGCGTCCGCGAGCGGCGCCGCCGTCTCCAGCGCGCGCTGCAGCGGCGAGGAGAAGAGGGCGGTCACGTCCCGGTCGGCGAACCACTTGGCGGCGGCCTTCGCCATGAGGACGCCGTCCTCGCTCAGGCGGTAACCGGGCAGCCGCCCGTAGAGGATGCCCTCGGGATTGTGCACCTCACCGTGCCGCAGCAGGTGAACGATCGTCGTGTCAGTCATCGCGGTCAGATTACCCGCGCCCCGCGGCCGTCCCGTCCGGCAGCCCCCGGGGCCGGCGCGTGCGCGGATCGCCGGTCAGATGCGCGTGGAGTCGACGAACCGGGATATGCGTTCGGCGGCGCGGTCGAGGTCGGCTTCGGACGGCTTCGCGTTCCCCAGGTGCTGGACGAACCAGTACATCAGCGCCGATTTGCAGATGTCGGCGTTCGCGGCCGGGGCCGTGCAGGTGATCGGCACGACCTGGGCGCGCGGTGTCAGGACCGCCAGCTCGGCCTTCACGAGGGGTGACGGATAGGGCAGGTCGTCGGTGCCGAGGCCGCGGGTGAGCACCGCCTGGTAGCCGGGCACTCCGGTCGGCAGGTCCGCCCTCGTGCTCTGCGCGGACGTGCATTCGTTGCCCTGCGCGCGTTCCCGCCGCGCCTGCTCGGAGTCGGGGAAGTACTCGCAGAGCGCGATCCGGATGCCGCCGACCGAGCCCTGCCAGTGCTCCTCGACGAGCGCGGTCGCGCCGCCGACCGTGCTGGAACCGCCGTTCGCGCCGACGGACCCCTTGCACTCGGCGCCCGCGGGACCGATCAGCATGCCCTGGCCGGACCCGTACACGGCGGTGCCCGGCGGCGGCTCGACGCGGGCGGGCAGCGTCACCTTGGCGGGGATGCCGGACGGCGTGGTCACCGCGCCCGGCGCCTCGACGACGCACGGCCGCACGTCCGCGACGGCGGCCGCGGCCTTCCGGGTCGGCTTCGGCGCCGGGTCCTGCTTCGTGGCCTGGTGGACGGCGACGGCGCCCGCTCCGACGGCGGCGACGGTCCCGACCGCGACGGCGGCGAGCCCGGCGCCACCGGCGAAGAACGCCTTGATCGCCGAGGCTCCGGCGGCCTTCCCGGCGGTGGAGGCCGCACCGGCCGCGGACACGCCCGCACCCGTTCCGGCCGCCGCACCCGTTCCGGCCGCCGCTCCGGCCGCGGACGCCGCGCCCGCGGCGCCGGGCGCCAGCCAGGCCGCCAGCGGGAACAGCGCGGCGAGCGCCACGGCCCCGGCGGCGAGGGCGTGCACGCCGCGCGCCTCCCAGTCCCGGCCGTAGGCCGCGCGGGCGGCGCGTTCCAGCTCGTCCACGAAGGCGGCGGCGCCCGCGGGACGCTCCCCGGGCGCCTTCGCCATGCCGCGCAGGACCAGCGGGCGCAGCGGCTCCGGCACGCCCTCGACCGGGATCTCGCCGGTGAGGTGGGCGTTCATCAGCTCCGCGCGGCCGCCCGCGTAGGGCCGCCGCCCGGTCACGCACTCCACGAACACGCAGGTCGCCGAGTAGACGTCGGACGCGGGCGTGGCGACGTGCCGGCTCCACTGCTCGGGCGCCGCGTAGTAGGGGGTTCCGGCGCCGCCCGCCTCCTGCCCGGCGGGGGTCGCGATGCCGAAGTCGACGAGGCGGCTGCGCCCGTCCGCCGGGACGACGACGTTCGCGGGCTTGTAGTCGCGGTGGACGACGCCGACCGCGTGGGCGGCGGCGAGGCCCAGCAGCGAGCCCTTGAGCACGGCCAGCGACGCCTCGGGGCCGAGCGCGCCGTGCCGCTCCAGCAGCTCCTTCAGGGAGACGCCGTCGACGGCCTCCATGATGATCGCGGCCGTCTCCGGGCCCTCGACGAGCCGGAACAGCCGCGCCACGTGCGGGCTGCCGGCCCGGCCGAGCATCAGCGCCTCGTGGCGGAGCCGCTCCCGGTCGGCCTCGTCCGCCCGGACGGCGAGGTACTTGATCGCCACCGGCGTGCCGGACGCGTCGTGCCGGGCGAGGACGACCCGCCCCTGGGCGCCCGCGCCGAGCTCGCGCACCTCGGTGTACCCGCCGACCCGCCACGCACCGTCCATGAGCCCTCCGCGACTCCATGATCGCGACAACCTACCGAACGGCGTTCATCAACGGCGAGCCGGACGAAACGCGTCAGCCCCGGCGCGCGGCAGCCCGGCACGGGTCGGCTCGGCACGGGTCAGCTCAGCAGGGTCAGCTCAGCAGGGTCAGCTCAGCACGGGCGCGACCGACGGGACGTCGGCGGGCACGGCCGCGCGCAGCGCGTCGACGGCGGCGCGGATCGCGGGACGGCGGGCCGCCTCCTCCCGCCACACCGCGTACACCCGGCGCGACAGCGGCGCCGACAGCGGCACGATCACCACGCCGGGCGGGACGTCGCAGCGGCCGAGGCGCGGCAGGATCGCGTTGCCGAGCCCGGCGGCGACCAGGGCCAGCTGCGTGGCGAACTCGTAGGCCATGTGGTCGATGCGGGGCTCGCTGTCGACGGCGCGGAGCGTGCGCAGCAGCCAGTCGCAGCAGATGCTGTCCGGCACGGAGCTGATCCAGGGGTCGCCGGCCAGCTCCTTGAGGTCGATCGTCTCGCGCCCGGCGAGCGGGTGGCCGGCGGGCAGCGCCACGTCGGCGACGTCGTCGCAGATGACGCCCTTGTGCAGGCCCTCGTGGAAGGGCAGCGGCTCGTTGTTCCAGTCCTGGACGATCGCCATGTCGATGTCGCCGCGGGACACGAGCGGCATGCTGCGCAGCGGGTCCTCCTCGCGGAGCTGGACGCGCAGGTCGGGGTGGTCGGCGCGGAGGGAGCGCAGCGCCGCGGGCATCAGCCCGCGGACGGCGGTCGGGAACGCGGCGACGGTGAGCTGGCCGACGACCGAGCCGCGGTGCGCCTCCAGGTCGGCCTGCGCCTGCTCGACGAGGGACAGGATCCGCTCGGCGTGCGCGACGAGGAGTTCGGCGGCGTCGGTGAGCCGGACGCCGCGGCCGTTGCGTTCGAGGAGCTTCTGCCCGGTCTCCCGCTCCAGCTTCGCCAGCTGCTGGGAGACCGCCGAGGTGGTGACGTGCAGGACGTCGGCGGCGGCGCTGACCGAGCCGTAGGTCGCGACCGAGTGGAGGGCGCGCAGCCGTTCCAGATCAAGCATGAAGTAATACTAAAACGAGGTGTCAAGTATTTCTCGCTTGTCCTTAAGAAAATGCGCGGCGACGATCGAGGGATGAGATCGCGCCATGTCCTGCTGGCCACCCTGATCGCGGCGCTGTGGGGGTTCAACTTCGTGCCCATCAAGGTGGCGCTGGAGGACTTCCCGCCGCTGCTGATGGCCGCGCTGCGGTTCACCGCCGCCGCGGTGCCGGCGGTGTTCCTCGTCCGCCGGCCGCCCGTCGCCGCGCGCTGGTTCGCGCTGGTCGGCGTCCCGCTCGGCGTCGGGCAGTTCGGCCTGCTGTTCATCGGGATGAACATGGGCATGCCGGCGGGCCTCGCGTCCGTGGTGCTGCAGGTCCAGGCGATCTTCACGGCGCTGTTCGCGGGCGTGCTGCTCGGCGAGCGGCTCGGCGCCCGGCAGATCGCCGGGATGGTCGTCGCGTTCGCCGGCGTCGCGCTGCTCGGCGTGGCGCAGGCCGAGGGCGGCAGCCCGGTGGCGGCGTTCCTGGTCTGCCTCGGCGGCGCGGCCGGCTGGGGCCTCGCCAACGTCGGGATGCGGCGGATGAACCAGGTCGCCGGCGAGCCGGTCGACGCGTTCGGGTTCATGGTCTGGATGTCGCTGGTGCCGCCCGTCCCGCTGTTCGCCCTGTCGCTGGTCTTCGAGGGGCCGGGGGCGCTGCCGGACTCCGCGCGCCACCTGACGGTCGCCGGGGTCGCCTCGCTCGCGTTCATCGCCTACGTCGCCACGCTGCTCTGCTTCGGCGCGTGGGGATGGCTCCTGCGCCGCTACGAGGCGGGCACGGTCGCCATGTACTCGCTTCTCGTCCCGCCGTTCGGGCTGCTGTCGGCGGCCGTCCTGCTCGGCGAGCACGTGAACGCGACGCGGCTGACCGGCGCCGCCCTGATCATCGCGGGCGTCGCCGCCGGGAGCGTCCGGCTGCCGGCCCGCCTGCGCATCGCCCCCGCCCCGACCAACGAGGTGAGCTGACATGCACGGAATCCACGCTTCGCTCGTCACCCCGTTCACCGCGTCCGGCGAGGTGGACGCCAAGTCGCTGGAGCGGCTCGCCGCCCACTGCCTGGCGAACGGCGCGGACGGGCTGGTCGCGCTCGGCACGACGGGCGAGGCCGCCCTGCTGGCCCCGGACGAGCAGCGCGCGGTGCTGGAGGTGTGCCGCGCCGTCTCCGCCGAGCACGGGACGCCGCTGACCGTCGGCGCCGGGACGATGGGCACCGCCGACTCGATCCGGCAGGCCCGCGAGCGCGCCGCGTTCGCCGACGCGCTGCTCGTCGTCGTCCCGTACTACCTGCGCCCGTCGGAGGAGGCCGTCGTCGAGCACTTCGCCGCGGTCGGCGCGGCCGTGGACGTCCCGCTCGTCCCGTACAACATCCCGTACCGGACGGGGAGGGAGCTGTCCGCCCGCGCGCTCCTCGACATCCTCGCGCTCGACTGCGTCGCCGGCATGAAGCACTGCGCGGGCGGCATCGACCACGACACTCTGGCGATGCTGGCGTCCGACCCCGGCAAGGCGGTGCTGTGCGGGGACGACGCGTACATCTACCCGATGCTGCAGCTCGGCGCGGCCGGCGGCGTCGCCGCGTGCGCGTGCCTCGCGCCCGCCGCCTACGCGTCGATGTTCGACGCGGCCCGCCGGGGCGACGCGGAAGGCGCGCTGGCCGTGCACAACCGGCTGCTGCCGATGACGGAGGCGCTGTTCGGCGAGCCCTCCCCGGCCGTCCTCAAGGCGTGCCTGGCCGAGGCCGGGCTGATCGACGACCCGGCGGTGCGCGCCCCCCTGCGCGCACCGCGTCCCGAGTCGGTCGCCGCCGCGATGGCGGCCTTCCAGGCGGTCTAGGACGCCCGGCCGGGACGCCCGGGGCTAAGACGCCCTGGCCGCGGCGCGGGCGGCGTGCGGGAGGGCGTCCAAGACCCGCCCGAGCGCCTCCTCGTCGTGCGCGGCCGACAGGAACCACACCTCGTACGCGGACGGCGGCAGGTACACGCCGCGCTCCAGCGCGGCGTGGAAGAACGCCGCGTACGCCTTGGAGTCCTGGCGCTGCGCGGCGGCGAAGTCGCCCACCGGCGCCTCGCTGAAGAAGACCGAGAACAGGTTGCCGGCGCGCTGCACCGAGTGCGGGACGCCCTCGCGCTCCAGCGCCTCCGACGCGGCCTTCGACACGGTCTCCGCGGACCGGTCGATCGCCGCGTACACCTCGTCGGTGGCGTTGCGCAGCGTGGCGAGCCCGGCGGCCGTCGCGAGCGGGTTCCCCGACAGCGTGCCCGCCTGGTAGACCGGGCCGGCCGGGGCGAGGTGGTCCATGACGTCGGCGCGCCCGCCGAACGCGGCGGCGGGCAGCCCGCCGCCCATCACCTTCCCGAACGTCATCAGGTCGCCCGCGACGCCCTCGATCCCGAACCAGCCGGACCGGGACGCGCGGAACCCGGTGAGGACCTCGTCGACGACGAGCAGCGCCCCGTACCGCTCGCACAGCCGCTTCAGCAGGGCGTTGAACCCGGCCAGCGGCGGCACCACGCCCATGTTGCACGGGACGGCCTCGGTGATGACGCACGCGATGTCGGCGCCGTGCTCGTCGAACGCGGTCTCCACGGCCGTGACGTCGTTGTACGGGAGGATCAGCGTGTCCGCGGTGGTCGCGCCGGTCACGCCCGGCGTGTCGGGCAGCCCGAACGTCGCGACGCCGGACCCGGCCGCGGCGAGCAGCGAGTCGACGTGCCCGTGGTAGCAGCCCGCGAACTTCACGATCTTGGTGCGGCCGGTGAAGCCGCGCGCCAGCCGGATCGCCGACATCGTCGCCTCGGTCCCGGAGTTGACCAGCCGGACCTTGCCCACGGGCGTCCGCGACACGATCTCCTCGGCGAGCTCCACCTCGCCCTGCGTCGGCGCCCCGTAGGACGTGCCGCGCCCTGCCGCGTCCCGCACGGCCTCGACCACGGCCGGGTGCGCGTGCCCGAGGATCAGCGGGCCCCAGGAGCACACCAGGTCGACGTAGGCGTTCCCGTCGGCGTCCGTCAGGTACGGGCCGCGCCCGGACGCCATGAAGCGGGGCGTCCCGCCGACGGCGCCGAAGGCCCGCACCGGTGAGTTGACCCCGCCGGGGACGACCCCGGAGGCACGGTCGAACAACTGCTGGGAGTGATCGATACCTGTCACGTTTTCAGTCTCTCAGTTGCAGTTCGGCGACTTGCC
Organism: Spirillospora sp. NPDC127506; assembly: GCF_040302145.1. NCBI lineage: Bacteria > Bacillati > Actinomycetota > Actinomycetes > Streptosporangiales > Thermomonosporaceae > Spirillospora > Spirillospora sp. NPDC127506. Next base: position 34,910 of record NZ_JBEORG010000008.1, on the reverse strand, counting down.
TTGACCTCGCGGCGTACGGGCCGATATTCCACCAAGTACGACATCGGAGGGATGGGCTTTCAACGTGGTTGACGGCTGGACGGTCCCGGGCTTCACCCACGAGCGGGAGCTGGGCGGGGGAGCCTCGGGCCGGGTGATGCTGGCGGTCGACGACCAGACCGGCACGAAGGTCGCGATCAAGTACCTCGACGGCGCGCTCGCGGCCGACGAGGCCTTCCTCGCGCGCTTCCGCACGGCGGCGCGCCCCCTGTCCCAACTCGAAGACCCCAACGTGGTCGACTTCTACGACTTCGTGGAGTCGGCGGACGGCGCCGCCATCGTGATGCAGTGGGTGGAGGGCGTCAGCCTGCGGCGGGTGCTGGCCGCGCAGGGCCCCACCGGCCCGCTCGCGGCGCTGTCGATGCTGGGCGGCATCCTGCTCGGCCTCGCCGCCGCGCACGACCGCGGCGTCGTGCACGGCGCGCTGCGGCCCGCGAACATCCTCGTGGACGCCGACGGCAACGCGCAGCTCACCGACTTCGCGACCGCGCCCGCCGGCACCGAGGTGCGGTTCGGCGCGCAGTACGCGGCGCCGGAGCTGTGGGACGGCGAGCCCGCCACCGTCGCCACCGATCTGTACGCCGCGACGGCGATCTTCTTCGAGTGCCTCACCGGGCGCCCCCCGTACGCGGGCCGCAACATGGCGCGGCTGCACCGCGAGGCGGCGATCCCCGCCGAGGAGGTCCCGGGGCCGCTGCGCGAGCTCGTCCACCAGGGCCTGGCGAAGGAGCCGGCGAAGCGCCCCAAGTCCGCCGCCGACTTCCTCGGCGCGCTGGAGGACGCGGCCGTCTCCGCCTACGGGCCGTCGTGGGAGGCGCAGGGCCGCGGCCGCCTCACCGAGCTCGCCGCGCAGGCCGCGCTGCAGCCGGAGCCCCCGAAGCCCAAGCCCGCCCGCAGCAGCGGCCGCAACCCGATCGTCGCCGGCAAGCAGCCCGGCGGCCGGTCCCGGACGCCCTGGGTGGTCGCGGCCGTCGCCGTCCTGGTGCTCGCCGGGGCCGGCGCGGGCGCGGCCACGCTGCTGCGGAAGGACGACAAGAAGCCGCCGCCGGAGCCGAGCCCGGCGCAGAGCAGCACCCCGCAGCCGACGCTGCCCGTCGGCGGCGTCGACCCGGCGCCGCTCATCGCGCAGATCGACGGGGCCGTCGCACGGGCGCCCGGCGCCGCGTTCACCTACCGGCAGACGGGCTGCTGCGGCTTCCCGGTGAGCAGCCGCGGCACGTTCGGGCTGCAGGGCGGGCAGGCGTCCTACTCGATGACGCTGGCCGGCTCCGGGGCGGCCCGCAAGCCGGTGCGCGCCCTCGTCGTCCAGGACCGGCTGTACGTGCGCGTGGGCAAGAAGTGGAAGTCCTCGGCGCTCGGCGGGCGCGGCTACCCGGCGGCCGCCGACCAGGTCCGGCAGGGCAGCTCGGTCGCGAACCTCACGGCGCTGCTGCGGGCGGCGACGCGGCTGACCCGGTCGGGCGCGATCTACGAGGGCGAGGCGCCCGCCGCGGCGCTGGCGCAGGCCCCCGGCGTCGGCCCCATGTACGCGCGGATGGCGCAGGCGACCGGCGCCCAGCAGATCGCCTTCGCCATCAAGCTCGACGCGGGCCACCGGCCCGTGAAGTTCTGGGTCCGCGCCGGGCCGGAGAAGGGCCGCAACCAGATCCAGCGCGGCTCCTACTCCAAGTGGGGCGCGAAGCCCGCCGTGAAGGCACCGAGCCGCTAGGCGTCCTCGCCCGCCGTGAAGGCGCCGAGCCGCTAGGCGTCCTCGCAGGCGTCCGCCAGGACCTCCAGGAGCCGCAGCGGGTCGGGCAGCGCGTCCCGGCCCCGGCCCCGGCCCGGAGCCCGCAGCCAGACCACCTCGCGCCCGTACGGCAGGACGGACGGCGGCGCGACCACGTAGCTGTCCCGGCAGTGCCACCGCATGCCGGGCGTCTCGGCGACGTCCTCCGGCAGCGTGTCGAGGTGGCACGACCACCACTCGTCCTCGTCGGCGGGCGCGCCGCGGGTCGCGACGAAGAACAGGTGCCGCTCGTCCCCGAACGACGCGACCGGACCGACGGGGAGGTCCTCCCGCTCGATCCGGTCGAGGGCGGCGGCGCCGGCGGCGGCCGGCACGTCGAACACGTCGAACACCCGCCCCGTCGGCAGGATGATGTTCGCCTCCGGGCGTTTCGCCCACCAGCGCTCGATCACCTCGGTGTCGACGGTGGCCTGGTGCGCCCACGCCGCCGACACCGGGTGCGCGCCCGGGTCGGGACACCCGATCCGGTCGCACGAACACGCCCTGTCACCGCCGACGTGCGCGCCCGGAAAGCACGGCCACCCGAGATCGGCGTACTCGCGCGCCGCCGCGGCCATCCGGTTCCGTGCCGCCTTCTGCCGCCTGTGCCCCGTGACCGCCAGCATCTCGCCCCCCAATAGCCCAAGGTCGCGCGTGGGTTCCTTGGTTATCGATGATGCCCGCCGAGCTCACGCCCAGACACGGCAACCCCCGGGAAACGACCCTAAGTGACTAGAGGGCGTCCTAAGAGCCCCTAGGACAGGCGGCGGGCCACCTCCGTGGCCCAGTAGGTGAGCGTGATGTCGGCGCCGGCGCGGCGGATGGCGGTCAGCGACTCCATGATGGTGCGCTCGCGGTCGATCCAGCCCTTCTCGGCGGCGGCCTCGATCATCGCGTACTCGCCGCTCACCTGGTAGGCGGCGACGGGCACGTCCACGGTGTCGCGGACGCGGCGGAGGATGTCGAGGTAGGCGCCGGCGGGCTTCACCATGACCATGTCGGCGCCCTCCTCCAGGTCGAGGAGGACCTCGCGCAGCGACTCCTCGGCGTTCGCCGGGTCCTGCTGGTGGGTGGAGCGGTCGCCGAACTGCGGCGCGCACTCGGCGGCGTCGCGGAACGGGCCGTAGTAGGCGGACGCGTACTTCACCGAGTACGCCAGGATCGCGGTGTCGGTGAAGCCCGCCTCGTCGAGGGCCCGGCGGATCACGCCGACCTGGCCGTCCATCATGCCGGACGGGCCGACCACGGCGGAGCCCGCCTCGGCCTGCGCGACCGCGATGGAGGCGTACCGCTCCAGCGTGGCGTCGTTGTCGATCTCACCGGAGTCGGTGACGATGCCGCAGTGGCCGTGGTCGGTGTACTCGTCGAGGCACAGGTCCGTCATGACGACGGTCGCGTCGCCGAGGTCGGACACCAGGTCGCGCAGCGCGACCTGGACGATGCCGTCGGGGTCGTCGGCGGCGGACCCGGTGCCGTCCTTCACCGCCGGGACGCCGAACAGGATGAGGCCGCCGACGCCGGCCTCGGCCGCCTCGTGCGCCGCCTTGCGCAGGCTGTCGCGGGTGTGCTGGAACACCCCCGGCATCGACGCGACGGGCTGCGGCTCGGTGATGCCCTCCTTGACGAACAGCGGCAGGACGAGGTCGGCGGGCGCGAGCCGCGTCTCGGCGACCATCCGGCGAAGCGCGGGCGTGCGGCGCAGCCGCCGCGGGCGCGCGACGGGGAACTGTGCGGACATGGAATCCCTCTGTACGGCTCTACTTCCGGCGCCGGGCCCCCCGGCGCATCTGGCTGGGCTTGCGGAGCGGGTCTCCCGCCTCGATCTGGGCCGCCCTCCGCTTCGCACCGTACTCCGCCAGCGCCTCGGCGAGGGCCGATACCGACGGCTTCTCCGCCATGACGTCGACGCGCAGCCCGTATTCCTGCGCGGTCTTCGCGGTCTGCGGCCCGATCACGGCGATCACCGTCACGTTGTGCGGCTTGCCGGCGATGCCGATCAGGTTCTTCACCGTGGACGAGGAGGTGAACAGCACGGCGTCGAACCCGCCGCCCTTGATCGCCTCGCGGATCGGCGCGGGCGGCGGCGCGGCCCGGACCGTCCGGTAGGCGGTCACGTCCTCGCACTCCCAGCCCAGCTCGGTCAGCCGGGCGATGAGCACGTCGGTGGCGATGTCGGCGCGCGGCAGCAGCACCCGGTTGATCGGGTCGAGGTCCTCGTCGTAGGGCGGCCACTCGCGGGCCAGGCCCTCGCCGGACTGCTCCCCGGACGGGACGAGGTCGGGCTGCACGCCGAACTCGACGAGCGCGGCGGCGGTCTGCTCGCCGACGGCGGCGACCTTCAGCCCGGCGAACGCGCGGGCGTCGAGGCCGTAGTCGGTGAACTTCTCCCGGACGGCCTTCACCGCGTTGGTGGAGGTGAACACCACCCACTCGTAGCGTCCGGTGACGAGGCCCTTCACGGCCCGCTCCATCTGCTGCGGGGTGCGCGGCGGCTCGACGGAGATCGTCGGCACCTCGTCCGGGACGGCCCCGTACCCGCGCAGCTGGTCCGACAGGGACGCGGCCTGCTCCTTGGTGCGCGGCACCAGCACCCGCCACCCGAACAGCGGCTTCGTCTCGAACCAGGACAGCTTGTCGCGCCACTTGACCACGTCCCCGACGATGATCAGGGCGGGCGACTCCATGCCCTTGGTGTCGGACGCGAGCTTGCTCAGCGTGGAGACGACGGTCTCCTGCTCGGTGGTGGTGCCGAGGCTCGTCATGGCGGCGGGGGTGGAGTCGGCGCGCCCGGCCGCGACGAGGCCCTTGGCGACCTCGGCGACCGCGCCCTCCGCGCCCGCGATGACGAGCGTGGCGCCGGACCCGGCGAACTCCTCCCAGTCGACGCCGCCCGCGGACGCGTCCACGAACCGGACCTCGCGGTGCTCGGGGTCGGTGAGCGGGATGCCCGCGTACCCCGGCACGCCGGTCACGGCGGACACGCCCGGGACGACCTCGAACGGCACGCCCGCCTTGTGCAGCGCGGCGCCCTCGGCGGCCAGGCCGCAGGCGACGCCCGGGTCGCCGGCGAACATCCGGACGACGCGGCGCCCGGCCTTCGCGGCGCGGACGGCGAGCCTGACCGGGTCGCCCTCGGCGGTGTCGAGGATCTCCGCGTCCGCGCGGCAGTGCGCGAGGACGTCGGCGGGGCAGTGCGCCCGGCTGACGATGACGGTGTCGGCGCGCTCCAGCTCGGCGGCGGCGCGCAGCGTCAGCAGCCCCGGGTCGCCCGGCCCCATGCCGACGATGGCGACCGTGCCCGGGTCGGTGGTGCGGCTCGGCGCCGGGGCGGGCGCCGTGCTCCTGCTCCTGGCCGCGGCGGCCCTGCCGGCGGCGCTGGTCTTCTCGGCGGTGGTCTTCTCGGCGGTGGTGCTCTTGGCGGTGGTCTTCGCGGCGGGGCTCACTCGCGCTCCCCCATCAACTGGTCGGCCCCCTGGGCGAACAGCCGGTCCGCGAGGTCGCGTCCGATCTGCTCGGCGGCGTCCGGGTGGCCGCTTGCGGACAGCCTGATCTGCCTGCTCCCGTCGATCGCCGCGACGGTGGCGGTCAGATGCAGCTCTTCATCTATCTCGGCAGCGTACGTTCCCACGGGCGCGGAGCAACCCGCCTCCAGCACCGCGAGGATCGTCCGCTCGGCGGTGACGGCGCGCCGGGTCGCGGCGTCGTCGACCGTTCCAAGCAGCTCGCGGAGGTCGTCCCGGTCGGCGCGGCATTCGAGGGCGAGCGCGCCCTGCCCGGGCGCGGGCAGCATCTGGCCGGGGTCGAAGACCTCGCCGACCTCCGCCAGCCGGCCGATCCGCTTCAGGCCCGCGTGGGCCAGCACGACCGCGTCCAGCTCGCCGTCGGTGATCTTGCGCAGCCGGGTGTCGGCGTTGCCGCGGATCGGGACGATCTCCAGGTCGGGGCGGAGCGCGCGCAGCTGCGCCACCCGGCGCGGCGAGCCGGTGCCGACGCGGGCGCCGCGCGGCAGGTCGGCGAGCTTGCAGGGGCCGCACAGCGCGTCGCGGGGGTCGTCGCGCAGGGGGGTGGCGGCGAGCGCGATGCCCGGCGTCTCCGTGGTCGGCAGGTCCTTCAGCGAGTGCACGGCGAAGTCCACCTCACCGGAGAGGACCTTGTCGCGCAGCGCGTTGACGAACACGCCCGTCCCGCCGATCTGGGCGAGCAGGGCCTTGGAGACGTCACCCTGCGTGGTTACCCCGACCAGTTCCACGGCATGCCCGGTCAGCCGCGTCAACGCGTCCGCGACGCCCTGCGACTGCGTCGTCGCCATCAGGCTCTTGCGGGTGCCGAGCCGCAGCGGGCCCTTGCCTGTAGTCACGTCTCGTCTCCTTCGCGCGCCGGGGCCGTGTCCCGGGCGCTGACCGCCCGGACGCCGGCAGCACTGGCGTTCACCGTCTCCACGTTCACATCGGCGCGGGCCACGGCCTCGGGCGCCTTCGGGTCCAGGTCGAACAGCTCGCGCAGCGCGTCGGCGTAGGAGTCGCCGCCCGGCGCCGACGCCAGCTCCTTGACCCGGACGGTCGGCGCGTGCAGCAGCTTGTCCACCACGCGCCGTACGGTCTGCTCGATCTCCCCGCGGGCCCGGTCGCCGAGGTCGGGCAGCCGGCCCGCCAGCCGGGACAGCTCCGCGTCCACCACCTCGGCGGCCATGCTGCGCAGCGCGACGACGGTCGGCGCGACCGCCGCGGCGCGGGCCGCGCTGAGGAACGCCTCGACCTCCTCGCACACGATCCGCCGGACCGCGTCCACGGCCGCCGGGCCGATCGCCTTCGCCGCCTCCTGCTCGGTGCGCAGGTCGTCCAGCCCGGCCAGCTCCACGCCGTCCAGGTCGCGGACGGCGCGCTCGACGTCGTGCGGCAGCGCCAGGTCGAGGAAGAAGCGGCGTCGCCCGTCGTCCCCGACGCCGCGCGCGGTCAGCTGCCCGGCCGTCACCACCAGGCCGGTGGCGCCGGTGCACGACACCACGAGGTCGGCGTCCGCCAGGGCGACGTCCAGCGCGGACAGCTCGATCGCGCGGGACGGGACGTCCAGCGACTCGGCGAGGCGGACCGCCCGCCCGTGGGTGCGGTTGGCCACCACCACCTCCCGCGCTCCCGCGCGGGACAGCGTGGCCGCGGCCAGCGAGCTCATCGAACCGGCGCCGACGACCAGCGCGTGGACGCCGTCCAGCGGGCCGAGGTGCCGGGCGGCGACGTCCAGCCCCACGCTGACCAGCGACGCGCCGGCCTTGTCTATGCCGGTCTCGTGGTGGGCGCGCTTGCCCACCCGCAGCGACTGCTGCAGGACGTCGTGCAGGTCGCGGCCGAGCGTGCCCTCGTCCTTCGCGAGCTTGAACGCCTGCCGGATCTGGCCGAGGATCTGCCCCTCGCCGACGACCATGGACTCCAGCCCGCACGCCACCGCGAACACGTGCTGGACGGCCCGCTCCTCGTAGTGGACGTACAGGTGCCGCGCCAGGTCGTCCAGCGGGACGCCGGAGTGCAGCGCCAGCAGCTCGGAGATCGCCGAGACGCCGCCGTGGAACTTGTCGACCACCGCGTAGATCTCGACCCGGTTGCACGTCGAGACGATCGCGGCCTCCGCGATGTTGGCGGAGTCGTGGACCGCGTGCAGCAACTTGACCAGGTCGTCTCCGGCCACCGAGGCCTGCTCCAGCACCGCCACGGGCGCGCTGCGGTGACTGAGCCCCACCACCAGAATGCTCATGCCGCGTCCTCGCTCAGGATCGTCCGATTCATGCCTCGACCGTCTCTACGTACTGGGACGTGCCCGGCGGCGCGTCGCCCGCGGCCAGCGGGGCGAGCCCGTCCGGCCCGCCCGCCTTGCGCTGCTCGTGGAACGCGAGGATCTGCAGCTCGATGGACAGGTCGACCTTGCGCACGTCGACGCCGTCCGGCACCGACAGGACGACGGGGGCGAAGTTCAGCACGCTGGTCACGCCCGCGGCGACCACGCGATCGCACACCCCCTGGGCAGCGCTCGCGGGGGTCGCGATCACGGCGATGGACACGCCGTGGGTCGCGATGATGTCCTCCAGCCGGTCCGTGTGCTGCACCGTCATTCCGGCGATCTCCTGGCCGACGATGGCGTCGTCCGCGTCGAGCAGGCCCGCCACGCGGAAGCCGCGGGACGCGAAACCGCCGTAGCCGGCCAGCGCACGGCCCAGGTTACCGACCCCGATGATCGCGACCACCCAGTCCTGCGTGAGGCCCAGCTCCCGGGAGATCTGGTAGACGAGGTACTCGACCTCGTAGCCGACGCCCCGCGTCCCGTAGGAGCCGAGGTGGGACAGGTCCTTGCGCAGCTTGGCGGAGTTGACCCCGGCCGCCGCCGCCAGCTCCTCGGAGGAGACGGTCGCGACGCCGCGCTCCTGCAGCCCGGTGAGGGCGCGCAGGTACACGGGGAGCCGCGCCACGGTGGCTTCGGGGATGCCGCGGCCCGCTCGGTCGCGGTGCCGGTTCTGTCGAGGTGTCACGGCCTGCTCTTCGGGCTCGACGCTGGGGACGGGGTGATCGGCGCACCCCTCGCCCCGGCTCGCGCGGCTCGACGCGGCCGGACGACCGCGGCCCGCCCGCCCCAGGGCTGCCCACCAGGTTAAGCCTTTGTGAACACGCGCACAAAGTCACCCCCCGGTCGCAGGGCCCGGACGGCACCGCGGAACGGCCGCCCACTAGGGACTTACAGCGTAGGCGCAGGCAATCCGAATGTCGTTCGGATGTGACCGACGCGACACCCGCGGCTCAGCGGAGCGCGGCGACGGCGCCGCGGAGGCGGGCCTCGTCGACGCGCCAGAAGTCGTGCTGGACGCCGTTGACCAGCGTGACCGGGATCTGCTCCCAGTAGCGCTCGTAGTCGGCCTCCGACCGGGTGATGTCGCGCTCCTCCCACGCCACGCCCATGTCGGCCGCGACGCGCTCGATCACCGCGCGGGCCTCGTCGCACAGGTGGCAGCCCGGCTTGCCGAGCAGTGTGATCACGATCTCGTCCGCCATGTCACCGCCCCGGGAAGTCGGGCGCCGGCAGCGGCACCTTGGCGGCGCCGAGCCTCAGCTCGATCACGTTCGTGGCCAGCACGTGGGTGCGCGACTCGGCGAGGAATCGGCGCAGGTGCGCCTGCCCGCGGTGCGCGGCGAACGCCGCCTCGTCCCGGAACAGCTGGTAGAAGATCCGCTGCGTGGGGCCGCCGACCACCTCGTGGCAGGCGAAGATCACCGTGTCCGGCTCGGTGGCGAGCGCCGCCTTCACCAGGTCGGCGGCGAGCCGGTCGAAGGCCTCCTCGCGCCCGTCCAGCAGCGTGTAGACGGTGATCTGGCCGCACGCGTTCGCCAGCTCCCCGCCCACCGGCGGCGCGCCGGCGGGTGCCCCGGCGGCGCCCAGGCCGTCGACGGCGGTGGGCCCGGCCGGGTTGTCGGACGGGAAGCGCAGCTCCTCGGCGGCCGGCTCGGGGAACCGCAGCTCCCCGCGCCGCGGCTCCGGGGACGGCGTCGGCGCGGGGACGGGCTCGGCCTTGCCCGCGTACGCCTGCTCCTCGTAGCCGGTCGCGGGCTCGTCGGCGTAGCCGCCCTGGCCGGCGTAGTCGTCGTAGCCCTCGTCCTCGTCGTAGACGGGGATCGTGCGCATCGCGCCGTACCAGACCAGGCCCGCGGCGGCGCCGACGGCGATCACCGCGAGCGGCGCGGGCAGGAACCCGCGGGTGCCGCTGACCACGAGGACGCCCGCGAGCGCGACCAGCGCGACCGGGATGAGCAGCTCGGCGGCCTCCTGGTCCTGCTTGCTCGCCAGCCACGCGGTGACCCCGGTGCACGCGGCCAGCGAGATCACCGCGACGACGTGCGCGCCGTCGATCAGCAGCAGCGGCAGCGCGTCGTAGGTGGCGCTCGGCTTGGGCAGGCTCTTGGACAGCGAGCCCTTGAGCGGGTCCAGGATCAGGATGACGATCGCGACGACCGTGTAGGAGATCGCGAACAGCCAGGCGGCGAACCGCACCTGCACGTACCGCGCGATCAGCTCGATCATGCCGAGCGCGAGCCAGACCGGCCCGATCAGCGCGGCGCCGAGCTCCATGACGCGGAACAGCGCGCCATTGAACCCCGCCATGAAGCCGACCGCCATGCACAGCAGCGCGAGCGTCAGCCCGACCTGGGTGAACGACCAGGCGATGAGGTAGAGCAGCCGGTCCTTTTGGGCGCGCTGGATCAGCAACCCGGTGGCCGCCAGGGCACCAAGGGTCGCCAGAAGCGCGAGAAGAGCATCGACCATCGCGCCTAATGGTGCCCGATGGCGGGGGCCGACGGGTAACCGCGCCGCCGAAGAGGCGCGCGGGGCGGGGGGTCGGGCCGTGGAACGGCCATTGCCTCCCGTACCTTCCGGTATCTAGAGTGGCAGATCACGCCGGAGGTCGCGTACGCCCCGAGGAGAACTGCATGAGCAGCTTGACCCTCGACGCCGGGGTCGTCCCGCTTCTTTGGCGTACCCGGCCCCGCGACGCCCGCCCCGGCGAGCCCGGGGCCGACCGGGCGGAGGTCCTCAAGGCGCTGGTGCTCCGCGCCCGGGACGGCGACGCCGACGCCTTCGGCTCCCTGTACGACCACTACGTCGAACTCGTCTACCGGTACATCTACTACCGGGTCGGAACGCACTCCCTCACCGAGGACCTGACGAGCGAGACGTTCCTGCGCGCGCTCCGCCGGATCTGCGACTTCCACTGGCAGGGCAAGGACTTCGGCGCCTGGCTGGTGACGATCGCCCGGAACCTGGTCGCCGACCACTTCAAGTCCGGCCGCTACCGGCTGGAGGTCTGCACCGCCGAGCTGATCGAGCCGGAACGCCGGAACGGGGACCGCCACCAGGAGGGGCCGGAGCGGGCCGTCCTGGACGCCATGACCAACCGGACGCTGCTGCTGGCCGTCCGGCGGCTCGGGTCCGAGCAGCAGGAGTGCGTCGTGCTGCGCTTCCTGCACGGCCTGTCGGTCGCCGAGACCGCGCTGATCATGGGCAAGAAGCCGGGCGCGATCAAGGCGCTGCAGTACCGCGCGGTCCGGTCGCTCGGCCGCATGCTCCCCGACGACCTGCGTCGTTGACGCGCGGCGGCGGAACCTTATTAGACTATCTACCAATTGATTGCCGGGCCGTAACCCGCCGCGCCGCCCGCTCGTTTGTGCGGGCAGGGGCGCGTTGCGCCCGGATTCCGCAAGGGAGCGGCCGATGAGAACCGGGCTGTGAAGACGAGGCGAGGAAGAGGCGTCGAGCGGGGGAACGCGCTGGCCCGGCTGCGGGTCGGCGGGACGGGGCCGGATCCGCGGTTCCGTGAAGTGCTGCGCGAACGGCTGATGGCGGCCGCGAACGACAGAAGTGAAGAGTGTCGCAATCACCGCCGGGACGGCGGCCGCGGGGAGGCGGTTGACTAGAGTTCGCCTCATGCGGCGATTCTGGCAGCGCGACGTGGACCACAAGAGCGCCGGGGAGGCCGCCGCCGCGGCCGCGGCCCCTCCGGGCCCGCTCCCCGCGCCCGACCCCGCGGCGGCCGCGTTCTTCGACGTCGACAACACGATGATGCGCGGCGCGTCCATCTACTACTTCGCGCGCGGGCTCGCCGCCCGCAAGCTGTTCACCATGCGCGACCTCGCGATGTTCGCGTGGGGGCAGGCCCTGTTCCGGATGCGCGGCACCGAGAACTCCGAGCACATCGGCAGCGCCAAGGAGGCCGCGCTCGCGTTCGTCGCCGGGCAGCGGGTCGACCAGATCGTCACGCTCAGCGAGGAGATCTATGACGAGGTCATGGCCGACCGCATCTGGCACGGCACCCGCACCCTCGCCCTCCAGCACCTCGACGCCGGCCAGCAGGTGTGGCTCGTCACCGCCACGCCCGTCGAGGTCGCCCGGACGATCGCGCACCGCCTCGGCCTGACCGGCGCGCTCGGCACCGTCGCCGAGACCCGCGAGGGCGTCTACACCGGGCGGCTCGTCGGGAACCTGCTGCACGGGCCGGCGAAGGCGGAGGCGGTCCGCGCGCTCGCCCACCGCGAGGGCCTCGACCTCGCCCGCTGCTCCGCCTACAGCGACTCGATCAACGACCTGCCGATGCTGACGGCCGTCGGGCACCCGCACGCCGTCAACCCCGACGCCGAGCTGCGCGCCCACGCCAAGGAGAACGGCTGGCCGATCCACGACTTCCGCACCGGCCGCAAGGTCACGATGGTCGCGCTCCCGGCCGCCGCCGGAGCGGGCGCCCTGGCGGGCGGCGTGGCGGCCGGAATCGCCCTCCGCCGCCACTACCGCGCCAGCTGACCGATCGGTCGCGTCCTCCCGCTGCGCCGGCCCTCGGGCCGGTTCACAGGAACGCGGGGCCGCGGCGCAGCAGCGCCTCGTACAGCATGTGCTGGATGTTCTCGCGGACGTGGTCGGTGATCTCGAACACCGTCATCGGGTCGTCGGCGTCGCCGGGGTCGTACTCGTCCAGCGTCATGGGCTCGCCGAACTGGATCACCCAGCGGGACGGCAGCGGGACGAGGCCGCCGAGGCCCAGCAGCGGGAACGTCGGCGTGATCGGGAAGTACGGGAGGCCGAGCAGCCGGGCCAGCGGGCGCAGGTCGGCGATCTTGGGGTAGATCTCCTCGGCGCCGACGATGGCGCAGGGGACGATGGGGACGCCGGCGCGCAGCGCGGTGCCGACGAAGCCGCCGCGGCCGAAGCGCTGCAGCTTGTACCGCTCGGCGAACGGCTTGCCGATGCCCTTGAAGCCCTCCGGGAAGACGCCGACCAGCTCGCCCTTGCCGAGGAGGCGGGCGGCGTCGGCCTGGCAGGCGAGGGTGTGGCCGGCCTTGCGGGCGAGGTGGCCGAGCACCGGGATCTGGTAGACGAGGTCGGCGCCGAGCAGCCGGACGCACCGGTCGGCGTTGTCGTGCAGCGCGACCGTCAGCATCAGCGCGTCGAGCGGGATGGTGCCCGAGTGGTTCGCGACGAGCAGCGCGCCGCCCTCCGGGACGTTCTCCAGCCCGGCGAGCTCGACGCGGAACCAGTGCTCGTACAGGGCGCGGGCGAGCGGCAGCAGGATCGTGGAGTTGAACTCGGGGTCGAAGCCGAACTCGTCCACCTCGTACTCGCCGGCCAGCCGGCGGCGCAGGAACGCGAGCCCGGACGCGAGGGTCCGCTCCAGCGGGCTCTGCTCCGGCTCGGAGTCGGCGGACTCCTCCCGGTGGTGGCCGGTGGCCAGCCGGATGACCTGCGCGCCCTCGTCCCCGTCGTCGGCGTGGTGGGCGTTCATCATCCGCGGTCCCCCTTCAGGTGCGTCCGAGCAGGCCCGTCAGCCGGCCGCGGCCGAGGCCCTGGGCCGCGGCGAAGTCGGCGAAGGCCGCCTCGGAGCTGTACTTGGGACGCCACGACAGCTCGTTCTCCAGTGCGGTGGTGTCGATGACCCGGCCGTACGTCAGCCACCGCAGCAGCTCGGGCGAGAACCCGGACAGGCCCGCGAACCGGCGGCCCATGTCGCCGAGCACCGAGAGCGACGGCGCCGGGACGGGCACGTAGGGCCGTCCGGCGCGCCGCAGCGCCTGGGAGAGCAGCAGCACGCCGTCCCCGGCGACGTTGTAGCAGCCGGGGTGGTCCTCGGTGGTCATGCGGTGCAGCACCTCGACTCCGTCGTCCTCGTGGACGAACTGCAGCCGCGGGTCGAAGCCCAGCACGGTCGGGACGACCGGCAGGTGCAGGTACCGGGTGAACGGGGAGTCGACGCCCGGGCCGAGGAAGTTCGCGAACCGCAGCACCGACACGGTGAGGTCGGAGCGGCGCCGCATCAGCCCGCGGACGTAGCCCTCCACCTCGACGGCGTCCTTGGCGTAGCCCGTCCTCGGCGGCTCGACGGGCTCGTCCCGCTCGGTGAAGACGGCCGGGTCCATCGGCGACGACCCGTACACGGCGGCCGAGGACCGCACGACGAGCTTGCGCATGTCGGGCGAGCGCTGGCAGGCCGCGAGCAGCTGCATCGTGCCGATGATGTTGAGCTCTTTCACCTTCGCCCGGGGGGCGCTCGAAGAGGTCACCAGGTTGAGGTGGACCACCGTGTCCACCCCGGCCGATGCGATGATCTTCGCGATGCCGGGCGTGCGGATGTCCACGCGGACGAACTCGGTGCGCCCCAGGGACTCCACGGGCGGCACCGTGTCCACGCCGATGACCCGCTCGATGCCCGGGTCCGCCTGCAGGGCGTTCGCGACCCGCGCCCCCAGGAAACGGGAGACGCCCGTGACGAGGACGACACGGGCCGCGGCGGCGGGCATGGAGGACACTGTGCGCCCCACCCCTTCACGGCTGAGTTGCCGGCGTGATCACTTCTTGTTGCGGCGCTGGATACGCGTCTTCTTCAGCAGCTTGCGGTGCTTCTTCTTGGCCATCCTCTTGCGGCGCTTCTTGATGACAGAGCCCACGGGACCTCGCTCGGCGAATCGGGTGATGTGCAGGAGACGAACGTGCCGCGGAGAAGCCCGCAGAAGAGCAGGGCTCGGTGAGCGCGCACGGTCCGCCGCCCAAGACTACCGCCGAACGAACGGAGATCACGCCGCGGCCCGTCCCGTACCGGCGCACGGCGCGTTCGCGACGCGGCGTCCGGCACCGCGCGTCGCACGGCGCCGGGCACCGTCGCACCGGGGCGGGCACCCGCGTCGGCTGCCCGTCCCGCTCGGTGTCCGGACCGACTCGCCGGATCGGGGCGGGCGGAGGCGCAGCCCCCGTTCCCCCGACGCCGGCTCCGGCGGCTCGGCGGCCGCCGGCCGGTCCTCGTCCTGCATCCCCAGCTTCGGAGCGGTCCGGGGGGATCGCTCCGACGCCCCCTGCACGGCCGGGTGGTGAGTATGCGGCGGGGTCGTTGCTCATGCCCCGCCCTTACCCGCTATCCGGCTTCGATGTACGCGTCGCGCAGGTAGTCGTGAACGGCCTGCTCGGGAACCCGGAACGAGCGCCCCACGCGGATCGCGGGGAGCTCGCCCGAGTGGACGAGGCGGTAGACGGTCATCTTGGACACCCGCATGACCGCCGCCACTTCGGCCACGGTCAGGAACCTGACCTCACTCAGAGGTCGCTCGCCTGAGGTCATCGGACGCCCTCTTCCACACGTGCCGCGCACCGGCCCTTCGGGTGACTTTGATCACGCACGTGTACTTCCTCCAGCGTAAATCGCGTATCGGCAGTCGCAAGAGGGGAGTTCCGCACATTTCCGTATCCTGACCTGACTCGCGGGTGACAGTGCTGAGCCCGTACGCAGCGCGAACGTGACGGCACTACGCGTGCCAGGGCGAACGGTTGTCAACCACAACCCCGCGCTGACCTGCGGTTCCGCCGTTCCCGATGGCGCTGCGCAAGCCCATGCGCCCCGTTACGGCAGCCCTGTCACACGCAGTGACAGGACGGCCGGGCGCCAGAGCGGCCCGGCGCGCAGGTAAGGGAAGTCAATCGAAAGTGGACAGACCGGCACGATCAAGGATGTAGGCGGTCAGCGGCGCGTAGTGCTGCGCGGAGATGCCGTCGTCGAGCGGCACGACCACGTCGATCTTGCCCTCGGCGGCCCCGGCGAACAGCGCCGGGTCGTTACAGTCCGCGAACCCCACGGTGTCGATGCCCGCCTGACCGGCGGCTCCGGCCCAGCCGTGATCAGCGATGGCCAGATCCGGCCAAATATCAGGTTTAGCCTCCGGAGATCCGTCAGAGGCGCTAGAAGCCAGCTCCCGGAGCATGGCCTCCATCGGGTGCGGGTCGTGCGTGTGGTGGGTCCGGTAGTCGTCGCCCTCCAGCATCGCGACGCCCGGCTCGGCGTAGACGATGCGGCGCAGGTCCGCGCCGCCGTAGCCGGTCTCGATCTCGTACGTCCAGCCCGCCGCGGGCGCCAGCACCCGGCAGCCGGCCTCGTCCAGCGCCCGCGCTATCGCCCGGTACAGGGGCGTCAGCGTCGCCGGATGGCCGGTCGCGAGGACCACGTTCTCTTTGCGGCGGGCCGCGAGGCCGATGCGGTCGCCCATCGCCTCAAGGGTGTCGAGCGTGATGTCCGGGTCGATGGTGTCGTCCCCGTACAGGTGCCTGGGGTCGGGGTTGACGCCGCAGCGCTCGACCATCATCTCCAGGACGGTCCGCTCCGTCCACGTCGGCTTCAGCTCCAGGCCGAACTGGTAGTACGGGTGCCCGGCGGCCATCCGCCGGTAGTGCAGCAGGTTGTTCTGGCGCGGCGTCGCCACGTCGCCGGCGATCATCGTCCGGACGAGGTGGGCGCGCAGCTCGTCACGGGTCGGCGCGGGCTTCACGGGGGCGGGTTCCACGGGTGCGTGCCTCACTCGTCGGTCATCGGGTCGAGGCCGTGCTCGGGGAACACCGCCCGGCGCGTCGCCAGGATCGCCTGGTCGATCGGGCTCGCCGGATCGTAGCCGTCCCCCCAGCGGTTGACCTCCACCACGTCCGTGCCGTCCGTCATCCGGCGCGGGGCGATCTCCTCGGTCCGCTCCCGGACGAAGTCGCGCCACTCCTCCGGGGTCGCCGTGCCCGGCGGGATCGGCCCGCCCGCCGCCTCGGCGAGCAGGTGCGTCCAGGCGCGCGGCACCACTTGGACCAGCTCGTAGCCGCCGCCTCCGGTGAGCACCCACCGGCCGCCCGCGGTCTCGTGCGCCAGCCGGTGCAGCAGCGAGTACGCCGTGCGCTGCCCGTCCACGCTGAGGATGAGGTGCGCGAGCGGGTCGAGCGCGTGCCCGTCGGCGCCCTGCTGCGTCACGAGGACGTCGGGGCGGAACCGGCGCAGCAGCGGCGGGATGATCGCGTCGAACGCGCGCAGCCACGGCCGGTCTCCGGTGCCGGGCGGCAGCGAGATGTTGACGGACGTGCCCTCCGCGCCCGTCTCGTCGGGGAAGCCGGTGCCGGGGAACAGGGTGCGCGGCGTCTCGTGGAGGCTGATCGTCAGCACGCGCGGGTCGTCGTAGAACGCGGCCTGGACGCCGTCGCCGTGGTGGACGTCGATGTCGACGTACGCGACGCGCTCGGCGCCGTTCTCCAGCAGCCACGCGATCGCGATGGCCGGGTCGTTGTAGACGCAGAACCCGCTGGCTGCGCCGCTGAGCGCGTGGTGCAGGCCGCCGGAGATGTTGGCGGCGTGCTCGGCCCCGCCGTTCCACACCGCCTCGGCCGCGGCCACCGACGCGCCCGCGACCAGCGCCGACGCCTCGTGCATGCCGAGGAAGATCGGGTTGTCGGTGGTGCCGAGGCCGTGCCGGGCGTCGGGCAGCCCGGTCGCGCCGGCGTGCTTGACCGCCGCGATGTAGGACTCCTCGTGGACGAGCCCGAGCAGCTTGTCGCCGGCCGCCTCGAACGGCGACACGCGCACGTTGGGACGGTCCAGCACGCCGAGCTCGCGGGCCAGCGCCATCGTCAGCTCGACCCGGACGGGGTTCATGGGGTGGCCGGGGCCGAAGTCGTAGGAGATGAGCCGCTCGTCCCAGAAGATCTCGAGTCCGCAGTTCTCGGGCGGGGAGGACCGGGACGAATCGGTACTGCTCATGGCCTCACGGTATCGCGAGCGTCACGTGACCCGGCTCACGCGGGCCGCCGATCCGGACTGTGACGTGAATTACTGCCCAAAAACGGGCATACCGATCGCACGACGTCAAAATACCAAAGGGGGGTACATGGACAGCCCGAGCGTGCGCAGCCGTGCGATCAGCAGCGCTCTGCGGCTGGGCGTCCGGCCTCTCCTGCACTACCTCCCGGGCCATGCCACCGGGATCCGGACGGCCCGCTCCACGGTGGACGCGGCCTCCTTACTGATGCGGCCCTGCGGAGGGGTGCGGATCGAGGGGCTGAACGAGCGGCCCGGCGGGGACCTCGGCGAACGCCCGGTCAAAGGCGAGTGGCTCTTCCCCCGGGACGCCCCCGAGGGACCGCCCGGCGGCGCCGTCCTCTACCTGCACGGCGGCGGATACGTGGCCTGCTCGCCGCGCACCCACCGGCCGATCACGTCGCGGCTCGCGCACGACACGGGCCTGCCGGTCCTCGCCCCCCGGTACCGGCTGGCGCCCGAGCACCCGTTCCCGGCGCCGCTGGAGGACGCCGTCACCGCCTACCGCTGGCTGCTCGCGCGCGGCGTCCCCGCGTCCGGCATCGTGATCGCGGGCGACTCGGCCGGCGGGCACCTCGCCGCCGTGCTCGCCGGGGAGATCTGCCGGCTGGACCTGCCGGCCCCGGCCGGGCTCGCCCTGTTCTCCCCGTGGGTCGACCTGACCTGCGAGCTCTCCGCTCAGGCGCAGGACGGCGCCCGCGACCCGTACATCAGCGCCGCGTCGGCGCGCCGGGTCGCCCGCCTCGTGGTGGGGCCGGCCGGATTCGACGACCCGCGGCTGGCCCTGCTCACCTGCGCCTGGACGGACGTGCCGCCCGTCCTCATCCAGGTCGGCGGCGCCGAGGTGCTGCGCACCGAGGCCGAGGCGTTCGCGGACGCGCTGCGCAGCGCCGGCGCCGACTGCGACCTCCAGGTCTGGGACGGCCAGATGCACGTCTTCCAGATCCTGAACCGCGTGCTGCCCGAGGCCGGCGAGGCGATGCGCGAGGCGGCCGAGTTCATCTGCTCGGTCACGCACCACACCTCCCCCGGCCGGACCGAGGCGGCCTGATCCCGCCCGCACCCGCCCTGCCCCTGTCGAAGGCGGGTGCGGTCAGAACCGGCCGGCGGGCTCGCGCTCGAACATCTCGTCCTCCTCCTCGCGGCGCCGGCCGCCCGCGACGAAGAATCCGGCGAGGGCGGCCAGCGCGGCGCCGCCCTCGCCGACGAGGCTGATCGTCTTGTCGAGGTACCAGACGGGCTCGTGCATGTCGGGCAGCGGCCCGAGCACCCCGGGGTCGGCGTAGTAGTAGAGGACGACGGCGCCGGCCGCGCTCCCCGCCACCAGGAGCGCCAGCGCGTACGCCCACCGGGTGCCGTAGGTGAGGACGACGACGGCGACCACCCCGGCGACCGCCGCCTGGATCCGGAAGAGATCGTCGCCGCCGATGGACCCGCCCTCGACATAGGCCATGTCGGGCGCGAACATCCAGTGCACGATGGCGTCCGCCGCCAGCCCGGCGGCGACGATCAGGCGGAGTATGAGTCCCATACCCCTAACACGAACGGACCCCCCGCACCGGCTCAGTTCAAAGATGAACTTTTCGTGGGAACCGGTTCAGCCGCTCGCGAGTTCGCGCCCCCGGTTGCGGGCGGCCTCGATGGCCTCCAGGACGGCCGCGCGGACGCCGTGCCGCTCCAGCTCGCGGATCGCCGAGATCGTCGTCCCGCCCGGGGAGGTGACCGCCTCGCGCAGCAGCACCGGGTGCTCGCCGGAGTCGCGGAGCATGATCGCCGCGCCGACGGCCGACTGGATCACCATCTCCAGCGCGGCGGCGCGCGGCATGCCGAGCAGGATGCCCGCGTCCACCATCGCCTCGACCAGGTAGTAGAAGTACGCCGGGCCGCTGCCGGACAGGGCCGTCGCGCCGTCCTGCAGCGACTCGGGGATGCGCAGCACCTTCCCGACCGGGGAGAGCAGCTCCTCGGCCAGCTTCAGGTGCTCCTCCGCCGCGTGCGAGCCGGGCGAGATCACGCTCATCGCCTCGTCCACGTGCACGGGCGTGTTCGACATGACGCGGACGACGGGCACGCCCTCCGGCAGCCGCGCCTCGATGAACCCGGTCGTGATGCCCGCCGCCATCGAGATCACCAGCCGCCCGGGCGGGACGTGCGCGCCGATCTCGTCCAGCAGGGCGCCCATGTCCTGCGGCTTGACCGCGAGGACCAGCGTCTCGGCCTTCGCGGCGGCCTCCGCGTTCGGCACGATCTCGATGCCGTACCGCTCGCGCAGCAGCGCGGCCCGCTCCTCCCGGCGCGCGGTCGCCATCAGCTCGGACGGGCGGCGGCCGGCCCGGAGCACCCCGGACAGCAGCGCCTCGCCCATCTTCCCGGCACCCAGAATCGCGATCATCGGCTTACCTTGACGTGCGGCTTCAACGACCGGTCCAGCTTAGTGCCGGGCGGGTCACGACCGTCCGGCGAGGGAGCGCACGAAGAAGCGGAGGTTGGCGGGGCGTTCGGCCAGGCGCCGCATGAGGTACGGGTACCACTCGCGCCCGAAGGCGACGTAGACGCGGACCTGCGCGCCCTGCGCGGCCAGCCGGCGCTGCTCCTGCGGGCGGACGCCGTAGAGCATCTGGTACTCGAACGTGTCGGCGTCGCGCTCGTGCAGGACCGACAGCGCTCCGGCGATGTCGATGAGCCGGGGGTCGTGCGTGGCGAGCATCGGGTAGCCCTTGCCCGCCATCAGGACCTTCATACAGCGGACGAACGACTTGTCGACCTCTTCCCGGTCGGTGAAGGCCACCGCCGCGGGCGCCGAGTACGCGCCCTTGCACAGCCTCACCCGCGACCCCTCATAGGCCAGTTCCGCGCAGTGCTCCTCCGCCCTCCGCAGGTACGCCTGGACGACAGCGCCCACATCGGGGAAGTCGCGCCGCAGCTCGTGGACGATCCGCAGGGTCGAGTCGACGGTCGTGTGCTCTTCCATGTCGAGCGTGACCGTCGTACCGGCGGACCTGGCGGCCTCGCACACCCGCCTCGCGTTCTCCATGGCGAGGTCTTCGTCGAAGGTCTGCCCGACGGCCGAGAGCTTCAGCGACACCTCGGCGCGCGTGCCGAGCCCGGCGGCGCCGAGCCGCTCCAGCAGCTCGATGTACTGGGCGACGTTCGCCTCGGCGCGTCCCTTGTCGTGCGTGTCCTCGCCGAGGACGTCCAGGGTGACGAGCAGCCCTTCGCCGGTCAGCCGGTCGGTGACGCGCGCCGCGTCCTCGATCGTCTCGCCCGCGATGAAGCGGCGGACGACGTCGCCGGTGAACGGCGCGGTCTCCACGACCTTGCGCGCGCCGTCACTGCGCGACGCGACGAGCAACGCCTGTCGAAGCACTGTGCGCACCCCTTGCTCCCTGGACCTCCTCGTCCCAGGTTAAGCCCGGCGATCACGAAACGGTGCCGAGGTTGTCGCCGCCTCCGTGCTGCTTGACGTAGTCCTGCATCTGCGCGGTCTTGACGGCGTCGAACAGCTGCTTCGCCTTCGCGCCGTCCACGAACACCACGCTCTGCTTGCCGCGCATGCCGGTGCCCTTGTGCGGGAGCGTCATGAACGTCACGTCCGACACCCGGACGCTGCGCATGCTCAGCGCCAGCGAGCGGAGGTCGCCCGCCGACACGCCCTCGTCCACGCTGATCGACTTGGACAGCGCGGACAGGAACCGGTCGAGCTTCAGCGGGTTGGTGAGCGTGCCGCGGGCGGCGGCCTGCTTGGCGAGCGCGCTGAGGAACGCCTGCTGCCGCTTGATCCGGTCGAAGTCGCCGTTGGGCAGGTTGTAGCGCTGCCGGACGAACAGGAGCGCCTCCTCGCCGTTCAGCTTCTGCTTGCCGGCCGTCCACTGCTTCTTGCGCGCCGGGTCGTACACGCTCTGCTTGATGTTGACGGTGACGCCGCCGAGCGCGTCCGTCATCGCCTTGAACCCCTCGAAGTCGATCGCGCCGTAGTGGTCGATCCGGATGCCGGTGAGGTTCTCCATCGTCTCGATCAGCAGCTTCGGCCCGCCGAACGAGAACGCCGCGTTGATCTTCTGGTTGCCGTAGCCGGGGATCTCGACCCACGAGTCGCGCGGGAACGAGATGATGTACGCCTTCTTCCGGTCCGCCGGCAGGTGCAGCAGCATGATCGTGTCGGTGCGCTGCTGCCCCGGCTTCCAGACCTGGTTGCCCTCCCCGGTCGTCGGCGCGTCGGCCCGCGAGTCCGACCCGACGAGCAGCCAGTTCTCGGTGCCCTCCACGTTCGGCCCCGGGCGGTTCGCCTGGTCGGTCGGCATCACGCCCTTGATCCGGTCGATGTTGCCGTTGTAGGACGACTGGCGCTGCCACAGCAGCCCGCCGACGCCGGCCACGAGCAGCGCGACGAACACCCCGATCGCGATCAGGACGCGCGGCCACCGCCGCTTGCGCTTGCGCTCCGCACCGTCGGCAGCCGCCCAGAACGCGTCGCCGGCGTCGCCGCCGGAGTTGTCGGGCCCCGCGGGGGCCTCGGTGGCCTGAGCGGCCGCCGGTGCCTGCGGGCCCTGGTCGGCCCGCTGCGGCGGCCGCGGTCCGGGATGATCTGGCGCGGTCATGGCGCAGAAGCTACCAGCACGATCGACCAGGGATGGCCCACTTCAACCCACCTGTCCGATTAAGGCGCAACACCCCCACCCAGGTAAACCAGAACCCCCCTTCACGGGTCGCCCCCTAGATACACGCAATACGCCGGCGGAGCGCCACCGCACCCAACACCAGTGCCACACCCCCCGGCACCTCTTGCACGAGCACGATCGAAACCCTCTTGGACCAGACCAGGAGCACCAACCGAAGCGCCCACCACGGGCATGCCCTGCGCCGCCAACGGGGCTTCCAGAGGTCGCCACCTGGACCAACACAGCCGCCTCTTGGACGAGCACAATTCACACCCTCTTGGACCAGGCCCGAGCCGTGGCCACCGACCGAAGCGGCGGCCACGGGCAGGCACGCGGAGGGCGCTCCAGCGCCCGGAGCGGGCATGCCCGGCGACGCAGGCGACCGCAGCGACCCCGCACACGCCCGTCACAGGCACGACAGACCGCAACAAAGTCGCGAGGATCGCCTGCGTCGCTGACGGGGGTTCCAGGGGGTCGCCCCCCTGGGCAAACACAGCCGCCTCTTGGACGAGCACAATTCACACCCTCTTGGACCAGACCCGAGCCGTGGCCACGGACCGAAGCGGCGGTCACGGGCAGGCACGCGGAGGGCGCTCTAGCGCCCGGAGCGGGCATGCCCGACGACGCAGGCGACCGCAGCGACCCCGCACAAACCGCAACAGGCACAGAAACCGCAACAAAGTCGCGAGGATCGCCTGCGTCGCTGACGGGGGGTCCGGGGGGTCGCCCCCCCCCCCGGAGTTACGGCGTACGCCGACGGAGTGTGACTGCGCCCAGGATTAGGGCTACGACTGTGAACGCCGCTATGACGGTTACGTCGAGGGTGAGGGTGGCGGTGAAGTCGGGGCTGGCGCTGATCTCCTGCATGCCCTCTACCGCGTACGACAGGGGCAGGACGTCGGAGGTCACGTTCAGCCAGGTCGCCATGTCGTCGCGCGGCATGATCAGCCCGCAGAGCAGCATCTGCGGGAGGACGAACGCGGGCATGAACTGGACGGCCTGGAATTCGGTCCGGGCGAACGCGCTGGCGAACAGGCCGAGCGACATGCCGAGCAGCGCGTCCAGCACGGAGACGAGGATCAGCGATCCCAAGGAGCCGTTCAGGTCGAGGCCGAGCCAGGTCAGCGAGATCGCCAGCACGAACCCGACCTGCACGAGCGCGAGCAGGCCGAAGGCGAGCGCGTAGCCGAGGAGCAGGTCGAGCTTGCCGAACGGCATGGTCATCAGGCGTTCGAGGGTGCCGCTCGTCCGCTCCCGGAGGGTGGCGACGCTGGTCACGACGAACATGACGATGAACGGGAACAGGCCGAGCAGCATCGGCCCGAGCCGGTCGAACAGCATCGGCTGGTCGAACACGTAGCGCAGCAGGACCATCAGCAGCGTCGGGACGGCGATCAGCAGCGCGAGCGTGCGGTGGTCGTGCCTGAGCTGCACGAGGATGCGCCGCATCGTGGCGAACGTGACGGCCGCGCTCATGCCGGGCTCCCGGTCTTCTCGGTGATCAGGTGCAGGAACGCCGCTTCGAGGTCGGCCGTGCCGGTGCGGGAGCGCAGCCCGTCCGGGGTGCCGTCGGCGAGGATCACGCCCTCGCGCATGAGGAGGAGGCGGTCGGTGCGGCCCGCCTCGTCCATGACGTGGCTGGTCACGACGAGGGTGGCGCCGCGGTCGGCGAGTTCGCGGAACAGCTCCCACAGCTCCTGGCGCAGGAGGGGGTCGAGGCCGACGGTCGGCTCGTCCAGGACGATCAGTTCGGGCGCGCCGAGCAGCGCGACGGCGAGGTTGGCGCGGCTGAGCTGCCCGCCGGACAGCGTCGCGGCGGTCTGGTCGCGGTTCCGGCCGAGCCCGACCTCGTCGATGACGCGGTCGACGTCCGAGCGGGGCGCGCGCAGCACGGACGCGAAGTAGCGCAGGTTCTCGGCGACGGTCAGGTCGGCGTACACGGCCGGGGACTGCGTCGCGTAGCCGACGCGGCGGCGCAGCCCGGCCGACCCGGCGGGTTCGCCGAGCACGGTCACCGTGCCGCTCTTCACGATCTGGACGCCGACGAGCGCCCTGATCAGCGTGGTCTTCCCGCAGCCGCTCGGGCCGACCAGCCCGAGGACCGAGCCGCGCGGGACGTCGAAGGTGAGCCCGTGCAGCACCTCGCGGCCGCCGCGCACCACCCGCAGGTCGCGGACGCTCACGGCCGGCTCGGCGCCGCTCGCCGGGCTAGAACTCATCATGTGTTGAATTTATGCCGTCGCCCGAACCCGGTCAAGGGGTCCGGGCATGGGCCCGCGCGCGGCGGGCGTGCGGGGCGGGGGTCAGGAGGTCAGGTAGCGCTGGATGGTCGGCGCCACCAGATCGATCAGCTCGTCCTCGGAGGCGGACGCCAGCGGCTCTATGCGCAGCACGTAGCGCAGGATCATCAGGCCGATCATCTGGCCGGCGGCCGCCTGGATGCCGAGCGGCGGCGCCTCGGTGGCCTGCCGGGCGCGGCCGAACAGGGCGACCGAGACGAACTCGCGCAGCAGCGCCGCCGCCCGCTCGTTCGTCATCGCCGAGCGGAGCATCGCCAGCATGGGGGCGCGGCGGTCGTCGTCCCCCCATACGTCCAGGAACGTGCGGACCATCGTCTCGCCGACCCGGTCGCGGGGGGCCGCCATGACGCGCGGCAGGATGACGGACGGGTCCACCGGGAAGCGCATCGCCTCGATGAACACGCCCTCCTTGTTGCCGAAGAAGTGGTGGACGAGGGCGGGGTCGACGCCGGCGGCGCGGGCGATGGCGCGCAGCGACGCGCCGTCGTAGCCCTTCTCGGCGAACAGCTCGCGGGCGGCGGCCAGGATCTGCTCGCGGGTCTCGGTCGGGCCGGGCCGGCGGCCCCGCGGCGCGGCGGTGCTGGTCACCGGGCGCCCCGGCGGGTGACCTCCCCGGCCGGCGTGACCTCCCAGGTGCGGTCGGCGGCCGCGAGGTGCAGACGGGCGAACGCCAGGGCCTCGGCGAGGTCCTCCATCCGCTCGACGCGGCTGGACGCCCGCCGGGTGTTGACCTCCAGGACGATGTGCCCGCGGAAGCCGCCCTCGGCGAGGTTCTCCAGCATCGCCCCGCACGGCTGGTTGCCCCGGCCGGGGACGAGGTGCTCGTCCTTGTTCGTGATGCCCACGCCGTCGGCGAGGTGGATGTGCCGCAGCCGGTCGCCCAGGCTGCCCGCCATGTCGATGGCGTCCGACCCCGACACGGCGGTGTGGGACAGGTCGAGGGTGACGTGCGGGTAGTCCTGGTCGACGGGGTTCCAGTCGGGCAGGTACATGCCCGCTTCGGCGCCGCGCGCCTTGAGCGGGAACATGTTCTCCACCGCGAACAGGACGTCCGTCTCGTCCTGCATGCGGGCGAGGCCCTCGACGAACTCCTTGGCGTAGTCGCGCTGCCAGCGGAACGGCGGGTGGACGACGACGACCTCGGCGCCCAGCGCCTCGGCGACGTCCTTGGAGCGGATGAGTTTGCCCCAGGGCTCGCGCCCCCACACCCGCTGGGTGAGCAGCAGGCAGGGCGCGTGGATCGACTTGATCGGCACCTGGTGGTAGTCGGACAGCCGGCGCAGGACGTTCAGGTCCTGCGAGGAGGCGTCCGTGGAGACCATGACCTCGACGCCGTCGTAGCCCAGCAGCGCGGCGATCTCGAACGCGCTCGGTACCTTCTCGGGGTAGACCGACGCGGTGGAGAGCGTGATCGGCGCGTCCGGTACCCGGAGAGCCGGTGTACTGACGCCGTTGTGCTGCGGGGTCAAGGCTTCCTCGCCAGGAATGATCGCTCGACGGTGTGATCGGGCCTGATGGTCATCGGGTTCGCACGGTAAAGCCTATGCGGCGGCGGCCGTGATGAAACAACCGCCCGGAGTGATCCTCATTGCTCTGCCCCCGGCGCCGACTACCCTCGGTCGCCGTGGCCGAGATCGCGCCGGGCGCCGTGCCGAGCCCCAACATCTGGAATTCTCCCCAGGTCTACGAGGTGGAGAACCGCGCCGTCGACCCCGACGGCGTGCTCGCCGGCGCGATGCGCGCCATCCGCCCGTGGGACGGCGCCGACGTCCTGGACGTCGGCTGCGGCACCGGCTTCCACCTGCCGTTCTTCGCCGCGGCCGCGCGCCGCGTGATCGGCGTGGAGCCGCACGCCGCGCTCGCCTCGGCGGCGGCGCGCCGCACCCGCGGCCTCCCCAACGTCACGGTCCGTGTCGGCGCGGCGCAGGCGTTGCCGCTTCCGGACGCCTCGATCGACGTCGTCCACGCCCGCTGGGCGTACTTCTTCGGGCCGGGCTGCGAACCGGGCCTCCGCGAGCTGGAGCGCGTCGTCCGGCGCGGCGGGGCGATCTTCATCATCGACAACGACGCCACCCGCTCCACGTTCGGCCGCTGGTTCCGGCGCAGCCTGCCGGAATACGACCCGGCCGCCGTCGAGCGGTTCTGGTCGCGGCGCGGCTTCTCCCGCGAGGCGCTGACGATCCGGTGGTCGTTCCAGAGCAGGGACGACTTCGCCGCCGTCCTGCGCATCGAGTTCCCGCCCGAGCTGGCGGACGACTGCCTGCGCGAACATCCGGGCACCGAGGTGGACTATGCCGTTAATTTGTGGTGGCGTTGCCCCTGAGTTACTGACTGGTCGGTCATACAGGAGGTGCGGACCATGGGCCGTGTCACTGCTGGAAGAGCGCTCGGCGGCCTCGCCGCCGCCACCGCCGTCGGCGCGGCCGGCGCCGGGGCCGGGCTGGTCGCCCAGCGCCGCGCCATGCGCCGGCTCCAGCTGCGCCCCGACCCCTTCGCCGGCGAGCCGTTCGGGTCGCTGCGCGGCCGCCCCGTCCCCGTCCGGGCCGAGGACGGCACCCGCCTCTACGCCGAGATCGACGGCGCCGACCGCACCGACCTCGCCGTCGTGTTCTCGCACGGCTGGACCCTCACCCAGGACTCCTGGCACTTCCAGCGCAAGGCCCTGCGCGGCCTCGGCCGGCTCGTCTTCTGGGACCATCGCGGCCACGGCCGCTCCGACGGCGGCGCCCGCGACGGGTACGCGATCCCCCGCCTCGCCGCCGACCTCGCCGCCGTCATCGAGGCCACCGTCCCCGCCGAAACGCCCGTCGTCCTCGTCGGCCACTCCATGGGCGGCATGACGGTCATGCGCTACTGCGACGAGAACCCCGGCCTCGTCGGACGCAAGATCATCGCGACCGGGCTGCTGTGCACCTCGTCCGGCGCCCTCGGCGAGGTCACCCTCGGCATGCCCGCGCTCGTCGCGCGCGCCACCCACCGCGTCCTGCCGCGCGCCCTCGCCGCGCTCGGCGCCGGGTCCGG
The DNA here is from genome assembly GCF_040302145.1 of Spirillospora sp. NPDC127506. NCBI lineage: Bacteria > Bacillati > Actinomycetota > Actinomycetes > Streptosporangiales > Thermomonosporaceae > Spirillospora > Spirillospora sp. NPDC127506. The sequence continues at coordinate 7,505 of NZ_JBEORG010000008.1, read as the reverse complement.
CGCCATCGAGAGGGTCCGCCACCTCGGCCGCGACGCCGCCACCCTCGTCGAGGACCTCGTCGCCTTCGGCCCGGACGCCAGCCCCGCCGCGGTCGCCTTCTCCGAGCAGATGATGACCGAGACCCGCATGGACGCGTTCGCCGACTACTTCCGCTCCATGATCACGACGGACGTCATCAGCGACTGCGCGTCCCTCGCCGGCGCCGACGCCCTCGTCATCGGCGGCGAGAACGACATGCTCACCCCGGTCGAGCACAGCCTCAAGATCGCCTCCTGCGTCCCGTCCGCGCGGCTGGAGGTCGTCCCCGGCGCCGGCCACATGGCCATGCTGGAACGGCCGGGCACCGTCTCCGACCACCTCGGCGACCTGATCGAACGCGCCCGCAAGGCGCACGCCGCGTAACTGTCGGCGGCGGGCTCTAGGCTGCCGCGCATGGCGAAGGCGAAGACGGCCAAGGCGGCCTACCGGTGCTCGGAGTGCGGGTGGCAGACGTCCAAGTGGGTCGGGCGCTGCGGCGAGTGCCAGACGTGGGGGACGGTCACCGAGGCGGCGTCCGCCACGCCGGCGCGGGTCGTGTCCGCGGGCCCGGTCAGCGCCCCGGCGCGGCCGATCGGGCAGGTGGACGTCCGGTCGGCGCGGACGCGGCCCACGGGCCTGGACGAGCTCGACCGCGTCCTCGGCGGCGGCATCGTGCCGGGGGCCGTCCTGCTGCTGGCCGGGGAGCCGGGCATCGGGAAGTCGACGCTGCTGCTGGAGGTCGCCGCGCTCGCCTCGACCGCGGCCGAGGGCGGCGCCGAGGAGGGCGGCGCCGAGAACGTCCTCTACGTGACCGGCGAGGAGTCGGCCGAGCAGGTGCGGCTGCGCGCCGACCGGGTCGGCGCGATCACCGACCGCCTGTACCTCGCGGCGGAGACCGAGCTGTCGGCGATCCTCGGGCACATCGACTCGGTGGAGCCCTCGCTGCTCGTCGTCGACTCCATCCAGACGATCGGGACGTCCGAGGTCGACGGCGCGCCCGGCGGCGTCACGCAGATCCGCGAGGTCGCCGCGAACCTGATCAGGGTCGCGAAGGAGCGCGGCATCACCGTCGTCCTCGTCGGCCACGTCACCAAGGAGGGCGCGATCGCCGGGCCGCGCCTGCTGGAGCACCTGGTCGACGTCGTCCTCTACTTCGAGGGCGACCGGCACTCGCGGCTCCGCATGATCCGCGCGGTGAAGAACCGGTACGGCCCCACCGACGAGCTGGGCTGCTTCGACCTCTCCGAAGTCGGCATCGTCGGGCTGCCCGACCCGAGCGGCCTGTTCCTCACCCGCCGCGAGGAACCCGTCCCCGGCACCTGCGTGACCGTCACCCTGGAGGGCCGCCGCCCGCTCGTCGCGGAGGTGCAGTCGCTCGTCGCGAAGTCGCACCTGCCCGCGCCGCGCCGGGCCGCGTCCGGGCTGGACACCTCCCGCGTGGCGATGGTCCTCGCCGTCCTCGCGCAGCGCTGCAAGATCTCCATGCACGAGCAGGACGTGTACGTCTCGACGGTCGGCGGGGTGCGGCTCAGCGAGACGTCCGTCGACCTGGCCCTCGCCCTGGCCGTGGCGGGCTCGACGGTCGAGCAGGCGCTGTCCAACAGCCTGATCGCGCTCGGCGAGGTCGGGCTCGCCGGGGAGGTCCGCGTCGTGCCCGGCGTCCAGCGGCGGCTCGCGGAGGCGGTGCGGCTCGGTTTCAAGCACGCCGTCGTCCCGCGCGGCTCCCTCGAACTCGCCGACGGATCGCCGCTGCGGCGCGCGGACCCGCAGCTCAGCAGCTACGAGGGCATGAAGGTGATGGAGGTGGACAGCCTGCAGCAGGCCCTGCAGGTCGCGTTTACGGCGCCCTGACGGGGGTCACGCCAGAGTATTACTGCACACAACTCAGGCTTGCGACCTGGGGAGGAACCAGGGTCCGGTCCGCCTCGGTAAACTGACGCCGTCCAGCGACCTCCGGGGGTCAGGTGCCAGCACACGACAAGGGTCATGACGAACGACGCCGCGCCACCTTGGCAGCGGTGGCCCCGGGCACCCAGATCCGCGACGGACTCGAGCGGATCCTGCGGGGCCATACCGGCGGCCTGATCGTCCTCGGCTACGACAAACCGGTCGAGGAACTCTGCACGGGCGGTTTCGAACTCGACGTCGAGTTCTCCGCGACCCGGCTGCGCGAGCTCGCCAAGATGGACGGCGCGATCGTCCTCGACCACACCCACACCCGCATCGTCCGCGCCGCGGTCCACCTCGTGCCCGACTCGACCATCCCCACCGAGGAGTCGGGGACGCGGCACCGCACCGCCGAGCGCGTCGCCCGCCAGACCGGCCTCCCGGTCATCTCGGTCAGCCAGTCGATGCACATCATCGCGCTGTACCTGGACGGGATCCGCTACGTCCTCGAAGACTCGGCGGCCATCCTCTCCAAGGCCAACCAGGCCCTGGCCACGCTCGAACGCTACAAACTCCGCCTGGACGAGGTCTCCGGCACCCTCTCCGCCCTCGAAATCGAAGACCTCGTCACCGTCCGCGACGTCAGCGCCGTCGTCCAGCGCCTCGAAATGGTGCGGCGCATCGCCGACGAGATCGAGGGCTACGTCGTCGAGCTCGGCACCGACGGCCGCCTGCTCTCCCTCCAGCTGGACGAGCTGGTCTCCGGCGTCGACGCCGACCGGGAGCTGATCGTCCGCGACTACCCGTCCGACGACACCCGCGCCCGCGGCGTCGCCGCCATACTGTCGTCCCTCGACACCCTCACCGCGAACGAGCTGCTCGACCTGTCCACGGTCGCCGAGGTGATGGGCTTCGCCGGCCCGGACGCCCTCGACCTGCCGGTCAGCCCCAAGGGCTTCCGGCTCCTCGCGAAGGTCCCGCGGCTGCCGAGCATGGTCGTCGAACGCCTCGTCGAGCACTTCGGCGGCCTGCAGAAACTGCTCGCCGCCAGCATCGACGACCTCCAGGCGGTCGGCGGCGTGGGCGAATCCCGCGCCCGCAGCGTCCGCGAGGGCCTCTCCCGCCTCGCCGAATCCTCGATCCTGGAACGCTACGTCTGACCGGCGCACGCGGCCGCCGGGCACCCGCCGCGATCGGCGGGGGCGGGACCCGCGACCGGGCGCGGCGCCTCCGGAACGTTCCGCGGGTCAGCGGAGGTGGAAGACGCGGTCCTTGACCTTCATGCCCTTGAGGGAGGCGACATAGGTGCCGGGGCGAGCGCGGGTGCCGCCCTTGCAGCCGCGCTCACGGTCCCAGGTGACGGTGTCGACGTAGGGGATCCCGCGGCGGAGCTTCTCCTTGGGCGCGTCACCGCGGCGGCACTCGGCGGACGACCAGATGCGGTCCGGCCCGGACGTGATGCGGACGTCCAGCGAACCCGTGTCGAACGTGCAGGTGCCGGCGCCGATGTTGACGACCGTGATCCGGAACTCCGGCCGCTCGGAGCCCCTGTAGGTGGTGCCGGCGGCCGACATGTTCACGACGAGGTCCGCGTCGCCGCAGGGGCCGCCGTCGCTCCCCGCTTCCGGCTTGGGCGTGGTCGTCGTGGTGACCGTGACCGTCGGCATCGCGGTGGGGGGCGGCGCCGACGCGCTCGCGCTCGCGGCCGCCTTCGCGTCCCCGACGGGCTCGCCCTCCCCCGTCCCGGCGCACGCCCAGGCCAGCAGGCCGACCGCGCCGAGCACGCCCGCCAGGGCCACCGCGCGGCGCCGCCAGTACTGGTCCAGCCCCGAACCCCCAGAGTCACGTCGAGTACTCGGACACATGCGGTCAGTATGCATTCAGTGAACCGGAAAGAGGGGACGACCCGCCGCGTGCCACAATGGCCGCGCACCATGAACCTGAACTCCGCCTACACCGCCCCGATCCTCGACTGGTACGAGGCGAACGCCCGGGATCTGCCGTGGCGGGCGCCGGACGCGACCCCGTGGGGCGTCCTCGTCAGCGAGATCATGCTCCAGCAGACGCCGGTCGCCCGCGTCCTGCCCGTGTGGGACGCCTGGATGACGCGCTGGCCGACCCCTGCCGCCCTCGCCGCCGAACCGTCCGGCGAGGCCGTCCGGGCGTGGGGGCGGCTCGGCTACCCGCGCCGGGCCCTGCGCCTGCACGAGAGCGCCCGCGCGATCACCGAACGGCACGGCGGCGAGGTGCCGTCCTCCCGCGAGGAGCTGCTCGCGCTGCCCGGCATCGGCGCGTACACGGCCGCCGCCGTCGCGAGCTTCGCGTTCAAGCAGCGGCACGCCGTCCTCGACACCAACGTCCGGCGCGTCCTGGCCCGGCTGGTGTCGGGCGTCGAGTACCCGCCGAAGTCGCAGACGAAGGCGGAGGCGGCGCTCGCGGAGAGCCTCCTGCCGGTCGATCCCGCGACCGCCGCCCGCTGGGCCGTCGCCGTCATGGAACTGGGCGCGCTGGTCTGCACCGCCCGCACGCCGCGCTGCGTCGACTGCCCGGTGCTCGGCCAGTGCGCGTGGCAGCTGGCCGGACGTCCCGCCTACGACGGCCCGCCGCGCCGGGGCCAGACGTACGCGGGCACCGACCGCCAGTGCCGGGGCCGCATCCTGGCCGTACTGCGGGACGCGGACGGCCCGGTCGCGAAGCCGGCCCTCGACGTCGTCTGGTCGGACGCCGTCCAGCGTGAACGCGCCCTGGACGCCCTCATCGCCGACGGCCTGGTCGACCCCTTGGACGACGGCCGCTACGCCCTCCCCGCCTGACGGAGCCCTCACCTCATGGGACACCCACCCCCGTCCGAGCGCGTCGCTCATATCTGGTCATCGTCGGCCTGCGCGGGTGCCGACCCCCCGTCTGAGGGCGTCGCTCGCGGCCACATGCGCGTCCTCCGCGTCGCCGCGGAAAATGGTTCGGCGGCGAGGCCGAGGCGGCCGTAGCGTACCGGCGTGCGTGATCTGCTGAGCCTGCCGAAAGCCCATCTGCACGTCCATCTGGAGAGCACCATCCGGTGGTCCACGCTCCGGGAGATCGGCGCGGCGAACGGCGTGCGGGTGCCCGGCGACGTGGGCTCGTTCGGCGACTTCGCCTCGTTCTTCGCCCAGAACGACCTCGTCCGTGCGTGCCTGCGCCGCCCCGGCGACTTCCGCCGCATCGCCTACGAGTTCTGCGAGGACGAAGCCGCCCAAGGCGTCCGCTACGCCGAGGTGTCGTTCACGGCGGCCGGACACGGCGAACGGCTCGGCGACCTCGCTATGCCCCTCCAGGGCGTCCTGGAGGGCCTGGAGGCCGGGCAGGAGGCGTTCGGGATCGAGTGCCGCCTCATCCTCGACCATTCCCGGCGCCGCTCGGTGGAGCGCGCCTGGAAGACCCTCGAACTCGCCCGCCGCCACGACCGCGTCGTGGCCGTCGGCCTCGCAGGCGACGAGGCGCACCCGGGCGACCCGTTCACCGACGTCTTCGCCGCCGCCCGCGACGCCGGGCTGCACGTCGTCCACCACGCGGGCGAAGGCGAGGGGCCCGCCAGCATCCGGCAGGCCATCGGCCCCGGCCGCGCCGAGCGCCTCGGCCACGGCATCCGCGTCCTGGACGATCCCGGCCTCGTGGCGGAGGTCCGGGAACGCGGGATTCCCCTGGAGGTGTGCCCGTCGTCCAACGTCGCCCTCGGCTTCGTCTCCTCCCTCGGAGCACACCCCCTCCCCCGCCTCCGCGACGCAGGCCTGCTGGTCACCCTCAACACCGACATCCCGGCACTGATCAACACGTCGCTGACCACGGAGTACGCCAACGTGCGCGACGCCTTCGGCTACGACGACCGCACCGTCGCCGAACTGGCCCGCGACACCGTGACCGCGTCCTTCGCCCCTCCCGAAACCAAGACCCGCCTACACCGCGAGATCGCCACCTGGCTGACCCTGCCCGCGCACCCCACCCCCCGAGACCGTCCAACACCACCCGAGTGACGGCGCCTCGACGTCAGCCGGGGCGGGTAGAGGCGATGACCGTGTGCAGATGGTCGGCACGGATCTCGCGGAGGAACGGATCGGTATCGTCCTGCCACTGAGCCCACGTGCGCACGAGCGGGTGCACGGGAAGGCCGAGCCGCGCCGCGGCCTCCTGGGACGCGTCGAACGCCGCATCTGCGCCGAGGCCGCCGATCACCAGTACCTCGACATCGCGCGGCCAGTCGCCGGGGACGCCGGCGTAGCGCGCCGCCCAGGGGCCGAACAGGTGCACCTCGCGGACGGACGGGAGGCGACCGAACTCCTCGGCGACGACGGCGGCCGGCCCGAACGTCAGCATGACCAGGCGGGCCAGCGGCTCGTACAAGGGGCTCCGCTCGTCGCGGGAGACCAGGCGGCCGGCGAGCGTGCGGCGCGGCGCGAGGACGCCGGCCCGCGACAGCCGCTCGACCTCCCGCATCACCGAGGCCAGATCGGTGCGGAGCATCACCGCGAGGTCGAGCATCGACGCTTCCCGGCCCGGCCCCAGCAGGAGGCGGGCCAGCAGTTCGCCTTGCAGCCGCGACCGGAAGATGGGGAGCTGCTCCGGCGCACGGGCCCGTACGTCCCGCCGGAACGCCTGCGCGATGCGCGCCTCGCTCGCCGGCCCACGCGCCGGACGCCGATGGAACTCTGCCGCCGCACCGACCACACTCGATCGCATGTTCGAACACTATTCCTCGCCTCCGACATCCCCGGCGTTCAGCTGAATCCTCGGGGACGGGGGAGGCCGAGAGAAGTGGAACGGCGTTCTGTGGAAAACCCCGGTGCCCTGCCCACTTCGACTCGGGGATGCCGGTTGCGGCGCTGATCGTCGTCCCGGTGCTGCCGGCCGGGGTGCTGCGGCACCGACATCGGCGCTTGGCGGGCTTCGGGGTGGAGATCGCCAAGCCTCGGCGGTTATCCTCGACGCATGACTGCCGGGTCGGCGCCAAGCCGCGCACAGAAGGGTCACCCGGCGACTGCGTGATCACCGCGCGGGCCCGAGGCCCGCCCCCGTTGCGAGTACGTGCACGGCCACTCGCAACGGAAGGAGGTGACACTCATGAACTGGCAGGAATTCCTCGCACGTCACCGGGTCGGCGACGTCATCGAGGGCGTGGTGACCGCCCAGGCGCCGTTCGGTTCGTTCGTCGAATCCGAAGGCTTCACCGGGCTCGCCCATCAGCAGTCCTGGCCTGTCGGCACCCGCGTGTCGGTCAAGATCCTCGCGATCGATCCCGACAAGCAGCGGTTCAGCCTGGCCGCGGCCTGAGTGAGCGCTGATCCGGGGGAAACGGCCTCCCCCGGATCAGCGCCGTCCTGGGTGCTGGCCCGGTGGGCGCAGCTTCACAAAGTCGGAGTGCTGCCAGACGACCGTCCAGCCCGGAAAGCTCCGGTAGAAGCCGGCGAGCGTGAACGGGTCGGGGGCGTCCTGTACGGGACGGAGAGGTTCGCGCGGGGCGGTCGGCTCACATCGGCGCCCGGCTCCCCACCACCCTGTGCCTGGTGTCCGGCGCGGCGGTCCTGTGGTTCGCCGGCGGCGTGGCCACCGGCGTCACCGGCGCGTC
>NZ_JBEORG010000007.1:0-218437 GCF_040302145.1 Spirillospora sp. NPDC127506 | reverse complement strand
CGAGCGGGAGCCCCCGACCGCCCGGCGGTGGTCGGCCATGTCTGGGAGACCGGCGACGACCCCGACGTCGTAGGCCCCGCCCGAGCGCCGCACCGCCCCGGCGCCGGACATCTCCGTCGCCGAGGCGCTCGCCGAGCTGGAGAACATGATCGGGCTGGAGCCGGTGAAGCGGCAGGTCCGCTCGATCGCCGCGTCCATCGAGGCCGCGCACATGCGCGCCGCCGCCGGCGTGCCCACCGAGAAGCCCATGCGGCACTTCGTCTTCGTCGGCCCCTCGGGGACGGGCAAGACGACCGTCGCCCGCGTCCTCGCGAAGATCTTCTACGCGTTCGGGCTGCTGCCGGAGCCGGCGCTGGTCGAGGCGCACCGCGCGGACCTCGTCGGGGAGTTCCTCGGCGCGACGGCCCTCAAGACCAACCGGCTCGTGGACTCCGCGCTCGGCGGCGTCCTGTTCATCGACGAGGCGTACGGCCTGGTCAACTCCGCCGAGGGGCAGCCCGACCGCTTCGGCGACGAGGCCGTCCAGACGCTGCTCAAGCGCGCCGAGGACGACCGCGACAACCTGGTCATCATCCTCGCCGGCTACGAGGCGCAGATGGCCGAGTTCCTCGACTCCAACCCCGGGCTCGCCTCCCGGTTCGGCACGCGCGTGCACTTCCCGTCGTACCGCCCGTCCGAACTGCTGCGGATCGCCGACTACCACACCGGGCTGCGCGAGGACCGGCTCGACCCGGAGGCCCGGCGGCGGCTCGCCGCGCGCTTCGAGGAGGTCGAGCGGCGCGGCATCGTCGACGAGCTGGGCAACGGCCGGTTCGTGCGGACCCTGACCGAGGCGGCGGCGCGGGCGCGGGACGTCCGCGTCGTGGACGCCGCCGCGGCGTCCGGGCGGGGCGCGCCCAGCGCCGACGACCTCGTCACCCTCCGCGCCGAGGACGTGGAGGCCGCGTTCGCGGAGGTCACCGAGCGGTACCGCGGCTACGCCGAGACCCCGACGCTGGACGAGGCGCTCGGCTCGCTCGACGAGATGATCGGCCTGGAGCCGGTCAAGCGGCAGGTCAGGGAGATCGCCGCGCAGCTCCAGGTGGCCCGGATGCGGCAGGAGCAGGGCCTGGTCACCCGCCCGCCCACCCGCCACTTCGTGTTCACCGGGCCGCCCGGGACGGGCAAGACCACCGTCGCGCGCGTGCTCGGCCGCATCTTCGCCGCGGCGGGGCTCCTCGCCCGCCCCGAGGTGGTCGAGGCGCAGCGCGCCGACCTCGTCGGCGAGCACCTCGGGGCGACGGCGCTGAAGACCAACAAGGTCGTCGACTCGGCCCTCGGCGGCGTCCTGTTCGTGGACGAGGCGTACGCGCTGAGCAACCAGGGCTACTCCGGCGGCGACGCGTTCGGCGCGGAGGCGGTGCAGACGCTGCTCAAGCGCGCCGAGGACGACCGCGACCGGCTCGTCGTCGTCCTCGCCGGCTACGAGGCCGACATGGACCGGTTCCTCGCGTCCAACCCGGGGCTCGCCTCCCGGTTCGACGTGCGCGTCGACTTCCCCTCCTACGGGCCGGACGAGCTGCTCCGCATCGCCCAGCTCATCGCCGAGCAGGGCGGCGACCGCTGGGAGGACGACGCCCTGGACGACCTCGCCCTCGTCTTCCAGCGCGTCTGCGGGACGGGCCGCATCGACGAGTTCGGCAACGGCCGCTTCGCCCGCTCCATGTACGAGAAGGCGTGCGCGTGCCGCGCGCTGCGCGCCGCCGAGCTCGGCGAACGCGCCACCGCCGACGACCTCACGCTCCTCACCGCCGCCGACGTGCGCGACGCGTTCGCCGACCTCGCCCACCGCCTGGCGTAGCCCCGCGTCCACGAGGAGACCGGCCGCCGCGGGCGCACGCCCGGCCTGTCGCCCTCAGGCCGCAACGCGAGACCCGTCCGGCGCGGCGCCGGATCGGTCGTCTAGGGTGCGGTCCGTGGACGAGCGGGACGAGCCGGTCGAGTACCGGCAGACGCGGTACAAGGCGCCGGAGGGCGCGACCGAGATCCTCCTGATCAGGCACGGCGCCTCGGCGCCGGCCCGGGCCGACCGGCCGTTCCCGCTCGTGGACGGCCAGGCCGACCCCGATCTCGCCCCCGAGGGGCGCGAGCAGGCCGAGCGGGTCGCCGAGCGCCTCGCCGAGGAGAAGCTCGACGCCATCTACGTGACGCCGCTGCGCCGCACCGCGCAGACGGCGGCGCCGCTGGCCGCCCGCCTCGGCCTGGAGCCGCGCGTCGAGGCCGGCATGCGCGAGGTCCACCTCGGGGAGTGGGAGGGCGGGCTGTTCCGCAAGAAGGTCGCCGACAACGACCCGGTCGCGCAGCGGATGTGGGCGGAGGAGCGCTGGGACGTCATCCCCGGCGCGGAGCGCACCGAGGAGTTCGCCGCGCGCGTCGAGGAGAGCCTCGCCCGGCTCGGCGCGGCGCACGCGGGCGGCCGCATCGCGGTGTTCACCCACGGCGGGGTGATCGCGCAGGCGCTCGCCGCCGCGACCGGCGCCCGGCCCTTCGCGTTCCTCGCCCCCGACAACGCGTCGATCTCCCTGCTGGTGCGGCTCGGCGAGCTGGCGTCGGTCCGCGGCTTCAACGACGTGGCCCACCTGGACTGGTCCGTCCCGGCGCCGCTGACCTGACCGCCGGCCCGGCCGCCGTCCTAGAGGCGGAAGCGGAGCCGCTGTCCCGGACGCAGCTGTGCCGCGGCGGCGACGGCAGCCGAGCCGAGCACGGCGATCACGGGGTAGCCGCCCGTCGTCGGATGGTCGGCCAGGAAGATGATCGGCAGCCCGCTGGGCGGCACCTGGATCGACCCGGTGACCACCCCCTCGCTGCGCAGCTCGCCGCCGCGCGCGCGGACGAGCGGAGGCCCGTCCAGCCTGACCCCCACGCGGTTGCTGTCGGGCGACACCTCGTAGAACGCGGACGTGAGCGTCGCCAGCGCCTCCTCGGTGAACCAGTCGTCACGCGGACCCGGCAGGACGCGCAGCACGGGAGTCTCCGGCAGGGGCGGCGCGGGAGCGACGTCGACGACGATGTCGGCCAGGCCCTCGCACGCTCCGATCGGGAGGCGGTCGCCCGGAGCCAGCGGAGCCGGGCCCAGCCCGGACAGAAGATCGGTCGAGCGGCTCCCGAGGACCTCCTCGACCGCGATCCCGCCCCGCACGGCGAGATAGCTGCGGAGGCCGGACGGAGGCGTACCGATCTCCACCAGGGCGCCGCAGGGCACGAAGCACGGCGCGTTCGGCCCGTGGGCGCGGCCGGCGACGCGGACGGACACCGGCGCGCCGGTGACCGCGACCCAGGCCCGGGTGCGGAACCGCAGCGCCGCGCCGCCGAACGTGAACTCCACGCCCGCCGCGCCCTCGGGGTTCCCGACGAGCCGGTTCGCCAGGCGCAGCGCGCGCTCGTCGGCGGCGCCGGAGCGCGGGACGCCGAGATGGGCGCGGCCCGGCCGGCCGAGGTCCTGCACGGTCGCCAGCGGCCCGGGCCGCACGACCTCGATCAACGCCGCTCCTCCGGGACGAACCGGACGCGGGTGCCCGGCCGGAGCAGGCACGGCGGGTCGCGCGCGACGTCCCACAGCCGCAGCGGGCTGCGCCCGAGCAGCCGCCACCCGCCCGGCGACCCGGACGGGTAGACGGCCGCGTACGGCCCGGCGATCGCCACCGACCCCGCCGGGACGGCGGTGCGGGGCGACGCGCGGCGCGCCACGTGCAGGGCCGGGTCCAGGCCCGTCAGGTACCCGAAGCCGGGGGAGAAGCCGAGGTAGGCGACCGTGTACGCGCCCGCGCAGTGCCGCCGGACGACCTCCTCCCGCGACAGCCCGGTCAGCTCGGCGACCTCGTCGAGGTCGGCGCCGTCGTAGACGACCGGGATCTCCACCGGCTCCGCGCCGGCCTCCGCGTCGTCCGGCAGCGGCAGCCGCGGCAGGCGCGCGGCGATGCCGCCGAGGTCGGCCGACGGGTCGGTGATCACCAGGACGGTGTGCTCGCCCGGCACGACGTCCACCACCCCCGGCAGCGGGTCGTCGCGCAGCGCGGCGTTGAGGCGGTGCGACGTGGCGAGGTCGCCCGTCTCCACGAGCAGGGCCGCGTCACCGGCCCGCAGGACTCTCACGCGAACGACTCCAGCGCGACGCCCGCCTCGGCCAGCGCCGACCGGACGGACTGGGCCAGCGCCACCGCGCCCGGCGTGTCGCCGTGCACGCAGATGGACCGCGCCTTGAGCGCGACCTCGCTGCCGTCGACCGCGACCACGGTCCCCTCCACGGCCATCTTGATCGCGCGCTGGATGACGGCCTCCCGGTCCTGGATGACCGCGCCCGGCTCGCGCCGGGACACGAGCGCGCCGGCCGGCGTGTAGGCGCGGTCGGCGAAGCATTCCGCGACGACGGTCAGCCCGTCGGCGACGTCGTGCACCACGGAGCCCGGAAGGGTCAGCAGCGGCAGCGACGGGTCGTAGGCCCGTACCGCCTCGACCACCGCCTGCGCCTGGACGGGATCGCGGCTCACCCGGTTGTAGAGCGCGCCGTGCGGCTTGACGTAGGCGACGCGCCCGCCCTCCGCGCGCGCGATGCCGTCCAGGGCCGCGAGCTGGTAGAGGATCTCGGCGGTCAGCTCGGGCGCGGCCACGTCCATCTCCCGGCGGCCGAAACCGGCCAGGTCCCGGTACGACACCTGCGCGCCGATGGCCACCCCGCGCTCCACGGCCGCCGCGCACACCCGCCGCATGATCAGCGGGTCGCCCGCGTGGAAGCCGCACGCCACGTTCGCGCTCGTGACCACGTCGAGCAGCGCCAGGTCGTCGCCCAGCTGCCAGATGCCGTACCCCTCGCCGAGGTCGGCGTTGACGTCGATGACCATCATGGTCGGGACCTCCCCGCTCACCGTCTCAGACGGCCTCTTCGCGCAGGTCTTCGACCTCGTGCCTGGAGGCCCACGCCTGGTAGACGCCGCGGTCGAACAGCTCCAGCCCGAGCCGCTCCGCGACCGGTGCCTTCCCGCCGCAGTACTCCACGCGCAGCCAGCCGTCGTGCTCGCCCAGCACGACGAACGGCTCGCCGCGCCAGGTGCAGTGCGTGGTCACGTACCGCACGCCGTCGACCTCCGACCGGGGCACCACCTGGACGTAGCGGTCGGGCGACACCTGCCGGAACCCGTCGGCGTGCCGCCGGGAGTACAGCCGCACGCGGTCGCCGTCGGGGCTCGCCTCGTACTCGGCGCCGCGCCAGTCCGCGTAGAAGCCGTGCCGGATGCCCATCAGCGCCCTCCCGGCAGTTTCACCAGCCACCTGCGCAGGTCGGCGTCGTACCCGGCGACGAGGGTCTGCGCGCCGCGCGCGTCGAGCCGGTACATCTCGGCGCCGTGCGGGAGGCGCTGGCTCTCGATCTTGAACTCCGGGATGGCGGGGCCGTCGCCCGGCGCGTACCCCGACCCGGGGAACGGCGCCCGCTCGATCACCCAGCCGCCCGGGATGATCCCCATGCTCCACTCGTCGATCCCGCCCAGCGGGCGGCGGAACAGCGCCGGCTTCACCGCCGGCCAGCGGATCAGGAAGAGCTGCTCGTCCGCGTGCGAGAAGGGCGACCCCTCGTACACGAGCCCGAGCGCCCGGATCATCGCCGAGGGGGACCTGATCTCCCGGACGTCCTGCAGGCGGTGCACGTAACCGGCGACCAGGTCGTACCCGCCCTCCAGGTAGTGCTGGACGTGCTCGGGCCGCACCACCTTCTGCATCATCACGACCTCGGACGCGCCGTCGCGGGCGGCGTCCGCCGACCCGAGGTCGCCCGGCTGCGCGGCGGCGGGGACGCTCTCGCCGCCGCCCCGCTCCCCGTCGCCCGGCCGCCGGCCGCCCCGGTCCCTGCCGCCCTGGTCCCTGCCGCCCTGGCCGTAGAGCGGCGCGACGGGCAGGCCGTGCGGGTCGCTCGGCGTCTCCCGGGACGCCGGGGTCTCGGGCCTGCGCGGCGCGGGAGCCGGGGGGCGCCGCGGGGCGGGCGCCGGGCGCGGCGGCACGGCGGTCTGCGGCCGGGTGGCCGCGACGGGCTGCTCGGCGGGGCGCCGCGCGGCGGGCGCCTGCGGCCGCGGGGCGGGCACCGCCGGATGCGCGGCCGGCGCCGCGGGAGACTGGGGCGCGGGCGGCCGGGCCGGTTCGGCCGGTCGCTCGGGGGCGCGCTCGGCCGGTCGCTCGGCCGGTCGCTCGGCCGGCCGCTCGGCGGGGGCCGGGGGCTGCGGCCGGCGGTCGGGCGGACGCAGCGCGCCGGAGTCGTCGCGCGGGTCTGTGGGCGCCTGTGGCGGCGCGGAAGCGGCCGGCGACGGCTCCGGTCGGCTCCGCGCCGATTCGGGGCTCTGCACCGGCCTGGGCGCCTGCCGGCGGGCGCCGGAGCCGCTGCGGGGCGGCTTGACGCCGCGGGTCCGCGTGCGGGACGGGCGGCGGGACGACGGGCCCGCCACGTGGACGTCCGTCGGCACCGGAGGCACGGGCTTGCGCGGCTCCTCCGGCTCCAGGAGCGCCTTGGCGTCCAGGTACGAGGCGCTGGGCAGCCCCGGGTTGACCGCGAGCTGCCACTCGGGATGCGGCCAGCGCCGGGCCAGCTCCGCCAGCGTCGCCTCGCGGTGGTGGACGGCCTGGCCCTGCAGGGAGCGGTCCATCGCCTCCGGCGAGGTGAACGCCAGGACGAACGTGCCGTCCCCGAACTGCGCAGTGGCGAACTGGTGCCCCGCCTCCCCGGGCTCTCCCGGCGAGGGCAGGTACAGGACCGCGCGCGCCAGGAGCTCCAGGTAGCCCTGCTGGTCGCCGCGCTCCCGGGCGTCGGTGAGGGCGGTCTCCAGGGCGGAGCCGGAGGGCCGGGAGGCGCGCGCGGAGGACGCGGCGGAGCGGCGCTCGTCCTCGGGGACGGCCAGCGGGATGCCGAGGCCGGGCAGCGCCAGCGGCCCGCCGTCCGGGCCCGCCTTGCTCGCCTGGTAGACCAGTTCGAGCGGCGACTCGATCCCGTACACGTCGCGGAAGGCGCCGACCATCTGCCCGGCGAGCATCGCGCACGCCTCCAGGTGCTCGGCGGAGGCGCGGCCGCCGCGGTCACGCCAGGTGAACCGGTCCCACCAGTTCTTGCGCTCCTCCTCGTCCGGCGGCTCCCAGCCGAGCGCGCGGAGCCGCCGCTCCTGCCGGGGCGCCAGCGGGCGGGGCAGGAACGCGCTGCCGACGGCCTCGGCGTCCAGCACGCCCTCCGACCTCATGGCCTGGGCGTACGGCAGCCCGCTCGGCCCCTGCACGATGAGGAACGACGTGACCGGAAGCCGGGACAGCTCCAGCGTCAGCCGTTTGGCGAAGTCGTTCCAGTCCACTCGGGTCCACTTCCACGTCCGTCCTGTACTAGACAGTAGCCGAACGCCGCGTCAGTCGGTCCGGGGAGCCGGGACGGCGTCGGTCCGCACCTGGGTCCAGACCCCGCCGATGGCGTCGTACACCGCGAGCGGCGTCTCGTCGCCGTCGCCGGCCGACCGCCAGAGGCGGGTGCCGTGCGGCGGCCTCATCGGGACACCGGCGGGCCTCGGCCGCGGCGCGGGCGCCCCCTCCGGCGCGCCCCCGTCCGGTGCCCGGTCCGGTGCCCGGTCCGGTGCCCGGTCCGGCGGCGGGCCGTCCTGCGGTCCGTCCGGCGGCGGGCCGTCCGGTGCCCGGTCGGGCGCTCCGCGCGGCGGCTTGTCCGGCGGGGCGCCCAGGGGCGGTGCCGCGGCCGGCGCCGGTTCGCGCGCCTCCGGCTCGGGGCCGCCGCGCTCCAGGGCCGCCTTCAGGTCGGCCGCCGTGTACGGGTCGATCGCCGTGTGCGAATCGTCGCCGGGCGCGTCGGCGCCCGGGACGGAACCGTTCAGGCCGGAGGTCGGCCCCCCGGCGACCGGGTTCGGCCCTGAGAGCGCGTGGGGGTCGACCGTCCCGTACGGGTTGGGGGCGTCGAGCGCGGCGGCGGGCGGCGCGTCCTGGACGCCGGTCAGCCGCCCGAGGACGGACGAGTCGAGCAGCACCTCGCTGGGCAGCCCCCAGTTGATCGCCACCCGCCACGCGGGGTCGGGCCAACCGGACGCCAGCCGGGCGAAGGACGTGCGCCGGTACAGGCCGGGATGCCGGTCGCCCGTGCGCGCCAGCGCGCCCGGCGAGGTGAACACCGTGACGTAGGTGTCGCCGCCGATAGCGATGGTGGGGAACTCGGCGCGGTCGGGGTCCTCGACGGCGGAGGCGGTCGCCGGGAGCACCAGGTCGGCGCCCGCCAGCAGCCGGAAGTAGGTGGTGTTGTCGCCGTTCGCCTTGGCCTCCGCCAGCCGGGGTTCGAGGAGCTCGGCGTCCGCGCCCGGCACGCCGTCCGTCGGCAGCGGCATCGGGGTCCCCGCCGGGGGAGTGCCCGCCGCCAGCGGGTCCGCCGCCAGCGGGTCCGCCGCCAGCGGGTCCGGCGCGCCCGGGAGGGCGCCGCCCGCCGTCGCCCGCCGCCTGGTCACGCGGGACGGGTCGGCGACGTCGATGCCGAAGTCGGGGAGCTCGATGAGGCCGGTCCCGTGCCGGTGGAACGACTCGTACACGAGGTCGGACGGGCGCCGGACGCCCTGGACGTCCCGCAGGGCCGTGACCATCACGTCGGCCAGCCGCGAGTAGTCGCCGTCCGTCACGCTCAGCATCCCGCCGGGGGTGCCCGCCCCGGGCAGCTCCGTCCACCAGTTGCGCGGCGCGGGGTCGGCGGGCGGGCGCCAGCCCGCGTCGCTCATGACCTCCTCGTCCGCCACCGTGAGCAGCAGCGGCCCGTCGAGGAAGTTGTTGCTCACGGCCTCGGCGTAGAGCCGGTCGGGCTCGCGCATGGCCTGGACGTAGTGACGGCTCTCCTCGCGCTCGCGCACGATGAGGATCGTGTCGCGCTCGAGCCCCGCCAGCTCACGTCCCAGCCGCCGGGCGAACTCGGACCACTCCAACAAGATCACTCCCTACGACCGGGGGCCGGCCCCGGGCCCCGGGACCCAGCGAGACCATGCCCGGATCCCGATGATTGTCGCAGGGGACGCCGCGCGCAAACCGGGAGTTCACTCGGGCGGGGGTTCGTGACGAAGCACACTCAGGGCTTCGCGGAGGGCCTCCGGGTCGCCCTCCGAGCGGTCCAGGACGTCGATGAGTTTGTGCAGGATCTGGTGGCGTTCGTAGCCCACGTCGAGCAGCGCCTGGGCGGTCGTCCACAGCTGCGGGGGCCGGCCGTCCCACAGCATCTCCGCCAGGCGTTCGTGCGCGTCGAGATGCGCCTCGTCGGCGCCCGGGTGCTCGAACTCCAGGATCACGCGGCGGTCGCCGGGATCGGACGGATCGAGCTTCGACAGGTTGACGAACCCGTGCCGCCCCGACCGCCGGTGGGTGCCCGACAGGAAGGGCAGCGCGAACGCCCGCCGGGGGAGCGCCTCCAGGTCGCCGTCGGGCAGCAGCCGGCCGACCAGGTCGCGGTCGAGGCCGAAGGCGGCCGGGTCGCGGTAGGCGTCGGCGAACTTCGCCGTCGCGTCCCACAGGGCGTCCAGCGTCGCCCTGATGCCCTCCTCCGGGAGGCCGGTGCGCGCGCCCGCCCACCGGACCCACGCGGCCAGCATGTGCGGGACGGCCTCCTGTTCCGTCGGGGAGAGCAGGACCTTCCTCGGCAGCCAGTCGAGGAGGAACATCTCGCACTTGACCGGGGACACCCGCAGCGGGCGGCCGAAGTCGTGCGTGCAGCCGTAGTCGATGATCCGGTCCACGCACCGGCTCGCCGCGGAGCGGTCGGAGAGGCCCTCCGCCTCGTCGGAGGCGAGGAAGCGGGCCGCGATCGTCGCCCGCCTGTCGCGCCCGTACACCGGCGGCTGCGGCGTCTTCCCGCCCGGGGGGAGGATGTCCACGCGCGCGCGGACGAACGCGTGGTATGAGCCGAAGTTCTCGTGCACCGGCGGGTCGTCGAGCTCGTCGGTGAGATCGAGGGCGCTGCGCAGGAGCGCCCCGGTGTCGCGCGGGTCGAGTTCCTCGAACCGCATCAGGGGGTTCTCGCGGCCCTCCCGGCGGCACTGGTCGAGGAGCCTGTCGACCCGGGAGGAGACCCACGCGTCCCTGACCATCCCGCTCGCCGGCGGAGGGCCCTCGGGCGCGTCCGGGCCGGACGGGTCGGCGGCCGGCCGGACGGCCCCGGCCTTGGTGCGGTCGACCACGATGACCAGCGCGTGCCGCTCGGCGCCGCCGTAGGTGTAAGTGCAGACGATCGAGTCCTGGTCGCCGAAGACGTCCCTGGAGACGAAGCAGCCCTCCGGCTCGACCATCCCCACCCGGTCGGCCCAGCCCGGCCGGGCGACGCCGCCGGCCATGAGCTCGAGCGCGGCGCGCTCGGCCTTGGCCGCCTGCCGGGGCGTGCCCATGTAGGCCATCCCGGTGAGCAGCGCGAGGGCGGCGGGCGTCCCGGCGTCCGCGGCGTAGTCGACCAGGGCCTCGCCGATGACCTCCTCGACGTCGCCGCCCGGCACCCGCCGGCCCCACCAGGAGCCGAGGATCTCGCTGACGATCAGTTCCGCGTCCAGGGGGCTGCGCACGGCGAGGAGTTCGCGGGCGTGCTGGAGCATGCCGTCGAAAATCGCCGAGACCTCGGCCGGGGGGGAGGATCCGTCCCGGGCAGGGTCCCCGGAGGAGCGGCTGCGGCTGCGGGGACTCACCCTTCTAGCCTCTCAGATCCCGCGCGGACGATGTCCCGGACACGGCCGAACCGGGACACGGCCGGGTGCGGCGCCCTCTATCGGCCGATCGCTCAGCCGTCCACCCCTCCGCCGGAGGCCCGCCCGGACGGCGGCTCCGATTTGAGGACTCCGGTCAGATGCTCGCGCGCCATCCGCTCGACCCTCGCGGGCGTCGCCTCCAGCCCGAGATGGGCCATGCACGCCTGGACGTCGGCCACGCACTGCCGGACCGCGCCCGAGGGGAAGGAAGCGAACTCCGCGCAGAGCCGTCGTTCGAGTGCCTCGCGCGTCTCGCTTCGGTGATCGGCCAGTGCAGGCATATCGCGCACACCTCCGCGCACGGGGTTCCGGCGGGCGGGGACGCCGCCGGCCGAGGCGGAGCAGGGCACGGACCTCCCCTGGCGGGAGCTTCCGTGCAATCCCCGCCTCGATGTCCCATTCCAGCGTTTCTGCCGGGAGAGTCAAGACGTGCCGGGTCGTCGTTTGGCAAATTCCGGACCGGCCTCCCCCGGACGCTCCTCCGGCCGATCTTCCGCCGGTTCGGCGTCGGCCCAGGCGGCGTGGTGACGCGCCGCCCAGCCTCGGTCGACCCGTCCCGTGAGCATCCCGCCGAGCGCGTCGCGGTCCCGCAGCGCCTCCCACAGGTGTCCGGCCGCCACCACGGCGATGAGGAGGAAGAGCCAGTCGTGGACGAACGTGGCGCCCGTCCGCCACCGGTCGCCCCACGGGTCCGGGAACGTCATGATCTCGCCGGTGCCGAGCATGACCAGGATGGCGCCCGCCGTGAACGCCGCGTTGAGCTTCTGCCCGGCGTTGAACTTGCCCACCGGCAGGATCCCGCGCCCGCCCCGGACGGCCCTCCGGTCGCTGCGTTTGAGCCATTCCCAGTCGTGCGGGTGGAACCGGTTGAGCCGCGAGAGGTCGGCCCTGAACGCACGGGACAGCAGGCCCAGCACGATCGGCGCCGGCAACGCGAACCCGCACCACACGTGGACGGTCTTGACCGTCTCCCTGTGGCCCACCAGCGTCGACAGCATCGGGAGGTAGAGCAGCGCGGCGGTCAGCAGGCAGGCGAGCATCAGCAGTGCGGTCGCGTGATGGATGGACCGCTCAGCGCGCGTGAAGCGCACCAGCAGGCGCGGTGCCCCCGGTCCGTGAGCGCCGCGCCGCCGCGTGTCATGTGGGGGTGTGTCGTGTGAGGGCGTGTCATGTGGGGGCATCGTTGCGCCCGTTCGACCGCCCCACCCAGGCGTCCACGTCGTACCCGAGGTTCTCCCAGTAGCCGGGCTCCTCCTTGTCGGTGAGCTCGATTCCGCCGAGCCACTTCAGCGACTTGTAGCCGTACATGGGCGCCACGTAGAGCCGTGTCGGCCCGCCGTGGTCGTGCGAGACCGGTTTCCCGTCCATCTGGGTGGCCACCAGGACGTCCCTGCGGCGCGCCTGCTCCAGCGTCAGCGACTCGGTGTAGACGCCGTCGAACGACGTGAACCGCACGGCGCGGGCCTGCGGCGACACGCCGACCGCGTCCAGCAGGTCGGGCAGGGCCACCCCGACCCAGTGCACGTCCGGGACGCGCCAGCCGGTCACGCACTGGAAGTCGCGGTCCAGGACGGTCTGGGGCAGCCGCGCCAGATCGGCCAGCCGGAACGCCTGCGGCCGCTCGACGAGGCCGCCGACGGTCACGCGGTGGGTCGCCGCGCTGTGCCGCTTCACACTGCCGGTCACGGAGTAGTAGCGGAACCCGCCGGCCGCAGGTAGGACGTCCCCGATCGGTCCTACCGGCGCCAGGGTCCGGCTCACCTTGTCCTGGACGGACGCTCCGACGGCGACCCCCGCGACGCCGAGGCCGAGCATCCCGAGCACCACCCGCCGCCCCACGGGAGCGCCCTTCGTTCGCTCCTCCTCGTTCACGTCTTCATTCGAGCACCGCGGGCCGCCCCGCGCCAGGGTCCGGCGGGACACGTAAGACTTCTGACAGATCTCGGCCCCGCCCTAAGCTGGCCGCATGGCCACGAAGGTTCACCTCGCACAGCGCCCGGAAGCCGACGAGCTGCTCGGACGCAGCCCGCTGGCCGCCCTGGTGGGCATGCTGCTCGACCAGCAGATCCCGATGGAATGGGCCTTCTCCGGCCCCTACACCATCGCGCAGCGGCTCGGCGCCGACGACCTGGACGCGCACGAGATCGCCGCGTGCGACCCGGACCGGTTCGCGGCGCTGCTGTCGGAGAAGCCCGCCGTCCACCGCTACCCCGGGTCGATGGCCAAGCGCGTCCAGCAGCTGTGCCGGTACCTCGTGGAGAACTACGACGGGGACGCCGAGAAGGTGTGGAAGGGCGTCGACAGCGGCAAGGAGCTGTTCAAGCGCCTCAACGGCCTCCCCGGCTTCGGGAAGCAGAAGGCGCAGATCTTCCTGGCGCTGCTGGGCAAGCAGTACGGCGTCCGGCCGGAGGGGTGGCGCGAAGCGGCCGGAGTCTACGGAGAGGAAGGCTCGTACCGTTCCGTCGCCGACATCACCGGCCCTGAGTCGCTGGCCAAGGTGAGGGCCTTCAAGCAGGAGCAGAAGGCCGCGGCCAAGGCCGCCAAGTAGCAGGCCGCGGGCCGGAGGGCCGCCGGGTGGACGGCGGGCGGAGACACACCCGGGGGCGGAAGTTGACGCGCCGTGACGCCCGAGGGCCGTAACATCTCCTTTTCGCCGTCCGGGCGGGCCGCCTCGGCGTCCCCCTGCGATGGCGTCCGAATCCGACGCGTTCGTCCGGGACCGAAGGGACAAGGATGTTCAGCAGGGGTTCCGTACACGGCGAACCATCGGGATGATGAATACCTGACTCCGACCGGTGTTGTGATGGAGGCGGGAGCGCTAGCCTGCTCCCATTCACTCATAGTGATGAAGACTTGCCGCGCGGTACGGGACCCTCTGGGGCGGAGGTGTTGTCCATGAGCACCGAGACGTCCGTCCCGCATCCCCGCGTCTCAGGGGTGGAGGGGCAGCCCATGGATGCGTCCGACGCCGCACTGTACGCGACCTTGCTGAAGGAGGCCCCCGGCGGCCTCGCGTTCTTCGACCGCGAGCTGCGCTGCCGCCGGGCCAACGACGCGCTCGCCGCGCTGCTGGGCGTGCCCGTGCGCGACCTGCAGCAGCGCAGGCCGTCCGAGGCGCTGCCCGAGCCGCTCGCGGCGGCGTTCGAGACGGCGCTGCGGACGGTGATCGACGAGGACCGCCCGGTCAGCGACCCCGATCTCGTCGTCCCGGCCGCGGATCCCGGCGGGGCGTCCGAGGACGCCGCGGGCGTCGCCACGGCCGTCGAGGAGCGCATCCTGTCCTGCACCTGGCTGCCCGCCAGGAACGGCGACGGCGAGCACCTCGGCGTCGTCCTGACCGCCCTGGACGTGACCGAGCGCCGCCGCGCCGAGGAGGTCATCCGCCGCAAGGAGCAGCGCTACCGCTCGCTCGTGGAGGCCAGCGCCCAGGTGGTGTGGGTCGCCGCGCCGGCCGGCGGCGTGATCGACGACGCGCCCGAGTGGCGCGCGATCACCGGGCAGACGCCCGACGACTACGCGGTCGGCGGCTGGCTGTCGGTGGTGCACCCCGAGGACCGGCCGCGCATCGAGGCCGCCTGGCGCGAGTGCGTCGCGGAGAACCGGGTCTTCGAGACCAACTACCGCATCCGCACCAAGAGCGGCACCTACCGGCACTTCGACGTCCGGGCCGTGCCGATCTGGCAGGGCGACACGGTGATCGAGTGGGTCGGCGCCAACACCGACGTCACCGGCCAGCGCGAGGCCGAGGAGATGCGCGGCCGGCTGACCGAGCAGCTGTCCGCGGCGGCGCTGCGCACCGCCCGCCTCCAGCAGGCCACGTCGATGCTCGCCGAGGCGCTGACCGTGTCCCAGGTCGTCCAGGTCATCACCGAGGTCGGGCGGTCCGCCATCGGCGCCGACTACTCGGCCGTGGCGCTGCTGGACGACGACAAGCTGCGCCTCAGCATCGTGGCGCCGTCCCAGGCGGAGGGCGAGACCAGCCCCGCCTCCCGCGACGACATCAAGGTCAGCGACCAGACCGTGATGTCGGTGGCGGTGCGCGAGAGCCGGCCGTTCCTGGCCGAGCATCCCGACAGCCTGCGCCTGCAGCTCGGCCACGGCGAGCGCGACCTGTTCGCCCAGCACACCGAGGAGCGGGCCTGGGTGGGCCTGCCGCTGCTCGCGGCCGGCGCCCCGATCGGCGCGCTGCGCTTCTCGTTCACCCGGCCCAGGGAGATCACCGAGGAGGAGCGGGTCTTCCTGGAGGCGCTGGCCGGGCAGTGCGCGCTGGCCGTCGAGCGGGCGCTGCTGTTCGAGCGCGAGCACCGCACCGCCGAGGAGCTCCAGCGCAGCCTCCTGCCCAGCGACCTACCGCAGCTGCCGGGCATGGTGCTGGCCGCCCGCTACAACCCCGCCACCCGGCACGTCCAGGTCGGCGGGGACTGGTACGACGTGTTCCGCCTCCCGGACGACCGGCTCGCCGTCGCCGTCGGCGACGTGATGGGCAAGGGCGTGCTCGCCGCGGCCGGAATGGGCCGCGTCCGCAACGCCCTGCGCGCGCTCGCGCTGAACGACCCGCGCCCCGCCGCGGTCCTGGCCGGCCTCGACCGGCTGTTCAGCGCCACCGAGGACGAGGAGCAGTTCACCACGGTCGCGTACGCGGTCATCGACCCCGAGACCGGGCACGGGGAGTTCAGCAACGCGGGGCACCCGCCGCCCCTGCTGATCTCGCCCGACACGCCCGCGCGCGTCAGCACGCGGGAGCCGGGAACACCGCTCGGCTGGCCCAGCCAGAGGCAGCAGACAAGTTTTTCCATCGAAACCGGCAACACTGTGGTCTTCTATTCCGATGGACTTGTGGAGAACCGTAGGCGTGGGGTGGACGCCGGGCTGGAGGAGCTTGTCGCCGTAGCCGAGGACGCCCCACCTGAAGTGGTAGGAGATCCCGAGAGACTCGTCGACTTCCTGGTCGATCGGATGCTTGCCGGATACGAGCAGGTGGACGATGTGACCGTGCTCGCCCTGCACGTCCCGCCCGAGCCCGCGTGAAGCCCCGCCTGAGACGCGTGGAGACGGAGCAGCACGTTCGAAGGACCGTCCCGCGCCCTCTAAGGTGGAGAGTTACCGGGTAGGACTTCAGGGCGGAATGCGCAGCAGTGCCAGAATGCTTGACCCAGACAGAGCGGGTACGCTGCCGTCCCGCACCGGTGGTCCGCTCCGTGTGTGGTCCCACCCAGTGTGAGGCCGGGCCCGTCAGGGCACTTGGGTCAACCAAGCCACACGTTCGTTCGAGAGGTATTTGTGTCGCCTGCTAGCTCGACCTCGAAAGCGTCGGATCTGCACGATCACGTCATCGCGCAGCTGATCGAGCGTGGACGGTCCCAGGGTTACCTCGAAGCCGACGACGTACGCCGTACGTTCGAGGAGGCCGACATCCCCGTGTCGAAGGCCTCCAGCATTCTGCGGAGCCTCAGCAAGGAGGGTGTGACCGTCATGGTGAGCGCTGCCGACTCCGCGGCGCCCAAGCGTCCGCGCAAGCGCGCGACGCCGGCGGCGCGCAGGCCGAAGACCGCGGCCGCCGCCAAGGAGCAACCCGACACGGTGACCGCCGTCGTCGGCGAC
The DNA here is from genome assembly GCF_040302145.1 of Spirillospora sp. NPDC127506. NCBI lineage: Bacteria > Bacillati > Actinomycetota > Actinomycetes > Streptosporangiales > Thermomonosporaceae > Spirillospora > Spirillospora sp. NPDC127506. Next base: position 202,073 of record NZ_JBEORG010000007.1, on the reverse strand, counting down.
GACGCGCCGGAGGAGGCCGCCGCCGAGCCGCGCCCGGCCGCCGCCAGGCCCGCCGCCCGCAAGGCCGCGCCGGCCAAGGGCGCGAAGGGCGCCAAGTCGAAGAAGGCGGCGCCCGCCAAGAAGGCCGCCGCCGCCAAGGGGGCGCCGGCCAAGGCCGCGCCCGCGAAGGCCGCCCCGGCCAAGAAGGGCGACGAGCCGGAGGTCGACGACGAGGTCGACGTCGACCTCGACGCCGACCTGGCCGACCTCGACGTCGAGCTGGAGGTCGACGCGGCCGTCGAGGTCGAGGAGCCCGAGGCCGACGAGGAGGAGGCCGCCCCGGTCGCCCCCGCCGCCGCCAAGACCGCCGCCAAGGCGGGCGCCGAGGGAGCCGCCCCGGCCGAGGAGGAGGGCTTCACCCTCGGCGACGACGACGAGGACGCGCCCGCCCAGCAGATCGCCGCCGCCGGCGCCACCGCCGACCCGGTGAAGGACTACCTCAAGCAGATCGGCAAGGTCCCGCTGCTCAACGCCGAGCAGGAGGTGGAGCTCGCCAAGCGCATCGAGGCCGGCCTCTTCGCCGAGGAGCGCCTCGCCGCGTCCGCGTCCACCATGTCCCAGGAGGACCTCGAAGACTTCGAGTGGATCGCCGAGGACGGCCGCCGCGCCAAGAACCACCTCCTGGAGGCCAACCTCCGCCTGGTGGTCTCGCTGGCCAAGCGCTACACCGGCCGCGGCATGCTGTTCCTGGACCTCATCCAGGAGGGCAACCTCGGCCTGATCCGCGCGGTCGAGAAGTTCGACTACACCAAGGGCTACAAGTTCTCCACGTACGCCACCTGGTGGATCCGGCAGGCGATCACCCGCGCGATGGCCGACCAGGCGCGCACCATCCGCATCCCGGTGCACATGGTCGAGGTCATCAACAAGCTGGCCCGCGTGCAGCGGCAGATGCTCCAGGACCTGGGCCGCGAGCCCACGCCGGAGGAGCTGGCCAAGGAACTCGACATGACCCCGGAGAAGGTCGTCGAGGTCCAGAAGTACGGCCGCGAGCCCATCTCCCTGCACACGCCGCTCGGCGAGGACGGCGACAGCGAGTTCGGCGACCTCATCGAAGACTCCGAGGCCATCGTCCCGGCCGACGCGGTCAGCTTCACGCTCCTGCAGGAGCAGCTCCACTCCGTCCTGGACACGCTCAGCGAGCGCGAGGCCGGCGTGGTGTCGATGCGGTTCGGCCTCACCGACGGCCAGCCGAAGACCCTGGACGAGATCGGCAAGGTGTACGGGGTGACCCGCGAGCGCATCCGCCAGATCGAGTCCAAGACCATGTCGAAGCTGCGCCACCCGTCCCGGTCCCAGGTCCTCCGCGACTACCTGGACTGACCTGGCCCGCGACACGACGAGGAACAGGGCTCCGCGTTACGCGGGGCCCTGTTCGCGTACGCGGCCGGTTCACCCTTTCCGCGCTTCACCGCGCGGCCCGTGCCGGGCGTCAGTCGTGGAGGATGACGTCGAGGTTGGCGCCGTTGAGCTCGACGGTGTGGCCGAGATCGGCCACGGCCTTCAGGAGTTCCTCGGGGGTCCGCGGCGCCGCGCCCGCCTTGAGGAGGTCGTGCGCGATCTTGCCCCGGGTGGCCTTGGCCATGTGGCTGACGACCGCGCGTTCGGGGGAGCCGCCGGCGAGCCGCTCGCGGAACACGCGGACGGCGACGGCCGGCTGGGGCGCCTTCCACGCGGCCGCGTAGGGGCCGGAGCGCATGTCGACGACGAGGTCGCCGTCCGGCCGGAGCGCCTTGCGCATCGCGGGACGCCACAGCGTGCCCAGGCGGCCGAGGGGCGGCAGCGACACCGACATGGCCAGCCGGTAGGGCGGGACGCGGTCGGTGAGCCTCAGCGCGCCCCACAGGCCCGAGAAGACGATCAGCTGAGCGGCGGCGGCCTCGGCGTCCAGGTCCGGGAGGTCGAGGTTGTCGTAGAGGACGCCGGTGTAGAGCCTGGAGACCGGCAGCGTGGGCGCCTTGGCCAGCGCCTTGTTGCGGGCGAGCGCCTCGTCCGCCTGGCCGGGCGGCAAGGCGAGGATCTCGGGCGCGTCGGCCCGCCGGCTCGCCTTGGCCAGGGCCGACAGGACGCGCTTCCGCACCGGGTTCAGCTCGGGGAAGCTCAGCGAGGCCAGGTCGAGGGGCGGCCCGTCCCCGCCGGTAGCCTTCTTCTCCGACGGCGGCAGCAGGATGTGCACGATCCCCCCGAAAGCGGTGACAGATGACGCGGGTACTGGGAACGCGGTTGGGCGAACTCGTCGCCGGTGCATGGCCCGCGCCGTCCACCCAGGATATTGGGGGCTGGCTGCTGCGCCATGCCGGCGGGGTGACCAAGCGGGCCAACTCCGTCCTGCCCATGGACGACCCAGGCGACGTGGATGTCGCCCTGGAGCGGGCGGAGCGCTTCTACACCGAACTGGGCCTCCCGACCGTGTTCTCGGTGGACGCCCAAGCGCGCCCCGAAGGTCTCGATGGGCTCCTGGAAGCCAGGGGCTACGAACTGGTCGATCCGACGATGGCCATGGAGACGGACCTGACCGGCCCCTACGAGCGTGACGGCGTGGAGATCGCCTTGGCGCCGTCCGGCGAGTGGCTCGACCTGTGGTGGTCGGTCGACGGCCGGTACGACCACCAACTGCCGATGGCCGAGAAGATCCTGACCGGGGTACCCGCGGCGTACGCGTCGCTGGACGGCGTCGCCGTGGGCCGCGGCGTTCCCCAGGGGGAGTGGCTCGGCGTCTATGCCATGGCCGTCGCGCCGGAGGCGCGCAGGCGCGGTCTGGGACGGCGCGTCCTGCGGGCGCTCCTCGGCTGGGGACGCGAGCAGGGATGCGAGCGCGCGTACCTGGTCGTCGTCGAGCGGAACGCCCCGGCGCGTGCGTTGTACGAGGCCGAGGGCTTTGCGCCGGCGGGCGGCTATCACTATCGAGTGAAAAATGTCACCACGGGGTGAGTAGTGCATCGATCTGGTGAGCTGACTCACCGGCGCGCACGAATGCAACCACGGTCCGTAATGGCTTCATCACTTTCCGGAGTGATAGCCGATGGCGGTCGGGCGCCGGATATGCGAACGGCGGCCACCGTGTCCGGTGACCGCCGTTCCGGGGATTTCTATGTTGATCTACCGCTCGTCGTCACGTGCGGTGGCCGGGGTCTCGTTGAGCCGGTCGGTCTCGTCCTGAATGTCGGCCCCGTTGGCGCGCAGCGCTTCTGCGTACTTGCGTCCGTGGTGGGCGCAGAACAGAAGGTCGCCGCCGCCTACAAGGACTGCACGGACGTAGGCCTGGGCGCCGCAGCGGTCGCATCGGTCGGCGACGGTCAGCGGCTTGGTTGGGGCAAGGGCTCCAGTCACGGCACCTTCCTCATGCTCGGGGTCGGTACTTAGGACAACATCTAACCCGACGTTGACGTTCCCAACCTGGTTCTTCGTACGCCCACAGCAGAATGGCCCAATAAGTGACCGAGGTCACATTAGGCGGCCTCCCACCGGAACAGGCGCACGGCGATGAGCGCGCCGACCAACGCGACGCCCAACAGGATGCCGATTTGCGGCACCGCGGACATAGGGCCGAGACCGCGTCCCATCACGTTGAGCATCCCCTCGTTCAGATACCGAAGCGGGAAGATGTAGGACAGCGTCTTCATCCAGCCCGGTGCCGCGTCCAAGGGGAAGAAGGAGCCGCCCAGGAACGCCATCGGCAGGACGATGAGCTGCGTCACCGCCTGAGCGGTCTCCTGCGTCTTGGCCCACGCGCCGATCAGCATCCCGATGGCGAGGAAGGCGAGCACGCCCGCGATCACCATCGGTATGGCCATCCACCAGGCGCCGCTCAGCTGCAACCCGAACATCGGGAGCTGGGCCACGACCACGAACAGCACGAACTGCACGAGCGCGATGGCGAGGCTGACCGCGACCCGCGCCGCGAACACGGTGGGTATCGGGGCGGGGGAGAGCTGGAGCCGCCGCAAGATGCCCTTGGTCCGCCACGTCACCAGCGTCTGGGAGGCCCCGAAGACGCCGGCCGACGCCAGCGCCCAGCCCAGCAGGCTGGGGGTGAAGAACTGGATGGCCTTGAGCGAGTCGTCCTCCACCTGCTGGGCGGACATCGTGTAGGCGGGCGGCTTGCCGGTGGCCGCCTGGTTCGCCGACTGCACGATGGAGTCCATCAGCCCCCGCACCGTCCCCGACTTGACCTGGTCGGCGGCGGAGTAGTGGACGACCAGCTGGTTGCCGCGCTGCTCGACGGCCGCGTCCGCGTCGCCCTTCTCGACCTTGCGCAGGGCGGCGGCGCGGTCGGACGTCCTGGTCACCTTCATGACCTTGCCGACCTCCTCGCCGCCCTGCGCGACGGCCTGCTCCAGGACCGGTGCCTTGCCGATCTGCAGCACCTTCACCTTGGACGTCGTCTGGTGCCCGAAGATCCCGCCGAAGATCAGCAGGAACATCAGGGGGAACAGGATGGTGAAGAACAGCGCGGTCCGGTCCCGCTTGAAGCCCAGGTACATGGCCCTGGACAGGCTCTTGAAGCTCTCGAACGTGCTCACGCCCTGTACTCCCGTCCGGTGAGCTCGAGGAAGACGTCCTCCAGGGTCGCGCCGCGGATCTGCACGCCGTCGAGGGCGTCCTTGGCCGCCATCGCCGCGACCACGGCCGACGGGTCGCGGGTGGTGATGGTCAGCGAGACGCCGTCGTCGGCGGCCTCGTCCGCGCCGGGCAGCAGCCGCGCGTCCGTCACGTCCAGCACGCCGCTCGCGACGCTGATCCTGGCCGGCGCGTCCAGGCCCCGCACCAGCACCGCCGGCGGGCCGAGCCGCAGGATCCTGCCCGAGTCCATGATGGCGACGCGGTCGCAGAGGATCTCCGCCTCGTCCATGTAGTGCGTGGTCAGCACGACCGTGCGGCCCTCCGTGCTGATCTGCCGCAGCAGGTCCCAGAGATTGCGGCGGGCCTGCGGGTCGAGCGCGGCGGTCGGCTCGTCCAGGAACACGAGCTCCGGGTCGTGCACGAGCGCGCACGCGATGGACAGGCGCTGCGCCTGGCCGCCGGACAGCTTCTCCACCCGGACGTCGGCCTTGTCGCCCAGCCCGACCAGCTCCATCATCGCGTCGGCCTTCTTGGCGGGGACGCCGTAGAGGGAGCCGAACGTCTGCAGCTGCTCGCGGGTGGTCAGCCGCTCGAAGAACGACGAAGCCTGGAGCTGGACGCCGATCCTGGGCAGCAGCTTCGGGTTGCGCGGCCACGGGGAGGCCCCCAGCACCGCGACGTCGCCCGCGTCGGCCTGCCGCAGCCCTTCGATGATCTCCAGCGTCGTCGTCTTGCCCGCGCCGTTCGGGCCGAGGATGCCGAAGAACTCGCCCTCCTCGACCTCGAACGTCACCCCGTCCACGGCCTGGACGTCTCCGTAGCGTTTACGGAGGCCCGAGACCTCGATCGTTTGCACCATGCAACGAACCCTAAGCAGTCCGGCAGAGCCCGCACACCCACCTAAAGGTGGACGTTAAGGTCTAGAAGTCGAGGTCCGGGTAGTCCTGCGAACGAGTCCCCGGGCCGCCGCGCGGACGCGCGGAACGCCCGCGGCGGCGAGCCTTTCGGCGGATTGTCGGTGGTCGGGGGTACCCTGCTGCCGTCCGTCCTACCCCCGAGGAGCGCACGCACGTTGACCGCCGCGACCGCCGAACCGACGACCGAAGACCCGCACGGCTACTCCGCCCGGCACCTGTCGGTGCTGGAGGGGCTGGAGGCCGTCCGGAAACGGCCCGGCATGTACGTCGGGTCGACCGACAGCAGGGGCCTCGCCCACTGCCTGTGGGAGATCGTCGACAACTGCGTCGACGAGGCCCTCGCCGGCTACTGCACCCACATCAGTGTGACGCTCCGCGCCGACGGTTCCTTCGAGGTGGGCGACAACGGCCGCGGCATCCCCGTCGACCTGGAGCCGAAGACCGGGCTGCCCGGCGTCGAGCTGGTCATGACGCGGCTGCACGCGGGCGGCAAGTTCGGCGGCGTCTCCTACACCGCGTCCGGCGGGCTCCACGGCGTGGGGGCGTCCGTGGTCAACGCGCTGTCCGCGCGGCTGGACGTCGAGGTCGACCGCGACGGCCACACCCACGCGATCAGCTTCCGGCGCGGCCTGCCCGGCGAGTTCGCCGACGACGGGCGCCCGAACGCCCGGTTCAGGAAGAAGTCGGGCCTGCGCAAGGTGCGCAAGGTCGCCAAGAAGGTCACCGGCACGCGGGTCCGCTTCTGGCCCGACCCGCAGATCTTCCTGAAGGACGCCGAGGTCGACCAGCAGCTCGTCCTCGACCGGATGCGGCAGACCGCGTTCCTCATCCCCGGCCTCACCATCGACGTCCGCGACGAGCGCGGCGAGGAGGTCGTCGAGGAGACGTTCCGGTTCGACGGCGGCATCAGCGAGTTCTGCACCTACCTGGCCAAGGACGCGCCGATCATCGACGTGCTGCGGATCCAGGGGCGCGGCCACTTCACCGAGACCGTCCCCGTCCTCGACGACCAGGGCCACCTGACCCCGACCGACGTCGAACGCGACCTGGAGGTGGACGTCGCGCTGCGCTGGGGCACCGGCTACGACACGATCACCAAGTCGTTCGTCAACGTGATCGCCACCCCGAAGGGCGGCACCCACCTGCGCGGCTTCGACCGCGCGGTGGTCAAGGTGCTGAACGAGCAGCTCCGCGCGGTGAAGCTGCTGAAGAACGGCGACGAGGACGTCATCAAGGAGGACGTCCTGGAGGGCCTCACCGCGGTGGTGACGGTCCGGCTGCCCGAGCCGCAGTTCGAGGGCCAGACCAAGGAGGTCCTCGGCACGTCCGCCGCCACCCGCATCGTGTCCCAGGTGGTCATGCGGGAGCTGCGCGCGATCTTCGAGAACCCGCCGCGCGGGCAGAAGCAGGCGCTCCGCGCCGTCCTGGAGAAGGTCGTCGGCGCCGCCAAGACCCGCATCGCGGCCCGCACCCAGCGCGACAACCAGCGGCGAAAGAACGCCCTGGAGAACTCGGCGCTGCCGGCCAAGCTCGTCGACTGCCGCACCACCGACGACCGCAGCGAGCTGTTCATCGTCGAGGGCGACTCGGCGCTCGGCACCGCCAAGCTCGCCCGCAACTCCGAGTTCCAGGCGCTGCTGCCGATCCGCGGCAAGATCCTCAACGTGCAGAAGGCGTCCGTCGCGGACGTGCTCAAGAACGCCGAGTGCGCCGCGATCATCCAGGTGATCGGCGCCGGCTCCGGCCGCACGTTCGACGTCGAGGCGGCCCGCTACGGCCGCGTGGTGATCCTCGCCGACGCCGATGTCGACGGCGCGCACATCCGCACCCTGCTGCTCACCCTCTTCCACCGCTACATGCGCCCGATGCTGGAGGCCGGGCGGGTCTACTCCGCCGTCCCGCCGCTGCACCGCATCGAGCTGATCAAGCCGAAGAAGGGCCAGGACAAGTACATCTACACCTACTCCGACGCCGAGCTGCGCAAACGGCTCGTCGAGCTGGAGCGCAAGGGCCAGCGGTGGAAGGAGCCGATCCAGCGCTACAAGGGCCTCGGTGAGATGGACGCCGACCAGCTCGCGGAGACCACCCTCGACCCGCGCCACCGGGTGCTGCGGCGCGTCCGCATCGAGGACGCCGAGGAGGCGGCGAAGGTGTTCGAGCTGCTGATGGGCAGCGAGGTCGCCCCCCGCCGCGCCTTCATCACCGCCGGCGCCACCGAACTCGACGTGGAGCGCATCGACGCCTGAGCGTCCGCGGCTCCGGCGCCTCGGGCCGGGGCCGGGAGGGCGTCCACCCGGGGGTGGAGAGCGGGATGTCCAGCCGCATGCCGATCCGCTGCACGGCCGCCGGCTTCTAGCGTCGGGGCATGAACACGCTCGACAACGTTCTGCTCGCCGTCGCTGTGGTGGCCCTCGTCCTGTACCGGCAGCTGCGGACGTGTTCCGTCGACGAACGCCGGATGTACACGGTGCCGCTCGTCCTCGCCGTGGTGGCCCTGGCGCAGGGCGGGCTGATCGACCGCGGGCATCTCGCGCTGAGCGCCGCCCTGGTGGCGGGGGAGGCCGTCGCCGCCGTCGGCCTCGGCGTGCTGCGCGCGGTCACGATCCGGGTGTGGCGCGCGGGCGACGGGACGCTGTGGCGGCGCGGCACCGGCTGGACGCTCGCGGCCTGGCTCGTGTCGATCGCGATCCGGGCGGCGTTCGTCGCCGCCGGGTACGCGGCGGGGATCAAACCGGCCGCCGGCGGCGTCCTGCTGTTCCTCGCCGTGACGCTGCTCGTGCAGGGCCTCGTCGTCGGCCGCCGGGCGCGCGGCGCCGCACAGGTTAACGTCGGACCGTGAAGTGCGAGGACACGGGACGGGAGCGGTTCGTCCGGCTGCTCATCGTCGGCATGCTGGTGGCGTGGGGCCTCATCGCGTACGTCCGGGGGCTGCTGCTCGCTGACCCGGCCCCCGCGCTGCACGGCGTCGGCCTGGCCATGGTCGTCCTGAACGCGGTGATGTTCGCGCTGCTTGGGGCGGGCATCGTGCTCGGGCGGCAGAAGGGCTCGCCGTGGCGGGGGCCCGGGATCGTCCTGCTGCTGCTGGCCGTGGCGGCGGGGATGGCGCTGTACGCGATCGCGCCGCATGCCGGCGGCGGGTTCTTCTTCTGCATGGCGGGCCTCTGGGTGCTGCTGATGCGGCTGCCGCTGCGGTGGGGCGTCGCGGTCAGCGTGCTGACGATCGCGGCGGTCGGCGCGCTGGGGGAGGCGCTCCGGCCGGGCGGGGCGGACCTCGGCCTCCTGTCGGCGTTCGCCGGCCTCACCCTCGGCGCCGTCGCCAGCCGCCAGGGCGCCATCGCGCAGGAGGCCACCCGCCGCGCCGAGGCGGCCAACGCCGTCCTCGCCGAACGCTCGCACATCGCCCGCGAGATCCACGACATCCTCGCCCACTCCCTGTCGGCGCAGCTCGTCCACCTGGAGGGCGCGAGGCTGCTGCTCTCCCGCGACGGCGACCGCCTCCAGGCCCTGGACCGCGTGGAGCGCGCGCGGAACCTGGCCCGCTCCGGCCTGGAGGAGACGAGGCGCGCCCTCGCCACCCTCCGCGGGGAGATCCCGGAGCCCAGGGAGGCGCTGGCGGAGCTCGCCGAGGAGTTCTACGCCAGCACAGGACGCCCGTGCGACGTGCAGGTGACGGGCGCCCCGCGCGAACTCTCGCCCCAGGCGGGGCTGGCGGTGGTGCGCACGGCTCAGGAAGCGCTCACGAACGTCCGCAAGCACGCACCCGGCGCCCGCGCGCAGGTCACCTTGCGCTACCTCCCCGACCGGGTGGAACTGGAAGTGACCGACACCGGCGGCACCGAGTCGGTCATCGAGGTGAGCGGCGGCGGATACGGTCTCGTCGGCATGCGGGAACGCGCCGAGCTGATCGATGGAACCCTGGTCACGGGACCGGACGGCGCGGGGTTCCGGGTGTCCCTCCAGGTGCCGGCGTGACGGGAGACGCGGTGAAGACGAGAATCCTGGTCGTCGACGACCAGACCGTGGTGCGCGAGGGCCTGGTCCTCCTCCTCGAACTGCTGCCCGGCATCGAGGTCGCCGGCGCCTGCGGCGACGGCGAGCAGGCGATCGCGATGGTCGGCGAGCTGGAGCCCGACGTGGTCCTGATGGACCTGCGCATGCCGCGCATGGACGGCGTCGAGGCGACCCGCCGCATCAAGGAGGCCCATCCGGACGTGGGGATCGTCGTCCTCACCACCTACGCCGACGACGACTCGATCTTCGCCGCCCTGCGCGCCGGGGCCCGCGGCTACCTCACCAAGGACGCCGACGCCGACGAGATCGCCCGCGCCATCGCCGCCGTCCGCGGCGGCGCGTCCCAGCTCGACCCGGCCGTCCAGCTCCGCCTGGTCGAGGCCGTCGCCGCGGGCGAACGCCCCCGCCGCGCCGGGCTGCCCGACGGCCTCACCCGCCGTGAGGCGGAGGTACTCGCCCTCATCGCGCGGGGACGCTCCAACGCCGAGATCGCCCGGGACCTGTTCATCTCCGAGGCCACCGTGAAGACGCACATCAACAACCTGTTCGCCAAGGCGAACCTGCGCGACCGGGCCCAGGCCGTCACCTACGCCTACAAGAACGGCCTCACCGGCTGATCATCGGTCATCGTCCGGCAAGGCGTCGGTCAAACCGGGCACTGGCGTGTCCTCGCGGCTCCACGATGAGGACCGTGCTGAGAACCTGCATGATCGCGGACTACCTGCGCCCGTACGCGCAATGGCGGATCGACCGTCCCGGCCCCCGCAACGTCCGCGCCGCGATCGGCCTCATCGACGCGGCCGCCTACGTGGAGCACCTGGACGAGAGCTCCCGCGTCATCGTCCGCATGGCCAAGGCCGGCTGCTTCGCCCTGGGCCGCTTCAACCCGGGCGCCGAAGGCGAGCAGATCATCCGCGCGTGGCACTACGACGACGCCGCGGGCGGCCCGGCCGACCTGCTGGAGGCCCTGGCCTCCGCCGCCGAGCAGGGCCTGCAGCCCCGCCCCCGCGAGGCCGAAACCACGCCGGCGTAACTAGCCCGCTGTGATTCCACCGCTGTCATCCCGCGGTGTAATTACCCCCGTGCCAGGACCAAGCGGTCGGCCACCCCGAGATCACCGGCCGCGCAGGCCACGGTCGGCGAAGTCGATGAGCCACTCGAAGCTCTCGTCGATGTCGGTGCTCCATTGAAAGCCGTGCCCCGCCTCCAGCGTGGCGAAGCCGTGGAAGAGGCTGCGGAGCATGCGCAGGGCATGGTTCCTATCGGCCTCCTTGATCTCGTAGCCGCGCAGGACGGCCGAGAACGCGCGGAGCAGCCGCTGCCCCGCGGTGGCCAGCGGATCGTCCGGTCCTTCCGGTTCGACCCCTATCGTCGCGGCGTACCGGCCGGGGTGGGCCACGACGAAGGCGCGGAAGGCGCGCGCCGCCGCCGCCAGGGCGTCGCGCCCCGCGTAGCCCTGGACCGCGTCGCCGACGGCCTCGGCGGTCTCGCCCAGCGCCAGGGTCGCGATGCGCCGGTTGAGGTCTTCCTGGCCCTTCACGTGCTTGTAGAGGGACGGGGTGCGCACGCCCAGCCGCTCGGCCAGCTTGCCCATCGTGACGTTGGCGAAGCCGACCTCGTCGGCGAGGGCGGCCCCGGCGGCGACCACCGCCGCCGCGTCCAGGCCCGCCCTAGGCACGGGCGGCGTCCGTGTGGAGGAAGTCGAGCACGAGCGAGGCGACCCGGTCGGGGAACTGGTGGTGCGGGTAGTGCCCGGCGCCGTCGATCATCTCGAGGCGGCCGAGGCCGGACGGCAGGTCGCCGATGACCGCGGCGCCCTCGGCGCGCGGGTCGGCCCAGTCGGGGTCCTGCGTGCCCATCACGACCAGGACCGGGCAGCGGACGTTGCCGAGCTGCGCGCCGGCGTCGGTCGGGGCGCTCTTGCCCATGGCCTGCATGGCCTTCATCCGGCCGGGCTCGCGCAGCCGGGACTCGATGAGGGCGAGCCGCTCGGCCCAGTCGGCCGGCTTCCGGCCGGGGTAGGCCACGTCGAGGTAGGACCGCCAGAGCGGCAGGCTGCCGAACGCGGCCGCGCCGAGCAGCCGCAGCATGCCGCGCCGGTAGCGCTGCACCTTCAGGAGGCCGCCGAGGCTGACCGACTGCTTGCGGGTGAACGGCGCCAGTTCGACGACGGCGGTGACGAGCGAGGGCTCCTTCGCCGCGGCGATGGTGGCGGCGCCGCCGGAGACCGAGTGGCCGACGAGCACGGCGGGCCCGCCCAGGTGGCGGATCACGGCGAGCAGGTCGCCCGCGATGGCGGTGCGGCTCCACTCCGGCCAGTCGGCGCTGGACTCGCCGCAGCCGCGCAGGTCGACCGCGGCGACCCGGTAACCGGCATCGACCAGGTGCGGGATCACGGCGCGGTAGGCCTCGCGGCTGTCGCCCACCCCGTGCGCGAGCACGATCAGCGGGCCGTCCCCCGCCACCTCGTAGGCGATGGTGCCGCCGTCGACGGCCAGAAACTCGGTCATGATGCTCCCTCGTTGGCTAATCAAGTTAGCTGAACGCTAATGGAATTAGCTGCCCTCGTCAAGTGCGCGACCGTCGGCGCGACCGCCGAGCTTCCGACAATCGAATCGTTCTTGACAAATATTCTTGTCCAGGGCAGGCTGTGACCGTACCGCGAGACACCAGGGAGACCAAGATGCGCACTCTGATCAGCACCGCCTTCATCTCGCTCGACGGCGTCATGGAGGCGCCGGGCGGCGAGCCCGGCTACCGGAACAGCGGCTGGACCTTCAAGGACATCGAGTTCGTCCCCGAGGCGTACGAGATCAAGGGCCGGGAACAGGAGGAGGCCACCGCGCTGCTCCTAGGCCGGGTCAGCTACGAGGTGTTCAGCCCCGTGTGGCCCGCCATGGAGGAGTTCACCGGCTACAAGGCGATGCCGAAGTACGTCGTCTCCACCACCCTCGCCGATGACGATCTGGTCGCGGACTGGGGCGAGACCACGATCCTGCGCTCGCTCGACGAGGTCGCCGCGCTGAAGGAGACCGAGGGCGGCCCGATCATCCTCCACGGCAGCGCGGCCCTGAACCATGCCCTGTCGGACGCCGGTCTGATCGACCGGTACCACCTGCTCGTGTTCCCGCTGCTGCTCGGCGCGGGCAAGCGCCTGTTCAGCTCCACTGACAAGGACGCCCAGCAGCTCAGGCTCGTCGAGCACGAGGCATATTCCAACGGCATCCAGAAGAACGTCTTCGACGTCATCCGCTGACGGCCTGCGTCGCGCTGCCGGACGGTGACGGCGCCTGCCGTCCGGTCTGCGACGTCGTCGAGGCGGCGGAGCGGATCGCGCGGTGCAACGCGGATCTCAACGCCCGGGTCCGGCCGGGCATGTGAAAGAGGCCCCGGGGGCGCCGGGGCCTCTTTGCGTCATTCTTCGGGGGATTCGTCTTCTTCGGGGGCGGGGCCTATCGGGCCGCTGATGGCGACGATGGGCTTGTCCAGCTTCTCGCCGGAGCCGTCCCGGCGGCCCAGCGTCGCGTTCAGCATCGCCGGCTTGCCGTTGGCGGCCGCCGCGCGGAGCGGGGTCGGGGCCGCCCACGCCTGCAGCAGGACGTCCTCGCCCTTCAGGAAGCGGTGGGCGCGCACGCCGCCCGTCGCGCGGCCCTTGGACGGGAAGTCCGCGAAGTCGGCCACCTTGATCGCGCCCGTCTGCGTGCCCGGGAGCGCCGAGGACGAACCCGAGACCGTGATGACGCGGGCCTCGCGGTCAGGCTCCAGGGCGCCGAACCACAGGACGCTCGCCCCGGCGCCCAGCTTGATGCCCGCCATGCCGCCCGCCGCCCGGCCCTGCGGGCGGACGAGCGACGCGGAGTAGTGCAGGAGCTGGGCGTCGGTCGTGATGAAGACCAGGTGCTGGTCGTCGGACAGCAGCTGGACGGCGCCCACGACCCGGTCGCCCTCCTTCAGGGTGATGACCTCGAACTCGTCGCGGTTGGCCGGGAAGTCGGGGACCACCCGCTTGACCACGCCGTGGGCCGTGCCGAGGGCCAGGCCGCCGCCCTCCTCGCCCACGGCGGCGATGCCCACGACCGTCTCGTCCGGTTCCAGGTCGACGTACTCGGCCACGGGTGCGCCGCCCGCCAGGGACGGGGGCGTCGCCGACGGCGGCAGCGTCGGCAGGTCCAGGACGTCGATCCTGATCATCCGGCCCAGCGACGTCACCGCGCCCACCTGGCCGCGCGCCGTCGCGGGCACCACCGACGTCAGCACGTCGTGCTGTGCGCGGGGGCCGCTGTCCGGGAGGGGCGACGCGTCGTGGGTGCGGGCCATCAGGCCGGTGGAAGAGAGCAGCACCGTGCACGGGTCGTCCGCCACCTCGAGCGGCACGGCCGACGCCGTCGTCTGGCCCGAGGACTCCAGCAGGACCGTCCGCCGGGGGGTGTCGAACTCCTTGGCGACGTCGCCCAGCTCCTTGGACACCACGCCGCGGAGCTTGCGCTCCGACTCCAGGATCGCGGTCAGCTTGGCGATCTCCTTGGCGAGCTGCTCCTTCTCCTTCTCCAGTTCGAGCCGGTCGTACCGGGTGAGGCGGCGGAGCGGGGTGTCCAGGATGTACTGCGCCTGGATCTCCGACAGCTCGAAGATCTGCATGAGGCGCTGCTTGGCCTGGGCGGCGTCGTCGCTCTGCCGGATGACCTGGATGACCTCGTCGATGTTGAGGAGGGCGACCAGGAGGCCGTCCACCAGGTGGAGGCGGTCCTCGCGCTTCTTGCGGCGGAACATCGAGCGCCGGCGGACGACCTCGATGCGGTGGTCGACGTACACCTGCAGCAGGTCGCGCAGACCGAGGGTGCGGGGCTGGCCGTCGACCAGGGCGACGTTGTTGATGCCGAACGTCTCCTCCATCGGCGTGAGCCGGTAGAGGTCGGCGAGGACGGCCTCCGGGTTGAAGCCGTTCTTGATCTCGATGACCAGGCGGAGGCCGACGTTGCGGTCGGTGAGGTCCTTCAGGTCGGAGATGCCCTGGATCTTCTTGGCGTTGACCAGTTCCTTGATCTTGGCCTTGACGCGCTCCGGCCCGACGGCGTACGGCAGTTCGCTGACCACGATGCCCTTGCGGCGCGGCGTGACGTTCTCGATGGAGACGGTGGCCCGGGTGCGGAACGTTCCCCGGCCGCGCTCGTAGGCGTCGCGGATGCCGTCCAGGCCGACGATCCTGCCGCCGGTGGGCAGGTCGGGGCCGGGCACGAAGCGCATCAGGTCGTCGAGCGTGGCGTCGGGGTGGTCGATCAGGTGCCGGGCCGCGGCGATGACCTCGCCGAGGTTGTGCGGCGCCATGTTCGTGGCCATGCCGACCGCGATGCCGGACGCCCCGTTGACCAGCAGGTTCGGGAACGCCGCCGGCAGGACCTCCGGCTCCTGCTCCTGCCCGTCGTAGTTGGGGCGGAAGTCGACCGTGTCCTCGTCGATCGACTCGACCATCAGCATCGCCTCGCGCGACATGCGGGCCTCGGTGTACCGCATGGCGGCGGGCAGGTCGTCGCCGCCGAGCGAGCCGAAGTTGCCGTGCCCGTCCACGAGCGGCATCCGCATCGCCCACGGCTGCGCCATCCGCACCATCGCGTCGTAGATGGCGCTGTCGCCGTGCGGGTGCAGCTTGCCCATGACCTCGCCGACGACGCGGGCGCACTTGACGTGCCCGCGGTCGGGCCGGAGCCCCATCTCGTTCATCGAGTACAGGATCCGGCGCTGGACGGGCTTCATGCCGTCGCGCGCGTCCGGAAGCGCCCGCTGGTAGATGACCGAGTAGGCGTATTCGAGGAAACTCCCCCGCATCTCGTCGGAGACATCGACGTCGACGATGTTCTCCTCGAAGTCCGGCGGAGGTGGAGGGGCTTGGGATCCGCGTCGTGCCATGCCCCACATTGTGGCCGGTCCCGGGGACATCTTTCGCCCGCCCCACCGGGTGTGGCGCCCAACTCGGGGGATTGGTGCCGTTCCGTCACCTTGCCGGACCTGGCAGATTGTGGACGGACGGTTCCGACGTACCCAGGTGGAGGTTCCCTTGAGCGGGCTTGCCGACTTCCAGAACTCGATCTATCTCCAGGGCCTCGGCGACGTCGTCCCGTCGCTGCCGACGGACCTGACCAGGCTGGAGGGCCTCGCGGAGCGCTCCCTGTCGGCGCGGGCGTTCGGGTACGTGGCGGGGTCGGCGGGCAGCGAGGCGACCGCGCGGGCCAACCGGGCGGCGTTCGACCGGTGGCGGATCGTGCCGCGCATGCTGCGGGACGTCGCCGAACGGGACCTGTCGGTCGAGGTGCTGGGCACAGCGATGCCGTCGCCCGTCCTGCTCGGCCCCATCGGCGTCCTGTCGATCCTCCACCCGGACGGCGAGCTGGCCGTCGCGCGCGCGGCGGCGGCCGAGGGGGTGCCGATGGTGCTCAGCACGGCGGCCTCGTACTCCATCGAGGACGTGGCCGAGGCGAACGGCGACGGGCCTCGCTGGTACCAGCTGTACTGGCCGAAGGACAGGGAGCTCGCGGTCAGCTTCCTTGAGCGCGCCAAGGCAGCGCGGTACACGGCCCTGGTCGTCACCCTGGACACGTTCACGATGGCCTGGCGCCCGCGCGACCTGGACCAGGCATACCTGCCCTTCCTGCGCGGTATCGGTGTCGCCAACTACTTCAGCGACCCGGTCTTCCAGAAGGCCGTGGGCGGACCCGTCACCGACGAGAATCGGGACATGGCGCTCCTGCACTGGGTCGCCAACTTCGGAAACCCCAGCCTCACCTGGGACGACCTCATCTTCCTGCGGGAGCACTGGGACGGGCCCATCGCGCTCAAGGGCATCCAGCATCCCGACGACGCCCGCCACGCCGTGGACGCCGGCATGGACGCCGTCATCGTGTCCAACCACGGCGGCCGCCAGGTGGACGGCGCCATCGCCTCCCTCGACGCACTGCCCGGGGTGGTCGAGGCGGTCCACGACCAGGCGACCGTGCTGTTCGACAGCGGGATCCGGACGGGAGCGGACATCGCCAAGGCCCTCGCACTGGGCGCCAAGGCCGTCCTGGTCGCGCGCCCGTACGCCTATGGGCTGGCGCTCGCCGGTCAGGCGGGAGTCCAGCACGTCCTGCGCTGCCTCCAGGCCGAACTGGAGCTGACCATGGCGCTGTCCGGAATCAAGGCCCCGGACGGGCTGACTCCGGACATTCTCGTGCGCGGGTAGGCGGCGCGTCAGACGTCGGCCATGACCGCCTCCCGTAATTAGTAAGTGATAGCGTAACATTGTGGACGGCGTTTCGATGGAGGCGGTGGCGGAGATCCGCGCCGGGATCATGCGGGTGTCGCGCCGCATGCGCTCGGCCCGCTCGCCCGACGCGCTGAGCGGCAACAAGCTCGTCGTCCTCGGCCACCTGTACCGGAACGGCTCCGCCACGCCCGGCGAGCTGGCCGGGGCGGAGGGCCAGAAGCCCCAGTCCCTGACGCGCGTCTTCGCCGAACTGGAGGCCGAGGGGCTCGTCTCCAGGGCGCGCGCCGAGCACGACCGCCGTCAGGTCGTGCTGACCATCACCCCGCGGGGAGCGGAGGCGCTCCGCCGCGACGTCCAGGAGCGCGACGCCTGGCTCGCGGGCGCGCTGGCCGGCCTGTCGGAGACCGAGCGCGACGTCCTCCTGATCGCGGCCCGGCTCATGGGACGCCTGGCGGATAGTTCGTGAGTACGTACTACTTTTCGGGGTAGGGGAACGGGCATGCGCTGGCCCGATCACGCCATCTGGTGGCACGTCTACCCGCTCGGTTTCGTCGGTGCCGAACGCGAGGCACTCCCCGAGGGGGCGCCGCCCGTGCCGCGGCTCGCCATGCTCGCGGGCTGGCTCGACCACCTCGTCGGGCTCGGCTGCAACGGGCTCGCCCTCGGCCCGGTGTTCGCGTCCGAGACCCACGGCTACGACACCGTCGACCACTACCGCATCGACCCGAGGCTAGGCAGCGAGGACGACCTGCAAAGGCTCATCGACGAGGCGTCCCGGAAAGGCGTCAGAGTCCTGCTGGACGGAGTCTTCAACCATGTCGGGCGCGGTTTCGAACCGTTCGCCGACGTCGCGGCCAGAGGCGACGACTCCCCGTACCGCGACTGGTTCCACCCCGACCTGCGCACGTTCGAGGGCCACGACCGCCTCGTCACGCTGAACCACGCCGAACCCAAGGTCGCCGACTACGTCACCGACGTCATGACCCACTGGCTGGAGCGCGGCGTAGACGGATGGCGCCTGGACGCCGCGTACGCCGTCCCGCCCCCGTTCTGGCGGACGGTCACAGACCGCGTCCGCGCGCGCTTCCCCGACGTATGGTTCGTCGGCGAGGTCATCCACGGCGACTACACGCGCCTTGTGGAGCACACCGGATTCGACTCCCTCACCCAGTACGAACTGTGGAAGGCCATCTGGAGCTCGCTCAACGACCGCAACTTCTTCGAACTGGCCCACGCCCTGAACCGGCACAACGGGATGCTCGACGTCTTCGTCCCGCAGACGTTCCTCGGCAACCACGACGTGACCCGCATCGCCAGCCGCCTGAACCGGAAGGAACTCCTGCAACACGCGCTGGTGATCCTGCTGACCACCGGGGGCGTGCCGTCCATCTATGCGGGTGACGAGTTCGGTTTCGAAGGCATCAAGGAGGAGCGCGCCGGCGGCGACGACGCCATACGGCCGGCCTTCCCCGAACGTCCCGACGAGACCCCCGGCTACAGCGCCCCCTACCACCGCCTCCACCAAGACCTCATCGGGCTGAGGCGGCGCCACCCATGGCTCGTCCGCGCCCAGACCACGGTCGCGACCTTGACCAACACGGCCCTGTCCTACACAGTGGGGCACGGCGCAGACCGGCTCGCGGTCGTCCTCAACCTGGGCGATGAGCCCGCCACAGCCGAGCTGCCCGCCGCCGACTGGACGTGCGCAGCCGGTGAAGCGAGCTTCACCGCAGACGGCGCCACCATCCCACCGGCCGGATGGGCGATCGCCGAACCATGACATTTGTCATGGCCCACTCATGGATTCCTCACGGCCGCCTTCTGACGCCTGTGACTGCTCGCCCGCGCCGCCGGCGGCCAGCATGGATCCCATGAAGGCACCTGTGATCGAGGTACGCGACCTGCACCTGAACGAGGCCGTGCGGAATGTCTCGTTCACTGTGGCCGAAGGGGAGATCTACGCGCTGCTGGGCCGCTACGGCTCCGGCAAGACGACACTCCTGGAAATGCTCGCCGGCCTGCGCCGCCCCGCCGGCGGGACCGTCCGCCTCCGCGGCGCGGACCCCTACACCGACCGCGACTCCGCGCGCGCCGGGGCGGTCTGGCGTGACGGCGGCCTGTTCCCGGGGCTGACCGTCACCGAGGTCATCGACACGTGGCGGCGCTGGACGCTCGACCCCATCACCCGCGATGAGGCTTTGCGCCTGGCCCGCCTCACCCACGTCGCCGGCGTCCCGTTCGAGCGGCTGACCCCCGGGCAGCGCCGCATGCTCGACCTCGCGCTCGCCCTGATCGGACGCTCCGACGTGCTCTTCCTGGACGAGCCCACCGCCGGGCTCGACACCGCCGACGCCCGCGAGGTGTGGTCGGTCCTGCTCATGCTGGCCGCGCACGGGACCGGCATCGTCGTCGCGACCCGCGACCCGGACGAGGCGTGCCGCGCCGACCGGGTCGGGGTCCTGGACGAGGGCCGCCTCGTCACCGGCCGGGAGGCGGCCCGGCTCCGCGCCGCCTGAGCGGCGCGGCCCGGACCGACGACCTCACCAGCCGCCTTGCCGGCCGCATACGCTGGGCGCGTGCAGCCCAGGATCCCGCGCCCCACCGTCATCGCCGCGATCATCGTGGGGATGACGGTGCTGACGCTGGCCGGGTTCCTGCTGCCGGCGCTCTGGTACGAGGTCGCCGAGCGGCGGGAGGCCGGCCACCTGCTCGTCGCCCTCACCGGCGTCGCCGCCGCGTTCGGCCTCTACGCCCGGCTGCTGTGGCAGAACCTGATGCGCCGCACCGCACCCGCCCACCGGCTCGGGCTCGCCGCGATCGCGCTGATCTGCTGGGCGCTGCCGCCGCTGCTCGACACCGGGCAGGGCTGGGGCAACGCGCTGCTCGTCCCGGCCGGGCTGATCGCCGTCGTGCTGCCGGTCCGCGAGGCGATCGCGGTCACGGCGGCGGCGACCGTGCTCACCCCCCTCTACGGCCTGCTCCTCGGGCTGCCCGCGCTGAACGTTTTGTACGAGGTCACCGGGGTGCCGCTCGGCGCCTTCTCCGGGTACGTCACAGTCTGGCTGTTCCACGTCGTGCAGGAGCTGCGCGAGGCGCGCGCCGAGCTGGCCCGCTCCGCGGTGGGCGAGGAGCGGCTCCGCTTCGCCCGCGACCTGCACGACGTCCTCGGCCACAGCCTGCAGGCCGTCGCGCTGCGCGCCGAGGTCGCCGAACGGTTCGTGGAACGCGACGACGGGCGCGTCCGCAAGGAGCTCACCGAGATCCAGACGATGGCGCGCGACGCCGTCCGGGACGTCCGCGAGGTCGTGCGCGGCTACCGGGCCACCTCCCTGCGCACCGAGCTGGACGGCATGTCCGCCGTGCTGCGCGCGGCCGGGATCCGGTGCGAGCGGCCGGCGGTGTCCCCGTCGCTGCCCGCGCACGTGCACGAGCCGCTCGGCTGGGTGGCCCGCGAGGCGGCCACCAACGTCCTGCGGCACTCCAGCGCCACCTGGTGCGAGATCGCCGTCCGGGCCGGCCGGGACCGCGTCCGGCTGGAGATCGTCAACGACGGCGCCGGGCGCCGGGCCGGCGACGCGGGCAGCGGCCTGGCCGGCCTCGCCGAGCGGATCGCGGCCGCCGGCGGCGAGTTCACCGCGGGCCCGGCCGGCGACGGGACGTTCCGGGTGACCGCCGCCGTGCCCGCCGAAGCGAGGGGTGAGGCATGATCCGGGTGCTGCTCGCCGACGACCACCTCCTGATCAGGGAGGCGCTCGTCCTGCTGCTGGAGACCGAGGACGGCATCGAGGTCGCCGCCGACGTGGGCCGCGGGGACGAGGCCGTCGACCGCGCCCTCGCCCTCAAACCCGACGTCGCCGTCCTCGACATCGACATGCCCGGCCTGGACGGGCTCGCCGCCGCCGAGCGCCTCGCCCGCGACCTGCCCGGCTGCCGCCTGGTGATCGTGACCGCGCACGGCCGGCCCGGCAACCTGCGCCGCGCCATGGCCGCCGGGGTCCGCGGCTTCCTCGGCAAGGACGCGCCCGGCCGGCGGCTCGCCGAGGTCATCCGGCAGGTCGCCGCCGGCGCCCGCTACATCGACCCGCAGCTCGCCGCCGACGCCCTCGCCGCCGAGGAGTGCCCGCTCACCCCGCGCGAGCTGGACACCCTCCGCGCCGCCGCCGGCGGCGCCCCGGTCTCCCGCATCGCCCGCGACCTCGGCCTGTCGGAGGGCACCGTGCGCAACTACCTCTCCGCCGCCGTCACCAAGCTCGGCGCCGACAACCGCCACGCCGCCGCCCGCGTCGCCCGCGACCTCGGCTGGCTGTAGCGGGCGGCGCAGCGGGCGCCGGGTCAGCGGCGCGCCAGGACCAGGCTGCCCCGCTTCGTGACGGGGAGCGGGGTGCGGACTTGCGCGGCGGCCTCGGCGGCCTGGGGGCGGGGCACGCGGCGGGCGATCAGGTAGTCGCGGACGGCGGCGCGGTCGGGCAGCGTGATCAGCGGGGCGTCCCAGCGCTCCACCTCGACCTCGCCGAACACCTCGCATACCCGGTCGGGGGCGTCCTCGGCGTCGAACGCCGTGGGCTCGGGGCGCCAGACCGGCGCCAGCTCGGGGCTGTCGTTCCGGCAGATCGCGGAGGCGAGCAGCAGCCCGCCGGGGGCGAGGACGCGGCGGGCCTCGCGCAGCGCGCGGCCCGGATCGTCCAGGTGGTGGAGCATGTTCACGGCCACGGCGGCGTCGAACGTCCCGTCGCGGAACGGCAGCCGCAGCGCGTCGCCGCGGACCCGCGTGCCCGGGTGGTCGCGCAGGAGGTCGGCGGACGCGTCGAGGCCCACCAGCCGGATCGGGGAGGGGCGGGGGAGGGCGGCGTTGAGGGCGCCCTCCCCGCAGCCGATGTCCAGGACGAGGGACGCGCCGGCGCTCAGCAGCTTCGACGCGACGTGGTCGTGCAGGCTCCGCGCCCCGATCAGATACTTCCCGGTGACCCGGCCGGCGAGGCGGAAGCGTTCCGGTTCAGAGTCGTGATCGGGTGTGAGGGCCATGTCCCGAGTCTGCCCGGAGGCGGGCGCGGGATGCGTTGTCAGGCGGTGACACCCCCGTCGATGACGAGGTCATGGCCCACTACGTGCGCCGAAGCGTCGGAAGCGAGCCACAGGACGGTCGAGGCGACCTCTGACGTGCTCGCGACGCGGCCGGCCGGGACCGCCGTCCGCATCCGGGCGGCGCGCTCGGCCTCGGTCTCGCCCGGCAGGAGCGACATCGGGGTGTCGCTCGGCCCGGGGCTGACGGCGTTGATGCGGACGCCGTCGGCGATGTGGTCGAGCGCGGCGGTGCGGGTGAGGACGCTGACCCCCGCCTTGGACGCCGCGTAGGCCGCCAGGCCCGGACGCCGGCGGTGAGCACCGATGTTGGACGAGACGTTGACGATCGTTCCGCCGCCGTGGGCGCGCATGTGCGCGATCTCGTGCTTCATCGACAGGAACACCCCGGTCAGGTTCACCGCGAGGACGCCGTCCCAGACGCCGGCGTCGAGGTCGGCGACCGGTGCGGCGGCGCCGAAGATCCCGGCGTTGTTGACCGCGACGTGCAGGCCGCCGTGGCGTGCGGTCACCGTCTCGACCATCCGGGCGGCGGACGCGGGGTCGGTCACGTCGGCGGCCACGTGGTCGGCCCTGCCGGGGCCGATCTCCTTCACCGCGTCGGCGAGCGCGGTCACGTCGCGGCCGGCGAGGACGACGGTGGCGCCCGCGCGGGCGAAGGCGTGCCCGACGGCGCGGCCGATGCCGCCCGCGCCGCCGGTGATGAGGACGATCTTGCCGTCGAAGGTCATGGCCGGGGCTCCGTTTCTAGATCGATCGTTCTTGAATGAGGACGGAAAAGACCCCCGGCCCGGTCGGCCGGGGGCCGGGGATCAGTCGAACAGGGCCTGCGCGGCGCGCGCCGCGTCGCGGACGCGGCCCGGGTCGGCGGGGGCGCGCCCGAGCACCCGCATCCCCTGGAGTATGACCAGCACGAGGCGGGCCAGCGCCCGCGGGTCCTTGCCGGGCGCCAGTTCGCCCTGGTTGCGGGCACGGGTCAGCGCGACGGTCAGCGCCGCCTCCAGGAAGCTCCAGCTCGCCTCGACGAGCCGGGCGGCCTCGGCGTCGCGGGGCGCCAGCTCGACCGCCGCGTTGACGACCATGCAGCCGCGCCGCTCCCGGTCGCCGGCCGATTCCTCGGCGTACCGCTCGATCAGCGCGCGCACCGCCGGCAGGGCGGGGCCCGGCTGCGACAGCCGCTCGGCGACGCCCGGGTCCGTGGTCCGCAGGTACCGTTCGAGCGCCTTCAGGTACAGCTCGTGCTTGCCGCCGAACGTCCCGTAGATGCTGGCGCGGGCGATGCCGAGACGCTCCACGAGATCGGCCATGGAGGTCGCCTCGTACCCGCGCTCCCAGAACAGGTCGAGCGCGCGCCGCAGCGCGGCGTCGGGGTCGAACTCCTTCGTCCGTGCCATGGCAGGACGGTAACCTCGTGCAGAACGATCGGTCAAATATCAGCTCTGCGGGCGGGCGGGAACGGACGGGCGGTCGAGGTCCATGGCGTCCAGCACGGACCCGTCGGCGGCGAGGGCCTCCACGACCGGCCCCCGGCGGGCGCCCCAGACCACGACGACGTGCCCGTGCTCGGGGACGTTCAGGATCCGGTTGCCGACCCTGATCCGCGCCACCTCCGCCGACGCCCGCAGCCGGGCCTCGTGGACCCACTTGGCGCCCCACGGCAGCAGCCGGTTGGAGTTGCGGACGGTGCGGCCCGACCCGTACTTCAGCAGGTGGCGTCCCATCTCCCCGGACGACCGGCGCAGCAGCGGGTCGGCGGGCGCCGATCCGCCGGCGCCGCCCAGCTCCCGCCACTCGCCGTCGCGGCGGTGGAACGTCCACCCCTCGATGAAGGGCGACGCCCCGTCCCACTGGTGTAGGAACGTGACAACGGCGATGTCGCCGTCGACGTCGAGACTGAGCGGAAGGAAGTCCCGTCCCTCCTCGAAGGCGGCGGGAGCGGGGACGGGGAGGCCATCCCTGAGGAGCCTCATGCACTCCTCGTGCACCTCGTGGTCGTTCATGTCGGGACCTCTGGATCGTGCAGGCAGAACAAAGGGCCCTCCCGCGAGAGGGCCCTCACGTGGCACTCACTCTAGAGGTCCGGCTCGTCTGGTTTCACCCATCTGACGCACTCCCTTCCACGCTTTGCCGATCATCGTGCACCGGATCGTCGATCATGGCTCTACGCTGCGTGAACGGCGGTGCGGCAAGGGCTGAGCAGCGGGCCTTCCCGGGGCCGCCGGCGGCGGTTCCGGCGCGGCCGCGTGCATGATCGCCCGCATCCGCGCGGGCCGGGCGTGGCGGTCGTCACAGCACGGCGCGCGCACCGCCCGCCGCCTGCGATGCGGGCGGTTCACGGCGATCGACGTCACACCGGGCGGAGTTGCGGTCACTCGCGTGAAGCGGGTTAACTGCTGACATGTCCTCCGTACGCCTGTGCTTCGCGCACCGCCCGCCGATGCCGCGGGCCCTGCGGCGTACGTGTTGCCGGCGAATGTGTGACCGCTGAGGGCCCCTGCCTGAGCCTCGCGCCCCGAAGCGAGCCGTCCGCGACGTCCACGAGTCACACATGTTCTTCGAACGCCACTTCTTCGAACGCCACCTGCTCGGCCACGCGCCCTTCCCGCCCGGCCGCTCCTGAGCGCCCGGGCGCGCCGCGCCGCACGCCGCCGTCCTGACCGCCGCCGCCCGTTCGGCGATCACCGCCTGGATATTTTCCTGTGATTCAGATCGAGAAACTCCGAAAAAGCTACCGCGACCGCGGCAGACGCGTCGTCGCCGTCGACGGGGTCGACCTGACCGTCGCCGAGGGCGAGGTCTTCGGCGTGCTCGGGCGCAGCGGCGCCGGCAAGAGCACCCTGCTGCGCTGCGTCAACCTGCTCGACCGCCCGGACGAGGGCCGCGTCGTCGTCGGCGGGCAGGACCTGCTCGCGCTGCGCGGCGGCGACCTGCGCCGGGCCCGCCAGGGCATCGGCATGATCCACCAGCACTTCGGCCTGCTCGGCAGCCGGACGGTCGCCGGGAACGTCGCGTTCCCGCTGGAGGTCATGGGCGTCCCGCGCGCCGAGCGGGCGCGCCGCGTCGCCGAGCTGCTGGACCTCGTCGGGCTCGCCGAGCACGCCCGCGCGTACCCGGCGCAGATCTCCGGCGGGCAGAAGCAGCGCGTCGGCATCGCCCGCGCCCTCGCCGGGCGCCCGAAGGTGCTGCTGTCGGACGAGGCGACGTCCGCGCTCGACCCGGAGACGACCGCGTCGATCCTGGAGCTGCTGCGCGACCTCAACCGGCGGCTCGGCCTCACCATCCTGCTGATCACGCACGAGATGGACGTGGTCAAGCGCATCTGCGACTCGGCCGCGGTCATGCGGGCCGGCCGCATCACCGAGTCCGGGCCGGTGGCGCGGCTGCTCGCCCGCCCCGGCTCGGAGCTGGCCCGGGACCTGTTCCCGCTGCCGCCGGCCGAGCCCCGCGACGGGTGGACGCTCGTCGAGGTCACCTTCACCGGCGGCGCCGCCGGCGAGCCGTTCGTGTCGGCGCTCGCCCGCAAGTACTCCCTGGACGTGAACATCCTCGGCGGCGCGGTGGAGACGGTCGCCGGCGAACGCGTCGGCCGCCTCCAGCTCGAACTCCCCGGCGACCCCGGCACGAACGCCGCGCAGCTGGCCTTCCTCCGCGAATCCGGCCTGACCGTCGACGTCAGGAACCGTCCCGCCGGCGAGCACGGCCACGAGGGCGCGGCCGGCGCCGAGAGCGCGGAGGGCGTGCGATGACCTGGAGCGAGGTCGCGCCGCTGCTGTGGCCCGCGACCGTGGACACCCTCTACATGACCGGTGTCGCCACGCTGTTCACCGTCGTGCTCGGGCTGCCGCTCGGCGTGCTGCTGGTCGTCACCGAGCGCGGCGGGCTGCTGCCCGCGGCGCCGGTCAACCGGGCGCTCGGCGTCGCCGTCGACATCGGCCGGTCGCTGCCGTTCCTGATCCTGATGGTGGCGATCATCCCGTTCACCCGGCTGCTCGTCGGCACCAGCATCGGCAACGCCGCGGCGATCGTCCCGCTGACGATCGGCGCCATCCCGTTCTACGCGCGGCTCGTCGAGATCGCGCTGCGCGAGGTCGACCCCGGCGTGCTCGCCGCGGCGGACGCGATGGGCGCCACCCGCCGGGAGATCGTCGGCAAGGTCATGCTGCGCGAGGCGCGGCCGGGCCTGGTGTCCGGGCTGACCGTCACCGTCATCGCGCTGATCGGCTACACGGCCATGGCCGGGACGGTCGGCGGCGGCGGGCTCGGCAACCTCGCCGTCGTCTACGGCTACGAGCGCTTCGAGACCAAGGTCATGGTCGCCACCGTCGCGCTGCTCGTCGTCCTGGTCCTGCTCATCCAGGCCGCGGGCGACCTCCTCGCCCGCCGCCTGACCCATAGGTAACCCACAGAAAGGCACTTGTCGTGCTTCGCAAGATCACTGTCGCGCTGGCCTCCCTCGGTCTCCTGGCCGGGCTGGCCGCCTGCGGCTCGTCGGAGGCGTCCGACGATCCGGACGCGCCGCTGAAGGTCGCGGTCAACCCCGTCCCGCACGGCGACATCCTGGCCTACGTCAAGGACAACCTCGCCGCGAAGGCCGGGCTCAAGATCGACATCGTGACGTTCGACGACTACCAGCAGCCGAACACGGCGCTGAAGGAGAAGCAGGTCACCGCCAACTACTTCCAGCATGTGCCGTTCATGCGGGAGTTCGAGAAGCAGACCGGGACGAAGCTGGCGTTCGTCGCGCCCGTCCACCTGGAGCCGCTCGGCGTCTACTCGAAGAAGGCGAAGAGCCTGCGGGACGTCCCGCAGGGCGCGGAGGTCGCCGTCCCGAACGACCCGGCGAACGAGGGCCGCGCGCTGAAGCTGCTCGCCGACAACGGCCTGCTGACCCTGAAGCCGGACGCGCCGTCCACCGCGACGGAGCGCGACATCGCGAGCAACCCGAAGGGCCTGAAGTTCAAGCCGGTCAAGGCGGCGCAACTGCCCCGGTCGCTGGACGACGTGGACCTGTCGGTCATCAACGGCAACTACGCCATCGAGGCCGGGCTCGCGCCGAACAAGGACGCGCTCGCCGCGGAGAAGGCCGAGGGGAACCCGTACGCCAACGGCATCGTCACCCTGCCGGAGGACAAGGACGACCCGCGCGTGAAGAAGCTCGTCCGGCTGCTGCAGGGGCCGGAGGTGAAGAAGTTCGTCGAGGACAAGTACAAGGGGTCCGTGCTGATCGCGTCCTGACGCGCCGGGCGCCGTCCGGGGGGCGCCCCGCGCGCCGGGACGCCCTCCGGAGGGAAACCGCCGCGGTTTGTCCGCCCGTCCTGATAGGACATGTGCCGACGAACTCGCAAAGGGGACCCATGGGCGTCTATCAGCACCTTGAGGAATACGCCGGCCTGCCGGTGGCCACGTTCAACGAGGACACCCGGCCGGACGGGGAGGGCGGAGCCGGCGACCCGGTCACCGGCGCCGACCTCCCGCCGGCCGCCGACGCCGCATGGTTCGTCGGGACCTCCTTCGACGAGGAGGACTTCGCCGACGTCTTCGCCCGGTTCCTCCAGAGCGTCGACACCACCGAGGTCACGGCGCTGATCATCGGCTACTGGGGCGCGTCCTACGACGACGGCGCCGCCGACCCGGTCGCGCTGCTCACCGCGGCCGCCGCGTCGTTCCCCAAGCTCAGGGCGCTGTTCCTCGGCGACATCACCGGCGAGGAGTCGGAGATCTCCTGGATCGAGCACTCCGACATCACCCCGCTGTTCACCGCGTTCCCCGGCCTGGAGCGGTTCGAGGTCCGCGGCTCGCAGGACCTCGTCCTCGACCCGGTCGAGAGCGACGAGCTCAAGGTGCTGCGGTTCGAGTCGGGCGGGCTGCCCGCCCGCGTCGTCCGGGCCGTGGGGGCGAGCGAGCTGCCGAACCTGGAGCACCTCGACCTGTGGCTCGGCGAGGACAACTACGGCGGCGACGCGACGGTCGCCGACCTCGCCCCGTTCCTCAGCGGCGAGCGGCTGCCCGCGCTGCGCCACCTCGGCCTGGAGGACAGCGAGATCCAGGACGAGATCGCGGCGGCGGTCGCCGGCGCGCCCGTCGTCGCGCGGCTGGAGTCGCTCAGCCTGGCCATGGGCATCCTCACCGACCGGGGCGCGGAGGCGCTGCTCGCCGGGCAGCCGCTGACCCACCTGCGCAGGCTGGACCTGCACCACCACTTCCTGTCCGACGCCATGATGGAGCGGGTGAAGGCCGCGCTCCCCGGCGTCGAGGTCGACCTCGGCGACCAGGAGAAGCCGGACGGCGACTGGCACTACATCGCGGTATCCGAATGATCCGGGACCGCCTCCCGGCGCTCGCCGGATGAGCCTCGTCGCGGTGGGGACGCCCGGTGACCGGCGCCCCGCGCTCTTCGCGGCGGCGTGCCGGGCGGCCGGGCTGCCCGAGCCGCGGCTCGTCGCCTGGACGGACGTGCTGCGCGGCGCCCCGCTCGGCCTGCGGGCGGGCGACGTCCTGCGCATCGACTCGCCGGGCGAGGACCGCGCGGCCGACGCGCTGCTGCGCGGCCCCGGCGATCCCGCCCGCGTCGGCGGCGGCGCGCGCTGGCACCGGACCTTCACGGCGGCGCTGCGGCGGCTGTCGGAGGCGGCGTCGGCGTCCGGGGCGCGGGTCCTCGGCGACGTCGAGGAGATCGCGGTCATGTTCGACAAGCGGCTGACCCACGCGCGCCTGCTGGCCGCCGGGGTCCCGGTCCCCGCCGCGCTGCCGGGCATCGACGGATATGCGGCGCTCCGGTCGCGGATGGACGAGGCGGGGGAGCGGCGGGTGTTCGTCAAGCCGGCGCACGGCTCGTCCGCCTCCGGGGTCGTCGCCCTGCAGACCGCGCCGGGCCGGGTGAGGGCCGTGACCTCCGCCCTCATGTCCGGGGAGCGGCTGCTCAACTCGCTGCGCGTGCGCTCCTACCAGACCGAGCGGGAGGTCGCGGCGCTGATCGGCCTGCTCGCGCCGGACGGCCTGCACGTGGAGCGGTGGCTGCCCAAGGCCACCCTCGACGGCCGCGTGTTCGACCTGCGTGTCGTCGTCATCGGCGGCGAACCCACGCACGCGGTCGTCCGGACGAGCCGCACACCGATGACCAACCTCCATCTGGGCGGCGCCAGGGGAGACCTCGGAGCCGTGCAGCGCGCGCTTGGGCAGGAACGCTGGCAGCGGGCGCTCGACGTGTGCGCGCGGGCCGCGGCCTGTTTCCCGGGCTCCCCGATGGTCGGCGTGGACCTGCTCGTGGGGGCGGGTCTGAACCGGTTCGCGGTGTGCGAGGTGAACGCGTTCGGCGACCTGCTCCCCGGGCTGACGGGCCTTCCAGGCGGTCCCGCCGAAGGGCTCGACACCTACGCCGCCCAGGTCGCGTGGCTCAGATGCACGACATGAACGACATCATCGGCAGCCACGATCTGCTGCTGGTGACACTCGACACGCTGCGCTACGACGTGGCCGCCGAACTGGCCGCGTCCGGCGCGACGCCGACGCTGGCCGGCCTGCTGCCCGGGGGCCGCTGGGAGCGCCGCCACACACCGGGCAGCTTCACCTATGCCGCGCACTCGGCGATGCTGGCCGGGTTCCTGCCGAGGCCCGCGTCCCCGGGGCCGCACCCCCGCCTCTTCGCGGGAGCGTTCCCGGGGAGCGAGACGACGGCGCCCCGCACCTGGACGTTCGACGCCGCCGACCTGCCGTCGGGGCTCGCCGCCGCCGGATACCACACCGCCTGCGTGGGCGGCGTTGGGTTCTTCAACAAGCTGACACCGCTCGGGTCGGCGCTGCCGTCCCTGTTCGCCGAGAGCCACTGGGAACCCGGGTTCGGCGTGGCGGACCCGGAGGCACTGCCCAACCAGATCGGCCGCGTCGCCGAGATCGTGGGCCGGCTGCCCGCCGACCGGCGCCTGTTCCTGCTGGTGAACGTCGCGTCCCTGCATCAGCCCAACTGGTTCTACCTGCCGGGCGCCACCGAGGAGGACGGCGACACGCGCGCCAGCCACGCCGCCGCCCTCCGCCATGTCGACGCCCACATCGGCCGGCTGTTCGCGCTGATGCGCCGCCCGTGCTTCGTCATCGTCTGCTCCGACCACGGGACGGCCTACGGCGAGGACGGCCACACCGGGCACCGCATCGGCCACGAGGTCGTCTGGACCGTTCCGTACGGAGAGTTCATCCTGTCGTGAAGCCCTACCAGGCGTACGTGTACGCGTACCCGCACAAGACCGCCTACCGCCCCCTGGACCCGTCGCCCCCCTTGCAGGACGTCTGGGCGGGGGAGCCGCTCGATTCGCTCTTCCTCTACCTGCACGTCCCCTTCTGCGAGATGCGGTGCGGCTTCTGCAACCTCTTCACCCGCACCGGCGCGCCCGAAGAACTCACCGGCGCCTACCTGGACGCCCTCGACCGGCAGGCGACCGCCGTCCTGGACGCCCTCGGCGAACCCGCCTTCGCGACGGCGGCCTTCGGCGGCGGCACGCCCACCTACTTCACCGCGTCCGAACTGGAACGGCTCTGCGACATCGCCGGACGGTTCCCGGGATTCGGCGCGATCCCGCTCGGCGTGGAGACCTCCCCGGCCACCGCCACCACCGACCGGCTGGCCGTCCTCGCCGAACGCGGCGCGACCCGTGTCTCCATCGGCGTGCAGAGCTTCCTGGACGACGAGGCCCGCGCCGCCGTCCGGCCCCAGAAGCGCGCCGAGGTGGAGGCGGCGCTGGACCGCATCCGGGCGGCGGCGTTCCCGACGCTCAACATCGACCTCATCTACGGCATCGACGGCCAGACGCCCGCGACATGGCTGCACTCCCTGGACGCCGCCCTCGCGTGGCGCCCGGAGGAGATCTACCTGTACCCGCTCTACGTCCGTCCGCTGACCGGCCTCGGACGGCGCGCCCGGGACTGGGACGACCAGCGCCTCACCCTCTACGGCATCGGCCGCGACCACCTCCTGGCCGAAGGCTACGAGCAGGTGTCGATGCGGATGTTCCGCCTTCCCCGCACCTCGGCCGGCGGCATCGGGTACTGCTGCCAGACCGACGGCATGGTCAGCCTGGGCTGCGGCGCCCGTTCCTACACCTCGCGCCTGCACTACTCGTTCGAGTACGCGGTCGGTGCGGGCCAGGTGCGCTCCATCATCGACTCCTACGTAAGTGAGACCGACTTCACGACCGCCCGAGTGGGGTTCGCCCTGGATACCGACGAGCAACGCCGCCGGCACCTCCTCCAATCACTTCTCCAGGCGACCGGCCTCGACCGGGACACCTACCGCGCGCGCTTTGGCACAGACCCCCTGGACGACTTCTCCTCCAAGCTCGCAACCCTCATCGACCGCGGCTGGCTGGACGCGTCCGACACCACTCTCCGCCTCACCCCGGAGGGGCTCGCCTACTCCGACGCCATCGGCCCCGCCCTCTTCTCGTCCCGCGTCCAAGCCCTCATGGACTCCTACGAGGCACGCTGATGAATCACCTCACGATCCTCTACCGCGGACTGCTGGCGAGCTGCGACTACGACTGCCCGTACTGCCCGTTCGCCAAGCGTCGCGACACACCGGCCCAGCTCCGCGCAGACCGCGCCGCACTCGAACGCTTCGTCGCCTGGGTCGCCGCCTGCGACCACCCGGTCTCCGTCCTGTTCACGCCCTGGGGCGAGGGCCTGGTGCGCTCCTGGTACAGGCAGGCCCTCATCACCCTCAGCCACCTCGCGCACGTCCGGCGGGTCGCGATCCAGACGAACCTCAGCCACCGCGTCTCGTGGACCGCCGACGCCGACCTCAACCGGCTCGCGCTGTGGGCGACGTACCACCCCGGCCAGGTCCCCTACCAACGGTTCCTGGGCAAATGCCGCGACCTGGCCGCGAACGGCGTCCGCTTCAGCGTGGGGATCGTCGGTCAGCCCGACCACCTCGACGCCGCCCGCCGCCTCCGCGCCGACCTGCCCGCCGGCACCTACCTGTGGGTCAACGCCGCCGAAGGCCGCGCCTACGACGACGCCGAGGCCGCCTCCTGGACCGACATCGACCCGCTCTTCCCCCTCAGCCGCCGCCCCCACCCCAGCCGCGGGCTTCCCTGCCGGACGGGCGAAACGGTGGTGTCCGCGGACGGCGACGGCACGGTGCGCCGCTGCCACTTCGTCCCGACCGTCCTGGGCAACCTCTACGACGGAACGTTCCGCGACGCCCTGGCCCCGCGCCCCTGCCCCCTGGACACCTGCGACTGCCACATCGGCTACGTCCACCTGAAACCGCTGGGCCTCTACGAAACCTTCGCCGACGGCATCCTCGAACGAATCCCGATCCTCCTGCCCTGACCCCCACAACAAGACGACCGGCAACGCCGCCCGCGGCCGGCGCCAGGGACCACGCCCCGGTCCGCCGTCCTGTGCCAGCGCGGAGCAGCCGGTTCGCGCAGGCGGACCACGGGGCCGGAGGCGTGACCGGGGGTGGTCAGCCGGGCGGGTCCCGGTGATGCGGCGGGGCGGGCGTCCCTTGGTGACTGGGGAAGTGCGACCAAGGGACGCCCGCGGGCTCAGGTCTGCTTTTCGGGGCGGTAGTCGGCCTCGTCCACGCCGAACGTCCACGCGACGCCCGCGCGGGCCGTGCGGGTCCCCGGCGGGACGCGCAGATAGTAGGTGCGGTACGTGCCGTCGGGTTCGGGCGTGGAGTTGACCACCTCGACCATGACCACGGGTTCGTCGCCGGGCAGGTCGATCGACCACAGGACGCCCGTCTCGTCCCGGTGCAGGGGGCGCGCGCCCGTTTCGGCCAGGTAGCGGTCGTAGCCGAAGATCTCCAGCATGACGCGGCGCAGCTCGGCGTTCTCCTCGGCGGAGATGCGGTCGGCCGTCAGGTCGGTCAGGGAGGAGACGAAACCGGGCGGGATGGGCATGCCGCGCCAGGCGTGCAGCGCGAACCCGTCCGGGTAGGCGAGGGCGGGACCGTCGCCCCGGTGCAGCCGGCCGGGCTCGTCGCGGTGCAGTTCGCTGGGGCGTTCCGACATGATCGCCAGCCGCTCGTAGGGCCACCACCAGCCCGCCGAGCGGGCGGCTTCGGCGAGGCCGGCGAGCGGGCCGTCCAGCCGGCCGAGCGACTCGAACAGCGCCAGCCACGGCGCGTCGTGCTGGCCCAGGACCGCGTCGAGCGCGGCCGCCCGCAGCAGCGACGCGGCCGGCTCCTGCTCGGGCGCGTCCCCGGCCTGCTCGCCGATGGCGGCGCGCACCCGCGCGACCAGCGACTGGACCGGGTTCCAGAGCAGGCCCCCGGTGTCGGCCCACGTGCGCGGCCACTGCTCCGGCCCCTGTTCGGAGCAGGCCGCCGCACGTTCCGCCTCCCAGGGCCGGGTGCGCACGTCCGCGAGGACGCTCCTGCCCGGGGTGCTCTCGCCGAGGTCGATCCGCGCCTGTTCGACCAGGCCCCCCAGTCCCGCCGCCGCGAGGGCGTCGCCGTGCCCCGCCAGGACGGCCGCCAGGGCGGCGCCGCGCGCGGGGGAGGGCACCCAGATGTACCGTTCGGGGGCGGCCAGCCCGGCCGCGGCGTAGGCGGCGGCCACGCCCGCCTCGGCGCGGGCGCGGTCGGCGGGGCCGGTGCGGAACGCGGCCGCCTGCCAGTCGCCGACGACGTAGTGGGTCTCACGTACCGTTCCGGTGGGCATCCCGGCCCCCTCAGTCGGCCACGACGCGGACGGCGCCGGGCACGTATTCGCGCTGGCGGATCACCCGGTACCACCCCTTGGGCAGCGTGATCGCCGCGTGCTCCTCGTGCACCAGCCGCCCGCCGGACGGCAGGTGCAGATGGTCGGGGGCGAGCGGATCGGGGGTGCGCAGCAGCGAGCCGGGCGCGGACAGCGCGTGCGCGTGCCCGGTCGCCTCCCCGAGCGCCAGCACCATGCGCCCGCGGCCGTCGCGGGGGGCCGGCGGCAGGTCGCGGACGGACCGCGGAACCGCCTCCTCGGGCACGGGCATGATCAGGACGTCTCCCTGTCGGTACATGCGGCGAACGTAACCTCCGCCACCGACAAAATGCGGGCGCGCGGGAACACCGAGGTCAGAAGCCGCGGGTGCGGCGGGCCGCCGGCCGTCCCCAGCGTCCGGAACCGCCGAGGCCGACGTGCTGGAACGCCCGGACCAGCTCGCCGCCGAGGTTCACCCCGGCTCCCAGCGCCAGCGCGACGGAGATGGCGCCGATGAGGCTCAGCACGCCGGTGTTCGGAGAGCCGGTGTTGAGCTCGACCATGCCCCGGTAGAGCGCGGTCCCGGGCAGAAGGGGGCCGATGGCGGGGACCACGAACGGCATGACGGGCTGGTTGTTGCGGCGGGCCAGCCAGTTCGCCCCCACCCCGACGACCGTCGCCGCGACCGCCGCCGCCAGCACGGGGGGCATGTCCCACCCGCGCGCGAGGACGTACAGCACCCAGATCAGGGCCCCGCCCAGGGCGGCCGCGGTCAGGACGTACTTGGGCGCCGCGAGCGAGATCGCGAAGGTCACGGAGATGGCGGCGGCGGCGATGACCGCGACCGGCCTCAGCTCCGCCGCCGGCGCGGGCAGGTGCTTGACGTCGATCGGCACGCCCATGCTGACCGCGATGTAGACGACCGCGCCGAGCCCCGCCACGATCGCCGCGATCATGAAGAAGACCTCCAGCACCCGGGCCCCGGCGCTCACCAGGTCGCCGGTGATGCCGTCCTGGATGCTGGCGACGAGCGGGCGTCCAGGCAGCAGCGCCAGGATCGCCCCGGTGACGATCGTGGAGGCGTGCCCCGGGTTGCCCATGGCCACCACCAGGGCCGCGGCGGCGGCGCCGATCGCGGCGGCGAGCGCCAGCTGGAAGAACTCCGCGATGCCGCGCCGCGCCAGCGCGGCGGCGGTGCGGTCGCCGAGCAGCGTGGCGATGAACGCGGTGGCCGCCACCAGCGGACCGCCGCCGGACAGGACACTGCCCGACGCGGCGATGAGCCCCAGCGACACCACCAGCAGCCAGGCCGGGTACGGGGCGCGGCCCGCCTTGATCTGCCTGAGCCGGTTGTGGGCCTCGTCCAGTTCCAGCATGCCGATGGACGCGTCCTGGACGAGCTGGTGCAGCGCGGTCAGCCGCCAGTAGGCCGGGGTGCGGCGCCGGATGGCGCGCGTCCCCGTCATGGGCGGCGCGCCCTTGCCCGGGTGGGCCGAGACCAGGAGGCTCGTCAGGGTGACCTGCACCTCGCAGCGGGGAAGGTCGTAGGCGAGGGCCAGGCTGAGCATCGCCTCGTTGACGCGCTCGGTGGTCTCGCCGCTGGCCAGCAGCAGCTCGCCGACGCGGAGCACCAGGTCGACCGCCCGGGGATCGACGATCTCGCCGGGTTCCTCTTCGGGCGGTTCCGGGGGGGATCCGTCCATCAGGACCTGCCATGTCCGCCGCAAGCGTTCGGCCGCGCGCATTCCCCCGCTCGTGCCCCTTCCCCGCCTTGTAACCGATCTTGACTGGCAGGCTACCCGCGGCCCGCCCGCTCCAACTCCGCGGCCGCCCCCGCCCTTTCCACAGAACGCGATTCCGGTGCGGCGGCTTCCGCGGCGCTGGTACCAAGGACGCATGACCACTCCAGAGCAGCTCCGGGACGATGCCGAGCGGTGCCTGCGCGCGCTCGCCGGCGACCACGCGCGGCTCCGCGACGACCAGTGGACGGCGATCAGCGCGCTCGTCGTCGAGCGGCGCCGGGCGCTCGTCGTGCAGCGCACCGGCTGGGGCAAGTCCGCCGTCTACTTCGTGGCGACCCGGCTGCTCCGCGAGCGCGGCGCCGGCCCCACCGTGATCGTCTCGCCGCTGCTGGCGCTGATGCGCAACCAGATCGAGGCCGCGGACAGGGCCGGCATCCGCGCCCGCACGATCAACTCGTCCAACACCGACGACTGGGAGCGGATCTTCGCCGAGGTCGAGCAGGGCGCGGTGGACGTCCTGCTGGTCAGTCCCGAACGCCTCAACAACCCCGACTTCCGCGACCTCGTCCTGCCCAAGCTCGCCGCGGGGGCCGGCCTGGTCGTCGTCGACGAGGCGCACTGCATCTCCGACTGGGGCCACGACTTCCGGCCCGACTACCGGCGGCTGCGCACCCTCCTCGCCGAGCTGCCGCCCGGCATTCCCGTGCTCGCCACCACCGCGACCGCCAACGCCCGCGTCACCCAGGACGTCGCCGAGCAGCTCGCCGGCGACGACGCCCTCGTCCTGCGCGGGCCGCTGGAGCGGGAGTCGCTGCGCCTCGCCGTCGTCCGGCTGCCCACCGCCGAGCAGCGCATCGCCTGGCTGGCCGAGCACCTCGCCGACCTGCCGGGCTCCGGCATCATCTACACGCTCACCGTCGCCGCCGCCCACGAGATCACCGGCTACCTGCGCGACCGGGGCCACGAGGTCGCCGCCTACTCCGGCCAGACCGAGCAGGCCGAACGCCTCCAGGCCGAGCAGGACCTCCAGGACGACAAGCTCAAGGCGCTCGTCGCCACCAGCGCCCTCGGCATGGGGTTCGACAAACCCGACCTCGGCTTCATCGTCCATGTCGGCGCCCCGCAGTCGCCGGTCGCCTACTACCAGCAGATCGGGCGCGCCGGCCGCGGCGTCGACCGCGCCGAGGTCATCCTGCTCCCCGGCCGCGAAGACCGCGACATCTGGGCGTACTTCGCCGGCCTCGCCTTCCCTCCGGAGCAGACGGTGCGCGCCACCCTGGACGTCCTCGAAACGGCCGGCCGGCCGCTCTCCACCGGCGCCCTCGAACCGATGGTCGACCTCACCCGCTCCCGCCTCGAAATGATGCTCAAGGTCCTCGACGTGGACGGCGCGGTCCGCCGCGTCAAGGGCGGCTGGACGTCCACCGGCCGGCCCTGGGCGTACGACCGCGAGCGCTACGAGCGCGTCACCGCCGAACGGCGCCGCGAGCAGCAGGCGATGCTCGACTACATCGCGACGGACGCCTGCCGCGAGGAGTACCTGCGCCGCCAGCTGGACGACCCGGAGGCGGCCCCCTGCGGCCGCTGCGACAACTGCACGGGCCGCCGCTGGCCCACCGACGTCGCGGAGGAGAGCGCCGCCCAGGCGCGCAACCGCCTGCACCGCCCCGGCGTGGACATCGCCCCCCGCCGGATGTGGCCCACCGGCGTCAAGGACGACCTCGGCGTCTCAGGCCGCATCGCCCAGCCGGCTGAAACGGGCCGTGCCCTGGGCCGCCTCACCGACATCGGCTGGGGTACCCGCCTCCGCGAACTGTTCGCCGCCCCCGACGCCGACGTACCCGCCGACATGGTGGACGCCGTGGTGAAGGTCCTGGTCGCC
Organism: Spirillospora sp. NPDC127506; assembly: GCF_040302145.1. Classification (NCBI taxonomy): domain Bacteria; kingdom Bacillati; phylum Actinomycetota; class Actinomycetes; order Streptosporangiales; family Thermomonosporaceae; genus Spirillospora; species Spirillospora sp. NPDC127506. The sequence goes on along the minus strand of NZ_JBEORG010000007.1, from coordinate 164,919 downwards.
TGGGACTGGCCCGCCCGCCCCACGGCCGTCGTCACGATCGGCTCCCGGTCCCGGCCTCGCCTGGTGACGACGTTCGGCCGGCGCATAGCCCAGATAGGCCGGCTGACCTACCTGGGCGAGCTGACTCCCGTCGGCGACCCCGTCCCGCGCCGCCACAACAGCGCCCAGCGCCTCCGCTCCGTCTGGCATGCCCTGGCCGTCCCCGGCGACCTGGCCGCGGCCCTCCCCACGAACCCCGGCCCCATCCTCCTGGTGGACGACCGCGTGGAAACCGGCTGGACCATGACAGTGGCCACCCGCCTCCTCAAGGAAGCAGGCGCCGAAACGGTCCTCCCCCTGACCCTCGCGATCCCGAACTGACCTCACCCGGCCACGCGCCGCCCCGCCCGCCGAGACGCGTCCCCTACCCGTCGTGGGCGGGCTAGTCGGTGGGGAGGTAGCGGGTTTGGGTGAAGGCGCCCTTGGTGAAGGCGAGGATCTTGGCCGGGCGTACGGCGAACACGTGCGCCTCGCCGCCCTGGTCGTGGGCGAAGCCGTTCTCGGTCGGCTCGTACTGCCATTGGCCGTCCCACTTGGCGGCCCAGGCCGCGGCGAGTCGTTCGAGGGCGGGGCGTGCGGTGACGCGCTCGGCTGCGCCTTCGACGATCACGTCGAGGCCCTCGTCCCAGCGGTTGCAGCCGGTGATCAGGGCGACCCGCGGGTTGCCTGCGAGGTTCAGGGCCTTCTGCTCCTCGGGGCCGGTGGTGAAGTGGAGGGCGTCGTCGAGCCACACGGCCACGAGGGGCGTGACGTGGGGCCGGCCGTCGGCGCGGACGGTCGTGATCCAGAACATCTGCGCGGATTCCAGGGCTTCGAGGGTGGTCGCCCACGGCACCGGCTCGCTGCCCGGTTGGCTGAAGCGCTCGTCGAGCTGAGGCGTCGGGTTCTTCATGGTCACTCCGATCTTCATGGTCACGGCGATGGCGCGGGCAGGGCGATGCGGTCGATCAGGGAGGCGGCCGTCATGTCCGGGTCCATTTCGCAGCCGCTGCGGGGTCTACGTGCAGACCTTCATGCCCCTTGGTTTCTCATCGGTTCGCGCGGGGGCGTTCGTGCCGCCCGCGCGCCCCCGTGGGCGCGGGCGGGACGATCGTGCCGGCCCGTGCGCGCGGCCCCGCGCACGGGCCGGCGGCAGGTCCCGGCGCCGCGGCGGAGAAGGGCCGCGGCGAACGGGAGTCCGTGCGGCGGCCCCGGCGGCCGGCACCGCCGGGGCGCGCCCGGGAGCGCCGCCGTCCTGGATGGGACGGATGACGGCGGCGTGGTCGGGAGAAAGTGTTCTAGAGGTCAGAAAACCCTGTCCAGTTGTTTGCAAGAACATCTTGAGATAAGTTAGAGGGGAAATGTCATCATTTCCCGCTCAGTTGGCCGTGCGGCCATTTCTGCGGGGCGGCGAAACAGGTAGTAATGTCCCTCACCGTGTCACCGAGTCTCGAGGCGCTTCTGGATTGTCCGTCCGGGCTGCTCGATATGACGTTCGATCAGCTGCGGACGCTGCTGATCGTGCATGAGACGGGATCGGCCCTGCGAGCGGCGCGGGTCCTCGGGCGCGAGCAGTCCAGCGTGCAGAAACAGCTCGACATCCTGAACCGCAACAGCCAGACGCTGTGCGGCGAGGTGCTGACCGTCCGGCAGGGGCGCGGCAAGGACTACCTGTTCACGCCCACCGGGGAGGCCACCGTCGAACGGGCGCGGATGACGTTCGACAAATGGCTGGAGTCCATTCATCTGAGCCGGCGCCGCCTCGGGCGGATGCTGACCGTCGGCACCACCGAGTTCACCTTGCCGATCGTGTCGCGGGCCTGGAACCGCGTTTCGGAGGAGTTCCGGCAGCGGGAGGTCGAGTTCAAGGTCGCCCACGTCCGCACCAAGGACGTGTGGTCACGCCTGGAGAACCGGCAGGTCGACCTCGTGTGCGGCAGCATCGTCAGCACCCCGGAGGGCGATCTGCGCCTGAAGGAGTACGAGGTCGTCGAGTACGCGCGGGGGCAGGCGCTGCTGCTGACCAACCTGCCGGAGAACGAGCTGCCCGACGCGCCGGTCGAGACGAGCGCGCTCGGGGGAGTGCCGCTGGTGGTGCCGCCGGCCGGGCTGGTCGCCGACCTGCTCGCCACCTGGTACGGGGCGAACTTCCGCGACCGGCTGAACGTGGTCGCCGACATCGACGACGTCCACTACGGGCTGTCGCTGCTGCGGTCGGGGTTCGTCCGCGGCTGCATGATCGTCACCGGGTCGATCGGGCGCGGCATGGCCGCCCAGGAGGACCCGGACGCCGTCCCGCTGCGCGCGATCCGGCTGCACGACGACTTGGAGCCCAAGGCCGAGCTGATGACCGGCGCGTTCGTGCGCCGCGCCGACTTGGAGCGCTACGACGCCGGGCATCCCCTCAACCGCCTGTGGGCGGCGGTCAAGGAGGACGTCCGCACCTACACCCCGCTGGCCTGACCGTCCCGGGCACGCCGGCTCTCCGGTCGTGAACCCCGGCCACCGATCACGGGCGGGCACGCGGAGGGCGCCCAGCGCCCAGCTCGCGACGGGGTTCCAGTGGGTCGCGCCCCCCTGGAGAACATGCCCCCCCGGGGGCACCCCCTACTTGATCTGGTTGTCGACCACGTCGAGGGTGGGGCGGGCGCCCAGGTGCTTCATGGCCTGGGCGGCGAGGCGGCAGCCGGCGGTGAGGGCGTCGGCGGGCTGCTTGCCGTCCAGCCAGGGCGGCAGGAACCCGGCGACGAACGCGTCGCCCGCGCCGGTGCCGTCGACGATCTTCTCGACGGGCTCGGCGGAGACGGTGACGGGTTCGGGGCGGCCGTTGGTGTACCAGAGGGCGCCCTCGGCGCCGTTCTTGATGACGACCTGCGGGTACCAGGCGGTCAGCACCTTGGCGGCCTGCTCGGGCGTCTCGCGGCCGGTGAGGATCTCCGCCTCTTTGGCGTTGACGACGAGGAGCCGCGCGCCCTGCGTCCACTCCAGGAAGGGCTCGGCGCCCATGCGCTTGAGCGGGGAGTGCGAGCCGCCGTCCACCGACACCGACATCTGCGCCTTGCGGGCGAGGTCCAGCGTGTGGATGGCCGCTTTCCGGGAGCCCTCGTTGATCAGCGAGTAGCCGGACAGGTGCAGGTGCGTGCCCTGCGTGAACAGGTCCTTGCAGCGCTCGATGTCCTCGGGGAGGAGCGCGCCGTTGGCGCCGGGATCCGACAGCATCGTCCGGTCGCCTTTGTGCGTGACCATCACCACGCAGGTGCCGGTGGGACGCTCCTGGTCCATGACGAGGCGGGCGTCGACGCCGTACCCCATCATCTCCATGTCCCGGTTCCGCCCCGCGATGTCGGAGCCGCGGCGTCCGACGAAGGCGGTCTCGACCCCTTCCAGGGCGAGCCAGGCGGCCACGTTGGCGCCCGAGCCGCCCCCGTGGGTCGTCACGGCGGCGGGCGTGTCGCTCCCCTTGGCCAAGGGGTACGCGGCACGCGCCACGGTGTCTGTCATAAGATCGCCGACCACGACCACGCGCGTCATGGAGTCATCACCTCGATCAACACGGCCCGCGCGAGCGGCAACACTGGGCGTGTGGTCGACCGTAACAGCTCTTGAGCCCGGATTAGGTCTCGAACGCGCAGCGAAACCCGGGGAAGCCCGATTTTTCCCCGCGCGGGGCCGGGGGGTCCGTGCCTTACCCTCGGGTACGTGACCGAGGGTTATCCGGATCAGTGGGAGGCCGACGTCGTCCTCAGCGACGGCGGGACGGCGCATCTGCGTCCCATCCGGCCCGATGACGCGGACCTGCTGCGGTCGTTCCACCAGCGGCTGTCCCCGGAGTCGATCTACTACCGGTTCTTCTCGCCGCGCCCGCACCTGTCGGACCGCGACGTCGAGCACTTCACCACCGTGGACCACGACCGGCGTGTCGCGCTGATCGCCACGATCGCGGGGGTGATGGTGGCGGTCGTCCGCTACGACCGGCTCCCCGACCGGCCGGAGACGGCGGAGGTCGCGTTCCTCGTGGAGGACGCGCACCAGGGCCGCGGCCTCGGCGCCGTGCTGCTGGAGCACATCGCGGCGGCGGCGCGGGAGCGCGGCGTGCGGCGGTTCGTGGCGAGCGTGCTGCCCGACAACCGCCGGATGACGCGGGTGTTCCGGGAGGCGGGGTACCGGGCGGAGCAGCGGTTCGAGGAGGGCGTGATCGAGCTCGTCCTCGACCTGGAGCCGACCGAGACGTCCCTGGAGGTCATGGCGGCCCGCGAGCACCGGGCCGAGTCGCGGTCGATCCAGCGGCTGCTGTTCCCCGGGTCGGTCGCGGTGATCGGGGCGAGCCGCGCGGAGCACAGCGTGGGGCAGACCGTCCTGCGGAACCTGCTGGCCGGCGACTTCACCGGGCCCGTGTACCCGGTGCATCCGACGGCCGTGGCGGTCGCGGGGGTCCGGGCGTACGCGTCCGTCCTGGAGATCCCGGACGACGTGGACCTCGCGGTCGTCGCCGTCCGCGCCGACGCCGTCCGCGAGGTCGTGGAGCAGTGCGCGAGCAAGGGCGTGCGCGGCCTGGTCGTGGTGTCGTCCGGCTTCGGCGAGGTCGGCGAGGAGGGGCGCGCCGCCCAGGAGGAGCTGGTGAGCCTCGCGCGCGCCTACGGGATGCGCGTCGTCGGCCCCAACTGCCTGGGCATCGCCAACACCGACACGGACGTGCGGCTCAACGCGACCCTGGCGCCGACCATGCCGGGACGCGGGCCGGTCGGCTTCTTCTCCCAGTCGGGCGCGCTGGGCATCGCGATCCTGCAGCGGACGGCCGAGCGCGGCCTCGGCCTGTCGACGTTCGTGTCCGCGGGCAACCGGGCGGACGTGTCCGGCAACGACCTCATGCAGTACTGGGAGGAGGACCCGGCGACCAAGGCCGTCCTGCTGTACCTGGAGTCGCTGGGCAACCCCCGCAAGTTCGCGCGGCTGGCGCGCCGGCTCGGCCGCCGCAAGCCGATCGTCGCGGTGAAGAGCGGCCGCAGCACGCAGGGCGTCCCGCTGGGGCACGCGGCGCGCGCGCTCACCCTGCCCGACCACGCGGTCAGCGCCCTGTTCGAGCAGGCCGGCGTCATCCGGGTCGAGGACCTGGCGGAGCTGTTCGACGTCGCGCAGGTGCTCGCCTACCAGCCGCTCCCCGCCGGCGACCGCATCGCGATCATCGACAACTCCAACTCGCTGGGCCTGCTGGCGCAGGACGAGGCGGTCGCGCTCGGCCTGGACGTCCGGCCCCGCATCGACCTCGGTCCGCGCGCGGACGCCGACGACTACGAGGCCGCCCTCGCCGGCGCGCTCGCCGACGACACGGTCGACGCGGTCGTGGCGCTGTTCACGCCCCCGACGATCGGCGGCTACGACGTGCGCGTCCCGGAGAAGATCCTGCGGCTGGCCGCCGGGGCGGGGAAGCCGATCGTGGCGACCTACCTGGGCAGCGAGGGCATGCCCGCCGAGCTGCGCGTCCCCGGCCCGGACGGGATGCCCGCCGAGGGGTCGGTGCCGTCCTACGCCTCGCCGGAGGACGCCGTGCGGGCGCTGGCGTACGTGATCCGGTACGCGCAGTGGCGGCAGCGCCCCGCGGGGCACATGCCGGTGTTCGAGGACGTCGACCGCGACCGCGCCCGCGTCCTGGTCGCCGGCCTGCTCGGCGACGGCGGCCCGGTGGACGTCGCGCCGAAGCAGGCGGCCGAGCTCCTCGCCTGCTACGGCATCGAGGTCGCCGAGGGCGGCGGCGGAGTGCCGGCCCGCATCGTCGTCAGCGAGGACCGCTCGTTCGGCCCGCTGATCTCGTTCGGCATCGCGGACGAGACCGCCGACCTGCTCGACGACCGCGCCTACCGCCTGTCGCCGCTCGCGGACGTGGACGCCGCCGAGATGATCCGCGCGATCCGCACCGCCCCGCTGCTGCTCGGCCACCGGGGCGCCGAACCCGTGGACGTCGGAGCCCTCGAACGGCTGCTGCTGCGCGCGTCCCGCCTCGGCTACGACCTCCCCGAGGTGGCGCGCCTGGAGCTGAACCCCGTCATGGCGGACGGAGCCGGCGTGACGGTGCGCGAGGCGAAGCTGACGCTGGAGCGCCCCCTGGGCCCGCGCCCCGAAATGGCCCCCCGCCGCCTCTGACGCCCCGCCGGCCGCGCTACCCGGGCGGCGCCGGCGGGCGCGGTTCCGGGGTCGGCGGGACGGGGTCGGGCTCCGGCCCCGGCGGGATCGGCTCCGGCGGCGGCGCCGGCGGGCTCGGGTCGGGGGGCGGGCCCGGAGGGGTGGGCTCCGGCGGCGGGCCGGGCGGGACCGGCTCGGGGGACGGCCCCGGCGGGACGGGCCCGGGCGGCCGCGGCGCGGGCCCCGGAGCGGGGCCGGGCGGCGGCTCGGGCGGCGGCTTGGGCGGCACCGGCGGCTCCGGCGGCGGGGCCGGATCGGGAGTGGGCGGCGGCACCGGCGGCGGGGTCGGCAGTGGATGCTCGTCCATGCCCCACCCCTACCCCGCGGGCGCGCGGCTGACCGCGTCCCGGGACGTCATGTGCGCCTCCGCGCCGGACAGGGCAGGATGGGGGCCATGAGGGAAACCCGAGCGACCGCAAGCGGGTTGCGCACGGCGATCGAGCGCAGCGGTTACTACCCGGCCCTGGTCGCGGACGCGGTCGAGTCGGCCGTCGGCGACGAGCGCGTGGTCGCCTACGTCGTCCACCATGAGGCGACGTTCGACCCCGCGATGGAGGTGCGGCGGCACGTGACGGTGCTCGTGCTCTCCGCGAGCCGGCTGCTGGTGTGCCACACCGACGAGCATCCGCCCGGCGAGGGGATGGCCCAGCCGCACGCGTCCACCACCACCGAGGCCGTGAAGCTGGAGCGCGTCCAGTCGGTCGCGGTGACGCGGGTCGTCCCGGACCCCGCGTCCTACGTGCCGGGCGTGCCGCCCACCGAGGTCGTGCTGACCATCGGCTGGGGCGCCATCGCCCACATCGACCTCGAACCGGCGACGTGCGGCGACGAGAACTGCGAGGCCGACCACGGCTACACCGGCAGCGTCACCGCCGACGACCTGTCCCTGCGCGTCAGCGAGGCGGCGGACGGCGCGGACGCGGTGGCCCAGGTGCTGGCGTTCGCCGAGGAGCTGTCCGCCGCGACCGCCCGGTGACGGCGCCGCCGCGGCCGCCCGTCCCCCGGTACGGGACGGGGTCGCTCGCCGACGTGCCGGCCTCGGTGCTGGCGGCGCTGGGCGTCCCGGGCGCGGAGAACGTGCTGGGGCTCCCCGGCCTGCCGCGCGCCTGCGTCCTGCTCGTCGACGGGCTCGGCTGGGAGCAGCTCAAGGCGCACTCGGACGAGGCGCCGTTCCTGAACGCGATGGACGGCGGCCCGATCACCGCCGGGTTCCCGGCGACGACCGTCACCAGCCTCGCGTCGCTGGGGACGGGCGCGCCGCCCGGCGCGCACGGGCTGCTCGGCCTGCAGGTGGCGATCCCGGGCGCCGGGCGGCTGCTGAACTGCCTGCACTGGAAGGACGACGACCCCGACCCGGTGGAGTTCCAGCCCGTCCCGACCGCGTACGAGCGGGCGGCGGCGGACGGCGTCGAGGTCGGGTACGTGTCGCTGCGGCAGTACAAGCGGTCCGGGCTGAGCCGGGCCACGGCCCGCGGCGCCGACTACCTGTCCGCCGACAGCCTCGGGCAGCTCGTCGGGCGCGCCGAGATGGCGCTGCGCCGGGGCGACCGCGCGTACGTCACCGTGTACCACGCCGACCTCGACGGGACCGGGCACCGCTTCGGCGTCGACTCCGCCGACTGGCGGTACCAGCTGCGGTTCGTGGACATGCTCGTCCAGCAGATCGCGTCCGTCCTGCCGCCCGGTACGGCCCTGTACGTCACCGCCGACCACGGCATGGTCGACCCGGCCGAGCGGGTGGACGCCGACACCGTCCCCGAGCTGCGGGAGGGGGTCGCGCTCCTCGGCGGCGACGCCCGCTGCCGCTACGTGTACAGCGAGCCGGGCGCCCACGGCGACGTGCTCGCCGCGTGGACGGCCGTGCTCGGCGACCGGGCCTGGGTCGTGCCGCGGGAGCAGGCCGTCGCGGACGGCTGGTTCGGCCCGCTCGGCGACGGGATGGCCGAGCGCATCGGCGACGTGCTCGCCGTCCCGCACGGCGACCTCGCGATCGTCGCGTCCGAGCGGGAGTTCTGGCTGAAGCGGATGGTCGGCATGCACGGCTCCCTCGTCCCCGCCGAGCAGCTCGTGCCGCTGCTCACCGCGTCCCGCCCCTGACCCCGCCCGAGACGCCCCGCCCGAGACCCGCCCCCGACAACCGCGGATGTGAGATGAACCAGCCTTCGCCCCTCCCTAATCCGGGCATCGGCGGTCAAACTGGCCGTGTGCACCCTCTCATCGAAGTGCCCGCACTGGACCGGCTGCTGCGACGCCAGTCGCCCGTGATCCTGCTGGACGTCCGATGGCATCTGGCGGGGCAGCCGGGGATCGAGTCCTACCGCAAGGGGCACCTGCCCGGAGCCGTCTTCATCGACCTCGACCGCGACGTGACCGGGCCGCCCGGCCCAGGCGGCCGCCATCCCCTCCCCGACCCCGCCGAGTTCGAGTCGGCGATGCGCCGCGCCGGCGTGTCCCAGGACGGCCTGGTCGTCGTCTACGACGACGCCGACTCCACGTCCGCGGCCCGCGTGTGGTGGTCGCTGCGCTACTTCGGGCACGAGCGGGTCCGCGTCCTCGACGGGGGCTACCGCGCCTGGACGGAGGCGGGCCTCCGGGTCAGCACCGCCGAACCCGAGGTGAAACCGGGCGACTTCATCGCCAAGCCGGGCCGCCTCCCCGTCCTGGACGCGGAGGGCGCCGCCGAGCTGGCCAGGGCGGGCGTCCTGCTCGACGCGCGCGCGGCCGAGCGCTACCGCGGCGAGCAGGAACCCGTCGACCCGGTCGCCGGGCACATCCCGGGCGCCCGGAACGCCCCGACATCCGGCAACGTCGGGGTTGACGGCCGGTTCCTGCCGCCCGAGCTGCTCCGCGAGCGCTTCGCGAAGCTCGGCGCCACCGACGCCCTCGACGTCGGCGCCTACTGCGGCTCCGGCGTCACCGCCGCCCACGAGATCCTCGCCCTCAACCTCGCCGGCATCCCCGCCGCCCTCTACGTCGGCTCCTGGTCCAACTGGGTGGCCGACCCGTCCAACCCGGTGGCCACCGGCGACCACTGACCCGCCGGGCCGTCAGCCTGCGCCCATGGCCGCGAAGCCCAGAGTGGCCGGGGTGCGGGGGAGGGCCGCCAGCGCCCGGGACGGGGCCACGCCGGACGCCGCGGCCTCGTGGAAGGCGGCCATGAACTCCGGGGTGGCGTCGTCGCGGACGGGCGTCACGCTGGCGATCACCGTCGCGGCGCCGAGGGCGAGGAGCGCGCCGGCCATGCCGAGGACGGCGTCGCCCTCGTCCGCGCGGCCGACGTCGCAGGCGGACAGGACGACCAGGCGCGGCGGCGCGGTCAGCTCGTCCAGGTCGTGCACGGTCAGCGGCCCGTCGGCGAGGCGCAGCCGGGAGAACAGGGCGTTGCCCTCGCGGAACTCGCCGTGCGCCGCGATGTGGGCGAGGGCGGCGCCGTCGAGGGCGTCCCGGACTGGCTCGGCGCGCGCGTCGGGACCGCACAGCACCCGGGCGCGCGGGTGGAGGCCGCGCAGGGCCGCGACCTCGCGGCCGGCGTGCCGCAGGCCGGGCCCGGCGACCAGAACGGTGTGCCCGGCGGAGGGCGCCGCCGCGTGCGCCCGAAGCCAGGCCCTCGCGGACGGGACGAGCGTGAACGGCCGTCCCGCCAGCGACGGGAGCGCCGCCCACGGCAGGCCGTGCAGCGCGCCCGTCGAGGCGATCACCAGGTCGCGGTCGCCGAGGACGTCGCGCAGGGGACCGAGCAGCAGGCCGTCGAGGCGCCCGGCCGCGCCGGTCAGGGCGGCGAGCGACTGCGGGTCGTCGCGTTCGGCGGGGTCGCGTTCGGCGAGGCGGCGCGCCGCGAAGCGGAGCAGGCCGGTCTCGTGGGCGACGCCCTCGCACGTGCCCAGACGGCGGCGGCGGGGCCGGCCGTCCGCGACGGTGACGGCGTGCAGGTCGCCGCCGATCGCGACCAGCTCGACGAGGGCGCGGTCCCCGAGCGCCGCGGCGATCTCGCCGGCCTCGGCGGGACGGGGCGGGGACGCGCCGGACGGGCGGAGCCGTGTCCGGGAGCGGATCCGCGCCTCCAGCGCCGCCAGGTCCGGCGACAGCGCGGACGGGACGCCGCCCCGCGCGGTGTCGGCGGTGTGGTCGGCGCTCAGCGCGCGCAGCGCCGTCAGCGCGGCGGCGCGCTCGGGGTCCCTCGGCGGGCGGACCCGGACCGGACGCGCGATCGCCCGCCGCCGCTCCTCCACGGCCAGCAGCTCCTCCGCCGACCGGGCCAGGCCGAGGCCGAGTCCGGCCAGCTCGGTGGCCAGTCCCGCCGCGCGGGCGCGCAGGTCGAGCGCGCCGAGCACCTCCGCGTGCTCTTCGGCGATCCGGAGGCCGGTGTCGACCGCCGCCACCGCGCCCCGGTGGTCGTGCCGGGCCGCGCGTTCCAGGGCGAGGGCGTGCCAGGCGGCGATCCCGGTGCGGCCGCGCGAGCGTCCGACGCGGGACAGCAGGTGCCCGGCGGGCCGGCCCAGCGCCAGCGCCACGCGCGCGGCCACGATGCGGGCCTCGTCGGCGGCGTCGGGCCAGCCGCCGCTCTCCAGCCGCTCGGCCGTCGCCGCGGCCGACCGGAGCAGGACGGCAGAGCGCTCACCGGACGCCCACCTGGCTTTGAGCAGGACGTGCTCGGCCAGGAGCATCCATCCGGTGCGCTCCTGCCGGCCGAACGTGGTGCGGGCGTGCTCGGCCGCGTCGGTGGCCTGCTCGGGGTTGCCGTCGGCCAGTTCGGCGTGGGCGAGCAGGAGGTAGCCGTCCGCGACATCGCATCCGTACCCGTTCGCCATGGCCGCGTCCAGGGCGGCGGTGAGGACAGGACGGGCCTCACCCGGCAGACCCGCCATGATGAGGGTCTCGGCCTGGTCGAACCGGCACTGCGCCAGGCGTTCACCGCTCAACGCGGGTTCGGCCTCTGCGAAGAGGCGAAGCGCGCGCGGGACGTCCCCACGCCGCGACACCGCGAACGCCAGGTTGCCCTTGGACATGGCCGTCTGGTGCCGCAGCCCGGCGGCCTCGCCCACCGCGACGGCCTCCGACAGGGCCTCCTCCGCACCGTCGTAGTCACCGCGGAAGGCCAGCGCCAGACCCAGGTTGGTGAGGAGACCGTTCAGCACGGCCGGGTCGTGCCCGCCGCGGAGGCGGGGCAGGGCGCTCGCGGCCGCGTCGCGCGCCTCGTCCAGCCGTCCGGCGCGGGCCAGCGCGCACGCCTTGTTGGCGGCCAGCCGGTCCGCGTCGGGGCCGTCCAGTACGGCCTCCGCCTCGCGCGCGTGGGCGAGCGCCGCGTTCACGTCGCCGCGCGCGGTGAGCAGGCCGACGAGGTTCATCCGCACCTGCGCCGCCGCATACCCCTCGGCCAGGCGCAGCGCACGGTCGAGGTAGGCGAGGCCCTCGTCCAGCCGCCCCAGCTCCTTGGCCGCCAGCCCCGCCACCCGCAGCGCCAGGACGTCGTCGCCGTCGCCCAGCAGGTCCTGTGCGCGCGCCAGGGCGGTCGCGGGGTCCATCGCCGCCAGCCGCAGCAGCGCCCGCTCGCCGCCGGTCACAGGCGGATCCAGCTGGTCACGATCGAGGAGCCGTCCTCCAGCCGGAACACCAGGCTGACCAGGCCCTGCGGGACGCCCGGCACGCAGAACAGCCCGGCGGGCTCGGCCCGCGCCGTGATCCCGCCGGGCGGCAGGTCCCGGTGCCGGACCTGGACGTCCGCCGCCGAGGACGGGACGAGCCGCCCGGTGATCTCCCGGTGCCGGCCGTGTTCGGCCACCTCGATCTCCACCGTCGAGCCGGGGCACGCGAACGTCAGCGTCCGGCCCGCCGCGCCCCGCACCCCGGCCGCGGCCCGGCCGGTCCGGTCGCGGGTCAGCTCCGCCAGCGCCGCGGACGGCGTCCGCCACGCGATCGACGCCCGCGCCGCCGCCAGCACGTCCGCCGGCACCGGGTCCAGGATCTCGAACGCGTCCCGGACCCCGGACATCAGCTCGTCGTCGTTCACGGGACGAGCCTCCGCAGCGCGTCCAGGCACCGCGCCCGCGTCGGCGCCACGCTGCCGACCGGGATGCCGAGCGCGGCGGCCAGCTCCGCGTGGCTCGGCGCCAGCGCGAACAGGCGCAGCAGCGTCCGGCAGCGCCGCGGCAGCGCGTCCAGCGCGGCGCCGACCCGGCCGAGCCGCTCGCGCGCCGCGACGACCCGGTCGGGGCCCGGCTCCGGCCGCCGCGGCGCGGGCACCAGCGGCAGGTCGCGGCCGCGCCGCCGCACCAGCCGCAGGCTCTCGTTCCGCGCCGTCGTGGCCAGCCAGCAGCCGGTCGCGGCCGGGTCCCGCAGACCGTCGATCCGCTCCACCAGCCGCAGCCACGTCGTCTGCACCACGTCGCCCGAGTCGGCGTCGTTCAACCCGTGCGAGCGGGCGATCGACCACAGCAGCGGGCTGTGCCGCTCGACCAGCAGGGCCCACGCCTCACCGTCGCCGTCGCGCGCCCGCGCCACCAGCTCGTCCGTACCGTCCCTCTGGGCCACCGAAGTCTCCTCCCGAGGCCCCCCGCTCCGTGTTGACCCTATGCCATCGGGCGCTGACCGTCAGTAGGTTCCGCGGGTCCGGTGCCGGAGCGCGGCGCCTCCGCGTGCCGGTCGACGGCCACGCCGAGGCCGGCGAGGACCGGGTGCGACGCCGGGTCCAGGACGCGGTCGGCCGCGGTGACCGCGTCGACGCCCTCGGCCGCGGCGCGGGCGGCGATCCGGCCCGCGACCGCCGGCGCCGCGAACGACGTCCCGCTCCACACGGCGTAGCCCTGGAACAGGTCGGGATCGACGCCGCGCACGGGCGGCCGCGTCCCGTCGAACGACACGAACGTGCTGGCCACGCCGACGCCCTGCGCGCACGCGTCCACCCACCAGCCGTGGTTGGAGAACCAGGCCCGGTCGTCGCCGTCCAGCGCCGCGACCCCGACGACGGGCTTCATCGCCGCCGGCCAGAAGGGGCGGTCGGTCGCCGAGTTGCCCGCGCACGCCACCACGACGGTCCGGCGGCCGAGCGCGGCCAGCGCCCGCGCGACCACCGGGGACGGGCGGTCGTCGTAGGTATGGCAGCCGAGCGAGATGTTGACGACGTCGGCGCGCCCCCACTCGGCGAGCCAGTGCAGCGCCCGGACGACGTCCAGCTCGTCCCCGACGCCGTCGCCGCCGATGACGCGGCGCGCCCGCAGCCGCGCCCCCGGCGCCCGGGCCAGCACGACGCCGGCGATGAACGTCCCGTGCCCGGCCTGGGCGTCCAGTTCGAAGTCGAGGTCGGCGTCCAGGACCTCCGCGACCTCCGCCCGCTGCTCCCGGTACCAGTCGGTCTCCGCGTACCAGGGATGCGGCGACAGGCCCGTGTCCAGGATCGCGACCGTCACGTCGCGCCGCACCGGGACCGCCCGCGGCCGCGGCACCGGCGCCGCCGGACGGGGCAGGTCCGCGGGCCCGCTCCACCACATCGGCTGGCCGAGCACGAGGTGGTTGGGCGCCGCGCTCAGCCGCCGGAACCGGGTGTCCGCCGACAGCAGCGCGGCGAGCTCGCACACGTCCACCTTCGCCGGGGCGCGCAGCCGCAGCCGCGTGACGCCGCGCTCCTCCTGCCGCGAGTCGTACCAGCGCCGGACGAGGTCCTGCGCCGCGCCCGCGTCCTCCCCGGCGACCAGGATCTGGTCCCGCCGGATCAGCGCCGGCCGCCCCGGCAGCGGCTCCACCACCGCGGCGTCGGAATGCCGGGCCAGCACCCGGTCCAGCCGCGCCTGCTGATCGAACATCGGTCCTCGCTCTCACCCGCGACCCCCGCGCACACATGGTGCCGGATCCGGCCACCTTCCGTCACCGGCCGTGGACGCCGAGTCGCCGGCCCCGTGTCTGCGTCCTTCCGCCCGCTGACCTGCCCGCGAGCGCCTCGTCCCTGCGCGCGGGGCCTCGCGGATGACGTGCATCGCATGGTCAAGCGTTCAATAAACAGCGGTTCCCCGGTGGTGCGAGACGTGCCGATGATGCACAATGAGGGACGCGGACGCCGACTTGGGACGTACGAGGCCGTAGGGGAAGACGAGCCTCGGTACAGATCCAGGAGGTCCGGTGACCGCACGTGGCGTCTTCTACGTCCACTCCGCGCCGCCTGCGCTGAGCCCGCACATCGAGTGGGCCGCCGCAGGTGTTCTCGGTGTGCCCGTTTCCCTTGAATGGGCGGACCAGGCGGCCGCGCCGGGAACGCTGCGCGCCGAGCTTCATTGGGAGGGCAGGCCGGGCACCGCCGCCGGCATCACCTCGGCGCTGCGCAATTGGAAGCTCGTGCGGTTCGAGGCGACCGAGGATCCGACGCCCGGCACCGACGGCGTCCGGTTCAGCTTCACCCCGTCCCTCGGGGTCTTCTCCGGCGTCATCGGGGCCAACGGCGACATCCTCATCCCCGAGGACCGCCTCCGCGCCGTCATGGCCAACGCCGCCAACGGCAAGACGTCGCTGGAGCACGAGCTGGAGCGCCTCCTCGGCACCCCGTGGGACAACGAGCTGGAGCCCTTCCGCAGGGCCGGCGACGGCGCGCCCGTCCGCTGGCTCCACGCCGCCGTGTAAGGCCCGCCCGCCTGCCCCGCCGACGGCTGGCCGGAGCGTGCCCGCCCCGCAACGCGCACGCCCCCCGCCCGGCAGGCGACGGGCACGCGGGAACGCGTCGCGCATGAGAACGGCCCGGCGGCTCGAAGCCGCCGGGCCGTTCGTGTCCGGGCCGTCGCCCGGCGCGTCAGATGGCGCGCTGGAAGGCGACCGACACGTTGTGGCCGCCGAAGCCGAACGAGTTGTTCAGCGCCGCGGCCGGACCGTCGGAGATCTTGCGCGGCTCGTCCCGGACGATGTCCAGGTCGGCCTCGTCGTCGAGGTCCTCCAGGTTGGCGACGAAGGGGATGAGGCCCTCCTTCAGCGCGAGGACGGTGAACACCGACTCCAGCGCCCCGGCGCCGCCGAGCAGGTGCCCGGTCATCGACTTGGTCGCGGTGACGGCCACCTGGCGGGCGGCCTCCTCGCCGAGGCCCGCCTTGATGGACGCGAGCTCCGCCACGTCGCCGGCCGGGGTCGACGTCGCGTGCGCGTTGATGTGCACGATGTCGGTCGGCTCCAGCCCGGCGTCCTTGAGGGCGCGCTGCATCGCCTTGGCCTGGCCCGCGCCGCTCGGGTCCGGCAGGACGATGTCGTAGGCGTCGCCGGAGTAGCCGCAGCCGGCCGCGATGCCGTGGACGCGGGCGCCGCGGGCGCGGGCGTGCTCCTCCGACTCCAGGATCAGCACCGCCGCGCCCTCGCCGAGCACGAACCCGTCGCGGTTCTTGTCGTAGGGCCGGGAGGCGCGCTCCGGCTCGTCGTTGCGGGTCGACATGGCGCGCATCGCGCCGAACGACGCCATCTGCAGCGGGTGGATGCACGACTCGGTGCCGCCGCAGATCACCACGTCGGCGCGGCCCGCGCGGATCATGTCGATGGCGTAGCCGACGGCCTCGCCGCTGGACGCGCAGGCGCTGACCAGGGCGTGCGAGCCGGCCATCGCGCCGAACTCGATGCCGACGTGCCCGGACGCGCCGTTCGGCATCAGCATCGGGACGGTGAAGGGCGAGACCCGCGACCAGCCCTTCTCCTTGAACACGTCGTAGCTGTTGAGGGCGGTGTGCAGGCCGCCGATGCCGCTGGAGAACACCACGCCGAGGCGCTCGCCGTCCACGGCGAAACCGCCCTCGACGCCGGCCTTGTCCATGCCCTTCTGCGGCTTGCCGCCGGCGGGCGGCGCGAACCCGGCGTCGGTCCACGCCTCGCGCGCGGAGATCAGCGCGATCGCCTGGTTGCGGTCGAGGCGGCGCATCGCCTGCCGCGGGATGACCTCCTCCGGCTGGACCTTCAGCGTCGCGGCGAACCTGACCGGCAGGTCCTCGACGCCCTCCCAGTCCAGGGGGCGGACCCCGGACTCTCCTGCGAGCAGGGCGGACCAGGTCGACGGCAGGTCTCCGCCGAGAGGGGTCGTTGCACCGAGACCGGTCACCACGACTCTGGTCTGGCTCTTGCTCATAGTGGGTGCTCCTTGCGGACTGTGAGGGGAGGAAGGTCGGGCGCGCCGCCTCCGGCCGGAACGGCGGCGCGCCCTCCCCGCGGATCTAGCTCTGCAGGTTCTGGACGAAGTTGATGACGTCCTTGACCGTCTTCAGGTTGCGCAGCTCGTCGTCGGGGATCTCGACGCCGAACTGGTCCTGCGCGGCCACCGCGATCTCCACCATCGACAGCGAGTCGATGTCGAGGTCGTCGATGAAGTTCTTCTCGGGGGTCACCTCGGACTTGTCGATGCCGACGATGTCGTCGATGATCTCGGCGAGGCCGTCCAGGATCTGCTGTTCGGTGGCGACTGCCATGGTTCTGCGTTCTCCTTCGGTGGGTGGTTGGTCCAGAGCCTGCGAGCGGCGTGACGGCCTACGGGATCTGGATGACTTGGGCAGCGTAGGACAGTCCGGCGCCGAACCCGACCAGCAGGGCCGGGGCGCCGGACGGAACGTCGCCGCGTTCGATCATGCGGGACATCGCCAGCGGGATCGAGGCGCCGGAGGTGTTGCCCGACCGGACGATGTCGTCGGCCACGACGGCGTTGGACGCCTTCACCTTGCGGGCGATGGCCTCGATGATGCGCAGGTTGGCCTGGTGCGGGACGATGGCCGCGAGGTCCTCGGGCTTGACGCCGGCGCGCTCGCAGGCCGCCAGCGCGACGGGCGCGATGGCGGTGGTGGCCCACCGGAACACCGCCTGCCCCTCCTGCCGGATGAACGAGTGCCGGTCCTCGATGATGATCTTGTCGTACTTGTCGCCGGCGCTGCCCCACACGACCGGGCCGATGCCGGCCGAGTCGCTGGCCGCGACGACGGCCGCGCCGGCGCCGTCCGCGAAGATGATGCAGGTGGAGCGGTCGGTCCAGTCGATCCACTGGGACATCTTCTCCGACCCGATGACCAGCACGTTGCGGGCGCTGCCGGACCGGACGGCGGCGCTGGCGGTCGCGAGCGCGTAGCAGAACCCCGCGCACGCGGCGTTCAGGTCGAACGCGCCGGGCGCGTCGATGCCGAGGCGGTGCGCGACGAGCGCGGCGTGGCTCGGCATCGGCGACTCCGCCGAGCACGTCGCGAGGATCACCAGGTCGATGTCGGACGGGTCGAGGCCGCTGTTGGCCAGGGCCTTGCCGCCCGCGTGCACGCCCAGCTCGACGATGCCCTCGTCGTCGCCGGCGATGCGCCGCTCGGCGATGCCGACGCGGCTGCGGATCCACTCGTCGCTGGTGTCGACCAGCTCGGCGAGGTCGTCGTTGGTGACGACGCGGGCCGGCCGGTAGCCGCCGAACGCCAGGACGCGGGAGCCGGCGGTCATCTCGGGGATCTGGAGCGCGGCGGTCATGACGCGTCCGCCTTGATCAGCTCGCGGGCCTTGTCCAGGTCCGCGGGGGTCTTGAGGGCGACCAGCTCGACGCCCTTCAGCTCGCGCCGGGCGAGGCCGGTGAGCGTCCCGGCGGGCGGCAGCTCGATGATCGCGGTGACGCCGAGGTCGCGCATGGCGGCCATGCACGAGTCCCAGCGGACGGGCGCGCTGACCTGGTCGACGAGCCGGGCGACGAACTCCCGGCCGGACGCGATGACGGCGCCGTCCCGGTTCTGCAGCAGCTTCGTGCGCGGGTCGGCGACGGGCGCGCCGGCCGCGAGGCGGCGGAGCGTCTCGACGGCGGGCTCCATGTGCTCGGTGTGGAAGGCGCCCGCGACCGACAGCGGGCGGAGCCGCGCCTTGGCGGGCGGCTCGTCGGCGAACCGCGCGAGCCGCTCCGTCGTCCCGGCGGCGACGATCTGGCCGGCGCCGTTGACGTTGGCGGGGGTGAGCCCGTGCTTGTCGATCGAGGCGAGGACCTCGTCGGGGTCGCCGCCGAGCACGGCGGTCATCCCGGTCTCGGTGACGGCGGCGGCCTCGGCCATCGCCCTGCCCCGCTCCCGGACGAGCACCAGCGCGGCCTCGGGGGTCAGCACCCCGGCGATCGCGGCGGCGGCGAGCTCGCCGACGCTGTGCCCGGCGACCGCGTCCGGAACCGCGTCCCGGGCCGCGTCCTCGTACAGCACCTCGTAGGCGGCGAGCGCGGCGGCGACCAGCAGCGGCTGCGCCACGGCGGTGTCGCGGATCTCCTCGGCGTCCGCCTCCGTCCCGTACCTGACCAGGTCCAGCCCGGTGACGGCCGACCACCACGCGAGCCGATCGGCGACTCCGGGTATCTCGAGCCATGGCTGCAGGAAGCCGGGGGTCTGGGCGCCCTGGCCGGGCGATGCGAGGAGAATCACAGCGTCCAGCCTGCCGTCAATGTCCCCCGACCTCGATACCGATCACGACGAAGTTTGAGGAGCGGGCTTTGTACGACCCCTACAAGACCCCTATATAGGGGTTCAGCGGTTCTGGAAACGCCCCAAAACGAGGGCTATGCGGAGGGTGAAGGCGTTGCGCCCGTCGGTGGGGGCGAGGCCCGTCAGCTCGGTGACTCGCCGCAGGCGGTACCGGACCGTGTTGGGGTGCACGAACAGGAGCCGCGCCGTCGCCTCAAGGGACGACCCCTGTTCGAGATAGGTGGTGAGCGTGTCGAGCAGGGGTGCGCCCGCGGCGAGCATGGGGTTGTAGACGCTCTCCACCAGGTAGCGGCGGGCGTCGTCGTCGCCGTCGAGGGCGCGTTCGGGCAGCAGCTCGGTCGCCTGGACGGGGCGGGGCGCGTCCGGCCAGCCGGCGGCGGCGCGCAGCCCGGCGACGGCGGCCTGGGCGGAGTGGGTGGAGTCGTAGAGGTCGGGGACCTGCGGGCCGACGACGACGGGCCCGGGACCGCACTTGGCGGCGATGGGGCGGGCCGCCTCCATGGGGTCGGTGTCGCCGCCCACGATGACGATGACGCGGCGCCCCTGGACGCCGGCCAGCACGTCGGCGCGCGCGCGGCGCGCCGCAAGCTGCATCTGGTCGATGGTGACCTCGGGCTCCTCGTCCTCCGGGGTGAACCCCGCGATGACGGTGACCGGCTTGGACGTCCAGCCGAGGGCTGCGGCCCAGGAGTGCATGCCGTCGTCGACTTCGCCGCGCAGGACCGCGTTGACGACGAGGGCCTCCAGCCGCGCGTCCCAGGCGGCGCGGGTCTCGGCGGCGCGCGCGTAGACCTGCGCCGCGCCGAACGCCACGTCCCGCGTGTAGCGGAGGATCGCCTCGCGGAGCTGGGCCTCGCCGCCGGGCGCGGCCAGCTCGTCCAGCCGGGTCTCCACCACCTCGATGATGACGCGGATCATGTCGATGGTGTGGTGCAGCTTGATGGAGCGCATCAGCTCGCGGGGCGCGGTGCCGAACACCTCGCCGGCGATGGCCGGGCGCGTCTTCTCGTTGTTCTTGAACCACTCGACGAACGCGGCGATGCCGGCCTGCGCGACGAGACCGATCCAGGAGCGCTGGTCGGCCGGCATGCGCCGGAACCAGGGGAGCTGCTCCTCCATGCTCGTCAGGGCCGCGGTGCCGAACGTCCCCATCGCCTTCTCCAGGCGCTGGGTGGTCTGCTCGCGGATTTCGGTCTCGTGCGCGGTGTCCACCACCCCAGGGTGCCACCAACGCGGCGATGACCCGTCCTCAAGTGAGCAACGGGGTCACCCATCGCTTACCTGCGCGACATTGCCGAGGGCGATGCCGGTGAGGTTGCGCAGGGGCGTCGAGCCGGGCGCGAGGTAGTCGCTGTGGCCGCCGGATCCGGCGTCGAACACCCGCGCGCCGAAGTCGGGGGAGACCGGGTCGGGGCCGAGCCCGAGCCCGAAGATGCGCACGTGGGGGACGTCCTCCATCCAGTCGGTGGCGCCTCGTCCCGCCCAGACGCGGGCCGTGCCGCTCAGCTCGGACGCCGACCAGGCCGTCGTGCCGGGGCTCCCGTAGAGCGCGATGTCGGTGACCTGGCGCCAGGCGGCGCTGCCGGGGCCGTCCATCGCCGCGCGGCCGCACACCACCGAGCCGTAGCTGTGGCACAGCAGACCCACGGTCGCGCCGGGGTTCACCCGATGCAGTCCCGTGAGAAAACGGCGGAGCTTCCCGGCGCCTTCGGACGCCCTGTCGTCGGTGAGGACGTCGCTGCTGAACGTCTTGGGCGCGGCATAGCCGAGCCAGGCGACGACCGCCAGCCCGGGGTCCGGCGACATGGAGCGGGCCTGCGCGTACACGGCGCGCGCACCGCCGCCCGGCGTCGACCACGGCTTGGCGCCCCGCTCGTCGAACGCGGACAGCGTGGTGTCGGCGCCCGGGACGAGGATCGCGACGCGCCGCGCCCTGCTGATGTCGCCGATGACCTCGATGGCCCGCCCGCGGCCGCGCGGGTCGAAGTACAGGAAGCGGCGGCCGGGACGCAGGAACGCGCCGAGGGCCCTGCCGCGGTCCGCGTCGCCGACGTCCTGAGCGGTCTTCAGCGCCCGCTCGATGGCGCGGCGCTCGGCGGCGTACCGGACGTCCAGCGTCGACGGGGCCATCGTCGGGACGGGGACGGGGCCCGCGTAGGGGTCGGCGTGGCCGGTCCCGGCCGTCGTCAGCATGATCACGCCGACGGACGCGGCGGCGGCGAGGAGCCTGCGCGGCCGCCGGGGTCGCCGGTCCCCGCGCGACGCCCGGGCGGGCGTCCTCGGCGTCCTGCGGTGCGGCGGCATCCTGCCTTTTTCTACCATCCAAGATCTTTACGCGGGCGGGACGGCCCCCGTTCGAACCGGCCCGCCAGGACCGTGATCACGGTCAGCGCGGCCGCGCAGACGGCCAGCCACGGAAGGCGCATCAGGATCCACTCCGGCCGGCCGGGTGCGGTGTGCACCCCCTGCAGGCTACCCAACGTGAGCAGCGTCACCGCCGTGACGCCCATCAGCGCGGTCTGGTGCCACAGGAAGACCGTCATCGCCGGCCGGCCGGCCCTGCCGACCGCCGCGCGCACCCGGGCGTGTCGCGTCCAGCGGGTGAGCGGCCCGTGCAGCAGCACCGCGAGGCCCGTCTGCGCGAGGCCGAACGCGACCGCGGCGAGCGTCGGCGGGCTGAGGTTGGAGACCGGCGCTCCCGGCACGCCGACCATGGAGGCCGGATATCCGGCGAACAGGACCAGCAGCGCGGTCGCCGCGGCCCCGCCGCCCAGCAGCGCGAGCCCGGCCCGGCGGGAGCGCAGCGCGCCGCCCGCCCAGCCGAGGCCGAGGTAGTAGGGCAGCAGCCAGGCGGTGAGGACGGTGGCCCAGCCCGTCCAGCCGGGCGCGCCGAGCGCGAACCGGCCGAGGTCGATCGCGGCGGTGGCGGCGACGGGCAGCGCGGCGCCCCGGAGCCCGAACCGCTCCCAGGCGGCCGCGATCAGCGGGGTGAGCGCGGTGAGCGCCGCGTACACGCACAGGAACCACAGCGGGCTGACGACCAGCTCGATCATCGTCCGGACGGTGCCGGCGGAGAACCCCGCCCACCACAGCCCCGCGGCGACCGGAACCCAGGCGAGGGCCAGGACGGGCAGGGGCCGCGCGAACCGGGCCAGCCGCCGCCGCATCAGCGCCGCCCACGCCTCGCCGGGGCGGCTCGCCTTCGCCGCCGAGTACCCGCCGACCAGGAAGAACACTGCGAGCGTCTGGAAGACCCAGGAGACGGGCGCGAGCTCCGGCATCGTCCTCAGCGGGCTGGTCACGTGCAGGTCGCGCCCGGACGGGTCCGCCACGAAGGCCGTGACCAGCCAGTGGCCGAGCACCACGCC
Source organism: Spirillospora sp. NPDC127506 (assembly GCF_040302145.1). Lineage (NCBI taxonomy): Bacteria > Bacillati > Actinomycetota > Actinomycetes > Streptosporangiales > Thermomonosporaceae > Spirillospora > Spirillospora sp. NPDC127506. The sequence goes on along the minus strand of NZ_JBEORG010000007.1, from coordinate 142,931 downwards.
GAGGATCGCGAAGACCCGCAGCGCGTCCACCGCGTGATCGCGGACGGGCCGGGGCGCCCGGGCGGCCGGCGGCGTCCTGGGCGGTGTCGTTTCGCGGAGCTCGGTGTCAGGCACGGGTGACCTCCGCGGGGCGGCCCAGGGCGATCATGGTGAGGTTGCGGAGCGCCGGGGAGCCGGGTTTGAGGTAACCGCTGTGCGGGCCGGTGCCGGCGTCGAAGCGGAGTGCTCCGAAGGCGGGCGAGACGGGGTCGGCGCCGAACCCGATGCCCGCGAGGCGGACGTTCGGCACGAAGCGCATCCAGTCGCCCTTCGCGCGGGCCGCCCATATGCGCGCGGACGTCCCGAGATCGGCGGCCTTGTCCTTGGTGGTCCCGGGGCTGCCGAAGAAGGCGATGTCGTCCACGGGCAGGGAGGCGACGCGCCGGGCGGCCTTCGCGCAGACGACCGACCCGTAGCTGTGGCAGAGGAGGGCGAACCGGGCGCGCCCGTTCACGCGGTGGACGCCGGCGAGCAGGCGCTCCAGACCGCGTGCGCCGTCCTGCGCCTTGCCGTCCGTCAGGACGGCGGCGCTCAGCGTCGAGGGCGAGTCGTAGCCGAGCCAGGCGATCACGGCGAGGCGCGGGCCGGGCGCTACGGCGCGGCCCGCGCCGTAGAGGGCGCGGCCGTCGCCGCCGGCGAACTTGGGCGCGTCGAAGTCGGCCAGCGTGTTGTCCGCGCCCGGCACGACGACGGCGATCCGGTCGGCGTGCTCCAGATCGCCGATGACTTCGACGGCCCGGCCGTCGCCGCGCGGGTCGAAGGCGAGGAACCGCCTGCCCGGGGCCAGGAAGGCGGACAGCACCCGCGTCCGGTCCCCGTCGTGGAGGCGCTCCGCCGTCGCCAGGGCGCGGCGGATGTCCCGCCCGGCGGCCTGGTAGCGGGCGCCGAGGGTCGCGGACGAGAGGGCGGGGACCGGCGCGGGGGCGGCGTACGGTTCGGCGGAGCGCGCCGCCGGGAGCGCCGCGCCGACCGCGACGAGCGAGAGTGCGGCGGCGGTGGTGCGGGCACGCGGCATCCGGTGCGTCCTTCCAGGTCAGTGGCTTGCGGCACTGACCAGGAAGCTAGGAACCGAACGCCCGGTCGCAGATCAACCGGCGGAGTGAACTTGCCGCGTACGACCGGGGGCTGACGCCTCGCGCGCAGGTATCAGCGGCGGGGGCCGCTCGCGCGTCGGGATCAGTCGCCGGGGCGGACCAGCCCCACCTCGTAGGCGTAGACGATCGCCTGCGGGCGGTCCCGGAGCCCCAGCTTCATCAGGATCCGCCCGAAATGCGTCTTGACGGTCTGCTCGGCGACGACGAGCTTCGCGGCGATCTCCCCGTTGGACAGCCCCCGCGCCACCAGGGCCAGGACCTCCGTCTCCCGCTCGGTCAGCGCGTCCAGCCGCGTGCGGGACGGCGCGCGCGGCCCGCCGAGCCGGGAGAACTCCGCGATCAGCCGGCGCGTCACCGACGGCGACAGCAGCGCGTCGCCCGCCGCGACGACCCGCACCGCGTCGGCCAGTTCGGTCGCGGACGCGTCCTTCAGCAGGAACCCGCTGGCGCCCGCGCGCAGCGCCGCGTACACGTAGTCGTCCAGGTCGAACGTGGTCAGCATGAGGATCTTCGGGGCGTCCCCGGCGGCGCCGCCGAGGATGCGGCGGGTCGCCTCCAGGCCGTCCAGGACGGGCATGCGGACGTCCATCAGCACCACGTCGGGGCGCAGCTCGGCGACCCGGCGCACGGCCTCCTCGCCGTCGGCGGCCTCGCCGACGACCTCGATGTCCGGCTGGGCGTTCAGCAGCACGCCGAACCCGGCGCGGACCATGCCCTGGTCGTCGACGATCACGACCCGGATCGTCACGTCGTCTCCCGCGCCTTCACCGGCAGCGTGGCGGTCACGGCGAATCCTCCCTCGGGGGTGGGGCGGGCGGTCAGCTCACCGCCCAGCGCGGCGGCCCGCTCCCGCATCCCGAGCAGCCCGTGGCCGCCGCCCGGCAGCGGCGGGTGCGGCGCCTGCCCGGCGCCGGGCGGGCCGTTGACCACGCCCAGCCATACGATGCCACCCTCGCCGTCGTCCCGGGAGACGCGGACCTCGACCCGGGCGCCGGGCGCGTGCCGCATCGCGTTGCTCAGCGCCTCCTGCAGGATCCGGTAGGCGGTGAGGCCCACGCCCGGCGGCAGCCCGGCGAGGTCGCCGTCCAGCCGCGCCTCGACCCGCAGGCCCGCGCTCCGGGCGTTGCCGATCAGCTCGTCCAGCCGGTCCAGGCCCGGCTGCGGCGCGGTCTCGGCGCCGTCCTCGGCGCGCAGCACGCCGAGGACGCGGCGCAGCTCGGTCAGCGCGTCCAGCGCGGTCGCGCGGATCTCGGCGAGGTCGGCCCGGGTCTCGTCCGGGAGGGCCTCCACCTTGTAGGGGGCCGCCTCCGCCTGGATCGCGATCATCGACATGTGGTGGGCGACGACGTCGTGCAGTTCCCGCGCGATCCGCTGCCGCTCGGTCAGCACCGCCTCGGCGTCCTGGTGCCGCCTCTCCTGCTCGGCCAGCTCCCGCCGCGCCGTCCGGCGGACCCGGACGGCGTAGCCGACCGCCAGCGGCACCATGAGCAGCACCGACGCCCCGGGCGCGGAGTCCGCGTCCTTGATCCACACGCCGGTGAGCGACAGGACGGCGACGCCCAGGGTGATGTCCCGCGAGCAGCGCACCGTCACCGTGTACAGGCACATGAGCGCGGCGAAGGCGCCGCCCTCGGTGTACTCGATGCCCGGCGGCCACGGGAGCAGCGCGAGCAGCGCCAGCGCCGCGAAGCTCAGCCGCCAGGCCGCCAGCGGGTGCCGGTCGCGCAGCGCCAGCGGCGCGGTCACCAGGGCCGCGACCAGCAGGGCCGCGCCGTCCCCGGGGTAGTCCGCGGCGGCGGCGCGCACCGGCTCCTTCAGCATCGAGCTGGTGCCGCTGATGAGCAGCAGCGTGAGGAAGAACCAGAACAGGTTCACGACCAGCCCGAACGGCAGCCGCCCGACGCCGAGGAACCGCGTCCACCGCAGCCCCGCCGGCCATGGCCGGTCGAGCGGCGGCGCCGGCTCGGCCCGGCCCGTCGCCAGGGCGGCGAGGATCCCGTCCCGCAGTACCGCCCGCAACGGGTTCGTCCGGTCGCCGACCATGACGACCAGGCTAGAGACCTGACGGGCATACCGGATGAAACCGTGGTGGGACACCGCGCGTAGTACCTGGGTACGGTGCGAGGCGTGGAGCCCGTCGAAGCGCTGCGCCGCATCGCGTTCCTGCTGGAGCGCGCCCGCGAGCCGACCTACCGCGTCCGCGCGTTCCGCGCGGCCGCCGACCTCGTCGAGCGCACCTCCCCGGACGAGCTGGTCGGCCGCGCCCGCGACGGCACGCTGACCGCGCTCCCCGGCATCGGCAAGGTCACCGCGCTGGTGATCGAGGAGGCGCTGCGCGGCGAGACCCCCGTCTACCTGCGGCGCCTGGAGGCCACCGAGGGCGAGCCCCTCGACGAGGCCGCGGCCGCGCTGCGCGCCGCGCTCAAGGGCGACCTGCACACCCACAGCGACTGGTCGGACGGCGGCTCGCCCATCCTGGAGATGGCCGAGACCGCCCGCGGCCTGGGCCACGAGTACCTGGCCCTCACCGACCACTCGCCGCGCCTGAAGGTGGCGAACGGCCTGTCCGCCGACCGCCTCCGCCGCCAGCTCGACGTGGTCGCCGAGCTGAACGCCGGCCTCGCGCCGTTCCGCATCCTCACCGGCATCGAGGTCGACATCCTGGAGGACGGCACCCTCGACCAGGACCCCGGCCTCCTGGAGCGCCTCGACGTCGTCGTCGCCAGCGTCCACTCCAAACTCCGCATGGACCGCGTCGCCATGACGAAGCGCATGGTCGCCGCGATCGCGAACCCGCGGGTGAACGTCCTCGGCCACTGCACCGGACGCATCGTCAAGGCCGGCGGCAGGCGCGGCGGGCTGCGCCCCGAGTCGGAGTTCGACGCCGCCCTCGTCTTCGACGCCTGCGCCGCCTACGACGTCGCCGTCGAGATCAACTCCCGCCCGGAGCGCCTGGACCCGCCCAAGCGCCTGCTGCGCCTGGCCGTCGAGGCGGGCTGCCGCTTCTCGATCGACTCCGACGCCCACGCTCCCGGGCAGCTCGACTGGCAGCCCCACGGCTGCGAGCGAGCCGCCCGCTGCGCCGTCCCCCCGGCCCAGGTGGTCAACACCTGGCCCGCCGACGACCTCCTCACCTGGACCCGCTCCAAACTCTGACCCCACCCCCCGGCTCGGGGCTCACCTATTTGGTGTTCAGGTTGTTCAAGAGGTGAGGGAGCAGGTGTTGAGGAGGTCTCCGGACGTGGGGCGGGGGAGTGTGGCGCTCGCCGGCGGGGGTGTGCCGTCCCGCGTCCAGGACTCCAGGGCCGTGAAGGCCGTGCGCATGCAGGGGAGCAGCGGGCGCAGGCGGTCGGGGTAGGTGTCGTAGAGGCCGTCTACGTGGTTGGCGGCCTCCAGGCGGTAGTAGCGGTAGGGGGCCTTTCCGCGGGTGCGGACGAGTTTGGCGTAGACGTCGGAGTCGGTGCTGATCGGCAGTAGCGAGTCGTAGGTTCCCTGGAGGGTGATCAGGGGTTTGCGGATCCGGCCGGTGAGGGAGATCCGGGCCACGGCGCGGTGCACCTTCTTCGGGCGGGCGGCGTAGTTGTAGTCGGCCTCGGCGCCGGTGTAGGCGGGGTCGAATTCTTCGCGGTAGATGCGCTGGGTGAGTTCCCAGTAGACCTGGTCGTGGAATGGCCACAGGAATTCCGAGCCGGGGGCCAGGCCCGCCTTCAGGAGCGCCTTGTGCGCGGCCGGGTCGCCGGTGGCCGCGTAGGACGGGTAGGCGCGGAGAATGGCCGGCAGGTAGGTGAACAGGTTCGGGCCTTCGGCGCGCCAGAGGGTGCCTTCCGCGTCGATGCCGCCGTCGTAGAGTTCCGGGCGGTTCTCCAACTGCCAGCGGACGAGGTAGCCGCCATTGGAGATGCCCGCCGCGTAGGTGCGGCGGGGGGAGTGGCCGTAGCGCTCGCGGACGACCTTCTTGGCGGCGCGGGTCAGCTGGGTCAGGCGGTGGTTCCATTCGGCGATGGCGTCGCCCGGGCGGCGGCCGTCCTCGTAGAACTCCAGGCCGGTGTTGCCCTTGTCCGTGGCCGCGTAGGCGTAGCCCTTGCCGAGCGCCCAGTCGGAAATGGTGACGTCGTTGGCGTACTGGCGGCGGTTCCCGGGGGAGCCGGCGACGACGAGGCCGCCGTTCCAGCGGTCGGGCAGGCGGATGACGAACTGCGCGTCGTGGTTCCAGCCGTGGTTGGTGTTGGTGGTCGAGGTGTCGGGGAAGTAGCCGTCCAGCTGGATGCCGGGGACGCCTGTAGGGTTGCGCGTCCCGGTGGCGTGCAGGCCGGCGTAGTCGGCGGGGACGGTGTGCCCGGACGCGACCGTCCCGGCGGTCGTGAGGTCGCCCAGGCGGGCCGAGACCAGCTTCTCCGCCCCCGGCACGGTGAGCGGGCGTTCCTGCGCGTGCGCCGGTGCGGCCAGGGCGGCGGCGACGGCGCCGGCGGTCAGGACGGTGCGGACGAGCATTCCGCCTCCTCGGGGTGGGACGTGGGGTGCCCGCCATGGTGAGGGGCGGTCGTGGTCGCGGCCACGTGGCCCGCCCACATATCGTCCGGAGCCGTCATGTGCAGGCGGTCGTGACCTGCGTGTGATGTGGAGCACTGACGTATCGGACGGTCCGAATGTGGGGGCCGCTCACATGGTTCGGTCCGCGGGTGCGACCTAGCGTTCCCGGACACGGCGGCCCGGTGTGCTCCGGGTCACCTCGAAGGAGCGTGAGGAGGGCGCATGGGCGGTCCCGTTCAGGATGCCCCGGTGGTGAAGGCGCCGGTTCTCGAAGCGCGGGGTCTGGTCAGGGAGTTCCGCGGTTTCCGGGCCGTGGACGGCGTGGACCTCGACATCGGGGAGGGTTCGGTCCACGCGCTGGTCGGCCCCAACGGCGCCGGCAAGACGACGCTGTTCAACCTGCTCACCGGGTTCCTGAAGCCGACCGCGGGCAGTGTCCGGCTGGGCCGGCACGAGCTGGCTGGCCGCACCCCGGAGCGGATCGCGCGGCTCGGGCTCGCCAGGTCGTTCCAGATCACCAGCCTGTTCGCGGAGCTGACGCCGCGCCAGCACGTGGAGCTGGCGCTGGCCGGCCGGTCCGGGCTCGGCTGGCGGTTCTGGCGCTCGGACCGGGCGCTCGGCCGCTACGCCGGCCGCGCCGCCGAGCTGCTCGACCAGGTCGGGCTCGCCGATCACGCGGACATCGCGGCGGGCGCGCTGGCCTACGGCCGCAAACGTGCGCTGGAACTGGCGCTCGCGCTGGCCCTGGACCCCAAGGTCCTGCTGCTGGACGAGCCGACCGCCGGCATGGGCGTCGAGGACGTCGGCCGGACGGTCGACCTCATCAAGAAGGTGCGCGCCGGGCGGACCGTGGTCCTGGTCGAGCACAACATGAGCGTCGTCTCCAGCCTCGCCGACAGGGTCACGGTGCTCCAGCACGGCCAGGTCCTGGTGGAGGGCCCCTACGCCGAGATCCGCCACGACCCCCGCGTCGTCACCGCCTACCTCGGAGACTCCAATGCTGCGCATTGACGGACTGTCCGCCTGGTACGGCGAGGCGCAGGCGCTGCGTGATGTGTCCCTCCACGTCGAGGAGGGCGAGATCGTCACGCTCGTCGGACGCAACGGCGCCGGCAAGACCACCCTGCTGCGCTCCCTGATGGGGCTCCATAAGGGAACGTCCGGAACGGTCCGTTTCCTGGACGAGGACATCTCCTCCCTCAGCTCCCACAAGCGCGCGCGCCGCGGTCTGGGTTACGTGCCCGACGACCGCGGCATCTTCGCCACGCTCTCGGTGGAGGAGAACCTGACGCTGCCGCCGCGCATGGGTCCGGAGCCGTGGTCGCTGGACCGGGTGTACGAGACGTTCCCCCGCCTCAAAGATCGGCGCCGGTTCCCCGGGACGAAGCTGTCGGGCGGCGAGCAGCAGATGCTCGCGCTGGCCCGGGTGCTGCGGACGGGTGCCCGGCTGCTGCTGTGCGACGAGCCCACCGAGGGCCTGTCGCCCCTGATCGTCCAGCAGATCGGCGAGATCCTCCGGGAGGTCAAGGCCGCCGGGGTGACCGTCCTGCTCATCGAGCAGAACGTGCACTTCGCCGCCACCGTCGCCGACCGCCACCATCTGCTCGCCGAGGGCCGGATCGTCGAGTCCATGGACAACGACGAGGTCCGCGCCCGCGAAGACGAACTCCTCCAGTACCTCGGAATCTAGGAGAACCCCCATGAGAGTTATCGGACGTTCGGCCGCGCTCGCGACCGCCGGAGTGCTGCTGGCCGGATGCGCGGGCGGTCCCGGCGGGGGCGGGGGCAAGATCAGCGACGACAAGATCGTCCTGGCGGTGCTGACCGACCAGTCCGGCGTGTACGCCGACCTGTCGGGCAAGAACGCCGTCGAGGCGGTGAAGATGGCGGTCGCCGACTTCAAGGCGAAGTACGGCGACAAGGCGGTCAGCAAGAACATCGAGGTCGTCTCCGCCGACCACCAGAACAAGCCGGAGATCGCCAACTCCAAGGCGCAGGAGCTCTACGACCGGCAGAAGGCCGACCTGATCGTGGACGTGCCCACGTCCTCGGCCGCGCTCGCGGTCGCCACCGTCGCGAAGAACAAGAAGAAGGTGTTCATCGACGTCGGCGGCGCCACCACCGAGCTGGAAGGCAAGCAGTGCAACAAGTACACCTTCCACTACGGCTACAACAGCTACATGCTCGCCCACGGCACCGGCACTGAGGTGACCAAGGACGGCGCCAAGAGCTGGTACATCGTCTACCCGGACTACGCGTTCGGCCAGGACATGGAGAAGACGTTCACGGCGGCCGTGAAGGGTGCCGGGGGAGCCGTCGTGAAGAGCGACCCGACGCCGTTCCCGAACGACAACTTCTCCACGTTCCTGCTGAAGGCGCCCAGCCTCGACCCCAAGCCGCAGGTGCTCGGCGCCATGCAGGCCGGCGGTGACCTGGTCAACCTGGTGAAGCAGTACAACGAGTACAAGCTGCGCGACAAGGGCGTGGGCCTGGCGGTCGGCCTGATGTTCCTGACCGACATCCACTCCCTCGGCCCGGACGCCCTGTCGGGGACGTACTTCACCGACTTCTGGTACTGGAACGCCAACGAGGGCAACCGCGCGTGGGCGGACAAGTTCAAGGCCAAGACGGGCACTCGTCCGACGGCCGTCCACGCCGGCGACTACTCGGCGGCGCTGCAGTACCTGGAGGCCGTGCAGCGCGGCGGCACCGACAAGTCCGACACCGTGGTCAAGGAGCTCGAAGGCCACAAGGTCGACGACGTCTTCACGTCCACCGGCACGATCCGCGCCGAGGACCACCTCCTGACCCACGACGCCTACATCGCGCAGGTGAAGCCGTCCAGCGAGGTCAAGGAGCCCTGGGACTACGAGAAGATCGTCAAGACGATCCCGGCGGCCGAGGCATTCCAGCAGCCCGACCCCGCGTGCAACCTGTGAGGCGGGCCTGACGTGCTGCAACAGGCGTTCAACGGGCTGGTGGGCGGGGCGTTCTACGCCCTGCTCGCCCTCGGCCTGTCCGTCATCTTCGGGATGCTCGGCGTGGTCAATTTCGCGCACGGCGCCTTCTACATGCTGGGCGCGTTCGGGGCGTTCATCGCGCTCGACTCGTTCGGCGTGAACTTCTGGCTGGCGCTGCCGCTCGTCCCCGTCGTCCTTGGGGTGGCCGGCGTGGCGCTGGAACGGCTGTTCATCCGTCGGCTCGCGCCCCTGGACCCGCTCTACAACTTCCTGTTCACCTTCGGTCTCGCGCTGATCCTGCAGGACCTGGTCAAGCGGCAGTACGGCGTGCAGTCGCAGCCGTATCCGCGCCCGTCCGCGCTGAGCGGATCGGTCGACCTGGGCCTGTTCACCTACCCCGCGTACCAGGTGTTCGTGCTCGCGATGTCGGTGCTGCTGTGCGGTGCCGTCTGGGTGGTGCTGACCCGTACCCGCGTCGGGATGATCGTCCGGGCCGCGACCGAGCGGCCGGAGCTGACCCGCGCGCTGGGCATCGACGTCGGCCGGTGGGTGACGCCGGTGTTCGGGTTCGGCGTCGCGCTGGCCGCGTTCGCCGGGGTGCTGGCCGCGCCGATGCGGGCGGTCAACCCGCTGATGGGCGCCGACCTGATCATCACGGTGTTCGCGGTCGTCGTCATCGGCGGGCTCGGGTCGGTGTTCGGCTCGGTCGCCGCCGGGTTCGCGGTCGGGCTGGTGTCGGCCCTCGGCAACTACTACGTCCCGTCGCTGTCGCAGACGCTGGTGTTCATCCTCATGGCCGCCGTGCTGCTGTGGCGCCCGGCCGGCCTGTTCGGACGAGAGGAGGCGTTCCGGTGATCCTGCCGAAGCTCGCCGGACGACCCTTCCTGCTGGCCGCCGGGCTGCTGGTGGCGCTGGTCCTGCCGTGGTTCATCTACCCGCCGGTGGCGCTGGACATCGCCTGCTGGGCGCTGTTCGCCGCCGCAGTCGACCTGCTGCTCGGCTTCACCGGGCTGCTGTCGTTCGGGCACGCCGCGTTCTGGGGCGGGTCGGCCTACTGCACCGGCCTGATCGCCCTGCACTCCGGTCTGCCGTTCCCCGTGGCGGTCCTGGGCGGGGCCGCCTTCGCGGGCGTCCTCGCCGTCCCGATCGGGTTCCTGTCGGTGCGGCTGCGCGGCATCTACTTCGCCATGGTCACCCTGGCCTTCGCCCAGATGGTCTACTTCGTCGCCAACCAGTGGCGGGACGTCACCGGCGGGGAGAACGGACTCCAAGGCATCCCCAGGGAGTTCTTCGGGGTCGACCTGTCCGACCCGTTCTTCTTCTACTACGCGGCCCTGCCGTTCGTGCTGGCCGGGATGTTCGCCGCCTGGCGCATCGTCCGCTCCCCGTTCGGGCGGGTGCTGATGTCGATCCGCGACAACCCGAACAGGGCGCGGGCGCTCGGCTACAGCATCGACCGCTACAAGCTGCTCGCCTTCGTCCTGTCGGCGGCCCTGTCGGGCCTCGCCGGCGGGCTGTTCACGGTCGGGCACGGCTTCGCGTCCCTGCAGGGCGTCTACTGGACGACCTCCGGCCAGGCCGTGATGATGGTCGTCCTCGGCGGCATCGGCACCCTGTGGGGCGGCGCGATCGGCGCGGCGCTCATCGTGGAGCTGAACGACTACCTGGCCACGGCCGGGTTCGAGGAGACCGGGATCATCACCGGCGCGATCTTCATCCTGGTGGTGCTGCTGTTCCGCCGCGGGGTCTGGGGCACCGCCCGCGACCTCATCGCCGCCCGCACGTCCCGCAAGCGCCCCGCACCCGAACCGAACGACACGAAAGTGGGCGCGTCCGTCTGACACCCCGCGGCGTGCCGCTCCCGAGGCGGGGAGCGGCACGCCGGCGTTTCAGCGGGAGAGGCGCTTTCAACGTGAGAGGCGTTCTCAGCGGGAGAGGCGGTGCAGGCGCAGCGCGAGCTGGAGCTCGAGTGCGCGCTCGGGGGTCTGCCAGTCCTCGCCGAGCAGCCGCGAGATCCGGTCGAGGCGCTGGCTGACGGTGTTCACGTGGATGTGCAGGCGCTCCGCCGTCCGCGACAGGCTCCCGCCCGTCCCGAAGTACGCCTCCAGCGTCTGGACGAGGGACGTGCCGCGCCGCTCGTCGTAGTCGAGGACGGGCCCGAGCGCGCTCGCCAGGAAGCCCGCGACGTCGCGGTCGTCGCCGATGAGCAGGCCGACGAAGCCGAGTTCGGCCGCTCCGGCGCCGTCGCCGCGGCGGCCGAGCGCCAGCAGCGCGTCGGCGCAGCGCTGCGCCTCCCGGTGCGCGGACGCGACGCCGGCCGGCCCGTGCACCGGGCCCGCCGCGCCGACCGTCGCGGGCCCGCCCAGGGACGCGCCCAGCTCCTTCGCGACCCGGCGCGCCGCGTCGCCGGGCCGGTCGCCCGGCAGGAGCAGCACGATCTCCTCGGCGCGGTCGGCGGCGAGGCCCCGCTCCACGGCCGCGTAGGACGACGCCCAGAAGGCGGCCCGCTGCCGGTGGTCGCGCGAGTCGTACTTCGCGCACAGCACGATGTGCGGGGCGGTCAGGTCGACGTTCACGCGGCGGGCGCGGGCCGTCAGCGCCTCCACGCCGGCGTGGCGGCCGGACAGCAGGTCGTCCAGCAGCTCGCCGCGCACCCGGCCCTCCGCCTCGGTGACGCTGCGCTGGAACAGCAGCAGCAGCGCGGTGACGAGCGCGGCCCGCTCCAGGATCCGCTGGTCGGCGTCATCCACCTCCTCGGAGGTGCGCAGGACCAGCGTCCCGAGCATCTCGTCGCCGGTCGACACCGACGCGATCCACAGGTCGCCGCGGCGGACCGTCCGGCCCTGGGCGCGCGCGGAGTGGGCCGAGGCCGACACCCCGGCCAGCTCGTCGTCGGTCAGGCCGGACGAGGCGTCCCCCGTCGTGGCGAGCCGGCGGCCGTCCGCGTCCAGGACGTAGAGCGTGCCGCCGAGCAGCTCGGTCACGACCGCGCCGACGTCCTCCACGCCGCCGCCGCGCACGACGACCGCCGTCATCCGGTCGTGCGCGCGCGCCGCCCGCTCCACGGCCGCGCTGCGCGCCTTGACCTCCTCGTTGGCGGCGCTCAGCTCGTCCAGGGCGGTGCGGGTCTCCTCCAGGAGGCGCGCGTTGTCGATGGCGATCGCGGCGTGCGCGGCCAGCGACCCGAGCAGCGCGACCTCCTCCTGGTCGAACGGCCGCTCGCTCCGGTTCGCCGCCGTCAGGACGCCGATGACGCGGCTGCCGAGCTTCATCGGCACGCCGAGTATCGCGACGAGGCCCTCCTCGATGACCGCGTCGTCGATGAAGCCGCGGTGCTCGAACTGCTCGTCGCCCAGGTAGTGGTCGCTGTTGTAGGGCATCGCCGTCTGCGCGACGAGGCCGACGAGCCCGGTGCCCATCGGCAGCCGCAGCCGCCGGAACGCCGCCGACACCGACCCGTCCGTCACCCGCATGTAGGTGTCGCCGCGCTCGTCGTCGTTCAGCGTCAGGTACGCGATGTCGGCGTTCAGCAGCCGCCGGGCGCGGCGGGTGATCGCCTCCAGCACCGCGTCGAGGTCGCGCAGCCCGGCGAGGTCGCCGGCGGTGTCGAACAGCGCCGCCAGCTCCGCCTCCCGCCGGGCGTGCCGCCGCATGATCGTCCGGACCCGGAGCGCCGCCAGCTTGGCCGCCTCCAGTTCCTCCAGGACGGCGGGCGGCGCGCCCTCCGCCCGCGCCTGGACGAGGGGGCCCTCGAACTCGACGGGGGAGGCCTCTCGGGCCAGCAGTTCGAGGAAGACGCCGCAGGACATACGGGCCATTCTCAATGGGCCGTCCAGCCGCCGTCGAGTGCGAGGGACGCGCCGGTCACCATCGACGCCGCGGGCGAGCACAGGTAGGCGACGAGCTCGGCCACCTCGTCCGGCTCGATCAGCCGCTTCACGGCCGCGTGGTCGAGCATCACCCGCTCGACGACCTCGTCCTCGGGCATGCCGTGCGCGCGCGCCTGGTCGGCGATCTGGCTCTCCACCAGCGGGGTGCGGACGTAGGCGGGGTTGACGCAGTTGGACGTGACGCCGTGCGCGGCGCCCTCCAGCGCGACCACCTTGGACAGCCCCTCCAGCCCGTGCTTGGCCGCGACATAGGCCGACTTGTACGGCGACGCCCGCAGCCCGTGCACGGACGAGATGTTGATGACGCGGCCCCAGCCCCGCTCGTACATGCCGGGCAGCGCGTCCCGCACCAGCCGGAACGGCGCCTCCAGCATCAGCCGCAGGATCCGCGCGAACATGTCCGGCGGGAACTCGTGGACGGGCGCGACGTGCTGGATGCCCGCGTTGTTGACCAGGATGTCGACGCCGGACGCCAGCCCGCCGATCGCGTCCACGTCCGCGAGGTCGGCGGGCAGCGCGACGCCGCCGATCTCGGCCGCCGCCCGCTCCGCCGCCTCCCCGTCCAGGTCCGCCACCACCACCTCGGCGCCCGCCGCCGCGAGCCGCCGCGCACATGCCCGGCCGATGCCGCCCGCGCCGCCGGTGACCAGGGCGCGCCGCCCCGACAGATCCAGCGTCCCCGAAGTCCCCGCGGCCGGCCGCGGTGTCACGCTCGTCATGCGCAGAACTTACGGAGCGCGCCCCCGCCCTCCCATGTGTCGCGGGCACACAATCCTCGGCCGGACGGTATGGGCCGGGGGCACCGGAGCGTTTCCGGCATCCCGGCTACCGGGCGGTAGTTCGTGGGGCTAGCGTTGGGCTCGCACCGGTCCCGACCACCGCGAGGGGTATCGATGACCGACATCACGCATCGCTTCGTCCAGTCGGAAAGCGGCCTGCGCATGCACGTCGCCGAGGCGGGCGAGGGGCCGCTCGTGCTGCTCCTGCACGGCTTTCCCGAATGCTGGTACTCCTGGCGGCACCAGCTCACCGCGCTCGCCGAGGCCGGGTTCCACGCCGTCGCGCCCGACCAGCGCGGCTACGCCCGCACCGGCGGCCCCGCGGAGACCGGCCAGTACACGATCCTGCACCTGGCCGGGGACGCGGTCGGGCTCATCGGCGCGCTCGGCGCGGACCGGGCCGTCGTCGCCGGCCACGACTGGGGCGCGCCCGTCGCGTGGGCGGTCGCGCAGATGCGGCCGGACAAGGTGCGCGGCGTGATCGGCATGTCGGTCCCGCACCGCCCGCGGTCCAGCCGGCCGCCGGTGGAGACCATGCGGCGCCTGTTCGGCGACGGGTTCTACATGGTGCGGTTCCAGCGGCCGGACGCACCGGAGGCCGAGCTCGACCGCGACCGGGCCGCGACGTTCCGCCGGATGCTGTACGGGATGTCCGGCGACGGCCCCGCCCCGGCGCTGATCGCCCCCGAGGGCGGCGGGTTCCTCGACGCGCTCCCCGAGCCGGAGAAGCTGCCCGGCTGGCTCACCGGCGCCGACATCGCGACCTACGTCGAGGAGTACGCCGGGAGCGGCTTCACCGGCCCGGTCAACTGGTACCGCAACCTGGACCGCAACTGGGAGCTCACCGCCGCCTGGCACCGCGCGCCCATCGGCCCTCCCGCCCTCTACATCGCCGGCGACCGCGACGTCGTCGCCGTCGGCGCCCGGCACGCGATCGACACCATGGGCGACTTCGTGCCGAACCTCCGCGACACCGTCTGGCTGTCCGGATGCGGCCACTGGACGCAGCAGGAGCGCCCCGCCGAGGTCAACGAGGCGATGCTCGCCTTCCTCCGCGCGCTCTGACCGCACCGGCCCCGGCGGCACCGGAAATGTCGGAGCCGGGACGTACGGTCGCCGCGTGAACCGGACCGACCGCTTGTACGCGCTCGTGGAGGAACTGCGCGCCTGCGCGCCGCGCCGCCTCGCCGCACGCGAACTGGCCGCGCGGTACGAGGTGAGCGTCCGCACCGTCGAGCGCGACATCAGCGCGCTCCAGCAGGCCGGCGTGCCGATCTTCGCGGACGTCGGCCGGGGCGGCGGCTACACCCTCGACAAGAGCCGCACGCTCCCGCCGCTGAACTTCACCCCCGCCGAGGCCGTCGCCGTCGCGATCACCCTGTCCCGCGCGGGCGGCTCGCCTTACTCGCGCGCCGCCCGCACCGCGCTCCACAAGATCGTCGCCGCCATGTCGGCGGACGACAGCGCCTCGGCCCGCGAGCTGGCCGCCCGCATCCGCTTCCTGGGCCCGGCCGGGAACGGCGGCGCGGCGTCCGTGCCCGCCGTGCTGGAGGAGGCCGTCCTGACCCGCCGCGTGGTCCGCCTCGCCTACGTCGACCGCTGGGGCGCCGAGACCGAGCGCGACGTCGAGCCCGTCACGTTCACCGCGTCCGAGAAGGGCTGGTACCTGACCGCCTGGTGCCGGATGCGCGGCGGCTGCCGCGTCTTCCGCACCGACCGCGTCCGCCGCGCCGTCCTCCTGGAGGAGACCGCCCCCGACCGCTCCGCCGAGACCATGCACGACGACATCCCGCCCGACTGCGTCGTCCGTCCCCTGGAGTTCGTCTGAATCGGCCGGCGTGCGCCATGATCGACGAAGCCTGCTCCCGACCGGGCCGGTGCGCGGAACAACCCCGGGGCCGTCCTCCGAGGCGGCTCTCCGACGGCGATGACCGGTCGCAATGGAGAAGGAGAGACGTGCATGTCCGACACGCCGAACTCTGAGCCGCCGAGCAGCCTGCAACGCTTCCGCGCGGAGGCGCTCGGGCGGGGGATCCCGTCCGAGGACGTGGATCGCTGGCTGGAACTGGGCCGCCCCTGCGCCGTCCTGTCCCGGGACGAGGACGGGCCGGTCGTGGGCCGGCTCGGGGGGCCGGTGATGCTCCCGCCCGGTGTTCCCGTTCCCGCGGACTCCTTCACGTCCATGGGCCGCTCGTACGAGATGCCGTATCACCTGATCGCGGACCTCGACCTCGCGGCGCTGCCCGGGGACGCGACCGATCTGCCGATGCCGCCCGGCGGCCGCCTGCTGCTGTTCGCGATCCCGGCCCTGGACGGCGCCGCCGGCGCCGCGGTGTACGTCCCCGAGGGCACGCCCGTCGAGGAGCGCCCGATGGAGTTCGACTACGACCCGGGCGACCACCTGGCGAGCCTGGACTTCGAGAACGAACTGCGGGGCGAACTGCGCCTGAAGCCCTGCGTGTCCCTGCCCAACCACGAGATCGCCGACGACGAGGTGACCGTCGACACCGCCGAGCATCCTCGCGCCGAGGAACTGCGCGAGGTGTGGGAGGAGATCTGGGGCGAAGAGCGCAGGGTCTCCAAGTGGTCTCAGCTGCAGATCGGCGGATACGCCTGGGATGGCGAGGGATGGGGCGACCCCGTCGTCGACTGCGTGCGGGAGAGCGGCGAGGAGGAGACCCGCCTTCGGGACTGGGCGCTTCTCGCCGAATGGCGTCCCGCGATGACCGGCCTGGAGATGGCCACCATGTACTGGGCGATCAGGCGGCAGGACCTCGCCGCGCGCCGCTTCGACCGCACGGCCGTCACCATGTACGCCAACCCCTGAGTCAGACCGTCGCGCTCGGAGCGGTGGCCGCCGGCCTGGCGCGGGGGAGCAGGAGGCTCAGGATCGTGGCGGCCCTGGCGGAAGCCTGGGGGTTCCGGACGGACAGCGACCGCACCATCGTGTGGGCGCGGTTCCCGTCGCCGTGCGGGATCTTGTCCGCAAACACCGACAGGGGGTTGTCGGAACGCTCACGGACGCTGGTGCCCACAGCGTTCGAAGGAGGACAGCGATGAGCGTTCCCGCGTTCAACACCGTCACGTGGTTCCAGGTCGGCACCGACGCGCCGGAGGAGGCCCGCCGCTTCTACGGCGACATGTTCGGCTGGCAGTTCACGCTCGACCCGGACGCCGACGGCTACGACCTGGTCAGCTACCCGGGTTCCGACATGCCGAGCGGCGGCATCTCGCACGAGCCGGACGCCTCCCGCAACCACGCGATGTTCCTGGTCATGGTGGAGGACGTCGAGGCCACCTGCGAGCAGACGGTGCAGCACGGCGGCAAGGTCGCCCTGCCCGCCCTGACCACGGCCAACGGCCTCAAGTTCGCCTACCTCCAGGACCCGTCCGGCAACACCTTCGGCGTCTTCACGCCCCCGGCCGGCTGACCAGCGAAGGCAAAGGGCCCCGAGGGGAATCCTCGGGGCCCTTCCGGTGATTGCGGCCTACACCTCCGCAATCACCCTCTTGGAGCGGCCTCAGCCACCGTCACGGGTCGGGCGGCCGGAGGGCGCCCAGCGCCCGGAGGTCGCACGACCGATCGACTGGCTCGTGGCGGGGGTCTGGGGGGCGCCCCCCAGATAAATCACGCGTCACCGCCGGTGTTGCTTTCGCGGCTGCTCACACCGCCTGCGAAGACGTCGCTGACCTTGGCGTTCAGGTTGTAGCGCTCGATCGCCAGGGGCAGTGTCTCCGGCTTGACCTCGCCGTGGCGGGCGAGGCGGGTGAGCACGGCGAGGACGATCGACGCCGCGTCCACGTGGAAGAAGCGGCGGGCTGCGGCGCGGGTGTCGGAGAAGCCGAACCCGTCGGTGCCGAGCGAGGTGAAGTCGCCGTGCACCCACGGGGCGATCTGGTCGGGTACGGCCCGGGTGTAGTCCGATACCGCGACGATCGGCCCGGTGACGTTGTCGAGCGTCCGGGTGACGTACGGGACGCGCTGCTCGGCGTCGGGGTTCAGCATGTTCCACTCGTCGCACGCGCGGGCCTCGCGGGCCAGCTCGTTCCACGAGGTCGCCGACCACACGTCCGCGGCGACGCCCCAGTCGTCGGCGAGGAGCCGCTGCGCCTCCAGCGCCCACCGGCCGCCGACGCCGGACGCGAGGATCTGCGCGCGCGGCGCGTCCCCGTCGGCGGCGGTCTCCGCCGCCCGGTACCGGTACAGGCCCTTGAGGAGGCCGTCGACGTCGAGGCCCTCGGGTTCGGCGGGCTGCTGGTAGGGCTCGTTGTAGACGGTGAGGTAGTAGAAGATGTCCTCGCCGTTCGGGTGCTCCTCCGACGATCCGTACATGCGGCGCAGCGCGTCCCGGACGATGTGGCCCAGCTCGAACGCCCATGTCGGGTCGTAGTGGACGCACGCCGGGTTCGACGCGGCGAGGAGCGGGGAGTGGCCGTCGGCGTGCTGCAGGCCCTCGCCGGTGAGCGTGGTGCGGCCGGCGGTGGCGCCGAGCAGGAAGCCGCGGCCCATCTGGTCGCCGAACGCCCACATCTGGTCGCCGGTCCGCTGGAACCCGAACATCGAGTAGAAGATGTACACGGGGATCATGTGCTCGCCGTGCGTGGCGTAGGTCGTGCCCGCGGCGATGGCGGACGCCATCGAGCCGGCCTCGCTGATGCCCTCGTGCAGCATCTGGCCGCTTTCGGACTCCTTGTAGGAGAGGAGGAGCTTGCGGTCCACCGCGTCGTACGTCTGCCCGTGCGGGGAGTAGATCTTGGACGTGGGGAACAGCGAGTCCATGCCGAACGTGCGGTACTCGTCCGGGGCGATCGGCACGAACCGGGCGCCGATGTTCTCGTCCTTGATCAGGTCTTTGAGGAGCCGGACGAACGCCATGGTGGTGGCGACGTTCTGCTTGCCGGAGCCCTTGCGCATCTCGCTGTAGACCGGGTCGCCGGGCAGCTTGAGCGGTTTGGCGCGGACGACGCGCTTCGGCAGGAAGCCGCCGAGCGCGGCGCGGCGCTCGCGCATGTACTGGATCTCGTCGGAGTCCTCGCCGGGGTGGTAGTAGGGCGGCAGCGGCTGCTCCAGCGCCGAGTCGGGGATGTCCAGGTAGAGCCGGTCGCGGAACTCCTTCAGCTCGGCCTTGGTGAGCTTCTTCATCTGGTGGGTGGCGTTGCGGGCCTCGAAGTCGGAGCCGAGCGTCCAGCCCTTGATGGTGTGCGCGAGGATCACCGTCGGCTGCCCGACGTGCTCGCGGGCCGCCTTGAACGCCGCGTACACCTTGCGGTAGTCGTGCCCGCCGCGCGACAGCTTGCGCAGCTCGTCGTCCGACAGGTGCTGGACGATCTTGCGCAGCCGCGGGTCGGCGCCGAAGAACTTCTCCCGGATGTACGCGCCGGACTCCACGGAGAACGTCTGGAACTGGCCGTCCGGGGTGGTGTTCATCTGGTTGACCAGGACGCCGTCGACGTCCTGCGCGAGCAGCGGGTCCCAGTCGCGGCCCCAGATGACCTTGATGACGTTCCAGCCGGCGCCGCGGAAGAACGACTCCAGCTCCTGGATGATCTTGCCGTTGCCGCGCACCGGGCCGTCGAGCTGCTGCAGGTTGCAGTTGACGACGAAGGTGAGGTTGTCGAGCTCCTCGCGGGCGGCGAGGCCGATCGCGCCGAGCGACTCCGGCTCGCCCATCTCGCCGTCGCCGAGGAACGCCCACACGTGCGAGCGGGACGTGTCCTTGATCTTGCGGTTGTAGAGGTAGCGGTTGAACCGCGCCTGGTACACCGAGTTGATCGCGGTCAGGCCCATGGACACCGTGGGGAACTCCCAGAAGTCCGGCATGAGCCGCGGGTGCGGGTAGGACGACAGCCCGCCGCCCGGGTGCGACTGCTCCTGCCGGAACCCGTCCAGCTTCTCTTCGGGGAGGCGGCCCTCCAGGAAGGCGCGGGCGTAGATGCCGGGCGCCGCGTGCCCCTGGATGAACACCTGGTCGCCGGACTCGCCGTGGTCCTTGCCGCGGAAGAAGTGGTTGAAGCCCACCTCGTACAGCGACGCCGCGGAGGCGTAGGTGGCGATGTGCCCGCCGACGCCGAGTTCGGGGCGGTTCGCCCGCGACACCATGATCGCGGCGTTCCACCGGATGTAGGCGCGGATGCGCCGCTCCACGTGCTCGTCGCCGGGGAACCAGGGTTCGTGCTCCGGCGGGATCGTGTTGATGAAGTCGGTGCTGCGCAGGCCGGGCACCCCGACCTGCAGTTCTCGGGCCCTTTCCAGGAGGCGGAGCATCACGTACCGCGCCCTGCCGCGGCCTTCGGTCTTGATGACCGTGTCCAGCGACTCCAGCCACTCCCGGGTTTCGTCCGGGTTGATGTCGGGCAGCTGGCTCGGCAGGCCGTCGCTGATGATTGAGAAGCGTTGACGTCCGGAAGCCACGGGGTCCCCTCTGTCCTTACCGTCTTTGCTGGTGAGACCCGTGGCCCGCCGCGCGGGAGGCCACCGGTCCCCGGCAGACTGTCGGTCGCTCGTCTGGTGATCCCCATCGTCGCCGTTTATGACGGCCAACGCATCTCTACCAACCGGTAACCATTCTCCCCGGTCAACGGGGGTTCCGGCCCTCGCGAAGTGGCCTTTTCCACCATCGGAAGGGGATTGCCCTCGACGCGGCGCGGGGAACGTATGAGGCTGAGGGCAACGACCCGCCACACCCGGCACGGTCCGCCCCGGAGGCGGACGAACGAGCTTGGGAGGAGTGATGTACGGACAGATCGGAGACCGGCTGCACGTCCACGGCAACATCGTCGGGCAGCCGGACCGGACCGGTGAGATCATCGAGGTGCGCGGACCGGACGGCGGCCCGCCGTACCTGGTCAGGTTCGACGACGGCCGCGAGACCCTCGTCTACCCCGGCCCGGACGCGGTCATCGAGTCCCGGGAGCAGGTCCCGCACTGACGGGCGGCCGGCGCCGGCCGCTTTCGTCCGGCGCGGGTGCGTCCGCGGCCGCGGATCGGGTAGACACGGATCATGGAGAGCACCGTGGTCCGGGTGGCCACCGGTACGAGGGAGGCCGTCCACGACATCACGGCCGACTGCGAACGGTTCGCCGCGTCGGCGGGCGGCGACGGGCTGCTGCACGTCTTCGTCCCGCACGCCACCGCCGGCGTGGCGATCCTCGAACTGGGCTCGGGCAGCGACGACGACCTGCTGGCGGCGCTGCGCGACCTGCTGCCGGCGGACGACCGCTGGCGGCACGCGCACGGCTCCAGGGGGCACGGGCGGTCGCACGTGATGCCCGCGCTCGTCCCGCCGTACGCGACCGTCCCGGTCGTGGGCGGGCGCCTCGCCCTCGGCACGTGGCAGTCGATCGCCCTCGTCGACCTCAACGTGGACAACCCCGACCGGCAGGTCCGGCTGTCCTTCCTCAGGGGATGAGCGCGGCGGGCCGGGGGCGCGGGGGGCCCGCGCCGTGCGGCGGGGGGCGAAACGAGGAATCCGGCCAATGAGGGCGGCAAAAAGCCCGGAAGACACTTGCGCTAGTGGCCCTCACTTGTGTGGACTGTCCCGCAAACACCGCACAGGTGCGGGCGGGCCGCCCATCCCGGGGGGCTGGGAACGACAGTGCACGGCACCGTGCGGACTGACGACAATGGGAGGACTTTCGTGAGCGCGACCGCGGGTCAGGCGCAGTCTGAGCGCAGCCTGGCCGAACGGCTCGGCCTCAAGGCGGGCCAGGTGGTGCAGGAGATCGGCTTCGACGACGACGTCGACGAGGAGCTTCGCCGCTCCGTCGAGGAACTCACGGGGAACGAACTGGTCGACGAGGACTACGAGGACGTCGTCGACACCGTGCTGCTCTGGTGGCGCGAGGACGACGGCGACCTGTTCGAAGGTCTGACCGACGCGATGATCCCGCTCACCGGCGGCGGCAACATCTGGCTGCTGACGCCGAAGGCGGGCCGGGAAGGGCACGTGGAGCCGAGCGACATCGGCGAGGCCGCGCAGACGGCCGGGCTCTCGCAGACCAGCAGCATCAGCGCCGCCAAGGAGTGGTCAGGCACGCGGCTGGTCGCGCCCAAGGTCCGCAAGTAGCCGGGGGACGGTAGGGGAGTGGCCGTCAATGCGGGCGACGCCGGCGCAGCCGCCGTCGGCGTGGGGGACGCGGCGCCGGATTTCGAGCTGCGGGACCAGCACGGCACGCCGGTGCGGCTGTCGGGGTTCCGCGGCCGGAAGAAGGTCGTCCTCGTGTTCTACCCGCTGGCGTTCAGCGGCGTGTGCACCGGGGAGCTGACCCGGCTGAGGGACGAGTTCCGGGACGTGGCGGGCGACGAGGGCGACGTGCGGCTGCTCGCCGTCTCGGTCGACTCGATGTTCGCGCTGCGCGCCTGGTCAGATCAGGAGAAGTTCTGGTTCCCGCTGCTGTCGGACTTCTGGCCGCACGGCGGGACCGCACAGCGATACGGCGTTTTCGACGAGGCGAAGGGGCTGGCGCTGCGCGGCACCTTCGTCATCGACACCGAGGGCGTGGTCCGGTGGAAGGTCGTGAACGCGCTGCCGGACGCACGTGACATCGACGAGTACCGCAAGGCGCTCGCCGGGCTCTGAGCGAAACGGACCGGTTCCGCGCCGCCGCGGCAGGTGGCCGGAACCGGTCCCCGCACCTCTGGAGGTGTGATGCCCTGCTTCCGCTGCGGGGCGCGGCAGACCGATCCCGTGCGCGGCGCGAGCCCGTGGCGGCGCGGCGTCCGGGCGGACCGCCAGGTGCTGGTCTGCCCCGGCTGCCAGGCCGGCCGCGACTGGGCGGACGACCTGGACCGCTGCGCGGCCTGCGGCTCGGCCGCCCTGGTGTGCCGGCTCGGTGAGGTCGAATGCCGCGACTGCGGGCACACCCGCCCCGCCGTCCGGGACGAGGCCGGTCCCGGCGACCTGGTGCATTCCGGCGCCGAGCGGCCGGCCGGCGCGGACGGGCCGTCGGACGGCGGCCTGTCGGAGGAGGTGGCGGCGGCCCTGTCCCGCGTCCTCAAACGCGGCCCGGCCCGCTGAACCCGGCCCGCTGAACCCGGCCCGCTGAACCCGGCCCGCTGAACCCGGCTCGCTGAGCCCCACTCGTTGAGCCCGGCTTGCTGGAGCCCCGCCCGCTGACGGAGTTGCCGGGAGGGCGCAGGCGCGCCCGCTGTGCGCCCTCCCGGCGGCCGCCGCGCGCGGCCCGGGGCACAGGTCCGAAGCCCCGGGGCCTCCCCGCGCGCACGCGGAGCCTATGCCGCCTGGCGGTGGTCGGCGTCCAGCAGGTGGTACAGCAGGAGCAGCTGGGTGATGGCGAGGGGATCGCTCGTCCCGTCGTCGCCGAGCCTGCCGAGCGCCTCCGGGTCGGGGAGCGCGGCGCCGGCGCGGGGGCCGAGCCGCTCCCAGATGGCCTTCTTGACGACCTGCGACTCCTCGGGCGAAACGTACCCGTGGACGTGCAGGGCGTCGACCGGGCGGCCGTCGGTGTCGCGGTGCAGCCGCAGGTGCAGGGCGGTCTCGGTCTGCCCCGCCGCGGCGTCGCCGGCGCCGCCGTCCAGGACGTCCGCCAGCTCGGGATGGTCGATCGTCGGCCGGAGCAGCAGCTCGGCGGACAGCGGCGTGCCGGGCGGGTCGAGGCGCCCGGCGACCGGGGCGAACCGGACGACGATGTCGGCGTGCTTGCGCTGCGGGCGGATGTAGGCGGCGCTCTCCGGCTCGCGGCGGGCCAGCTCAGCCATCACCTGCTCGGGGCTGTAGCCGCGCTTCGCGCAGTCGCGGCGCACCTTCCAGGAGTGCCGCAGCGGCTCGGGCGGGTCGAGGTAGACGGTGATGTCGAAGCAGGCCCGCGCCATCCGGGTGTGCAGCGGCAGCAGGCCCTCGACGATCACGAAGTCGCGGGGCTCGACCAGTTCCGGCCGGACGAGCTCGCCGGTCGCGTGGTCGTAGACGGGCTTCAGGATCGGTTCCCCCATCGACAGCAGCTGGAGGTGCTGCTCCATGATGTCGATGTGGTTGCAGTCGGGGTGCAGCGCCGTGAACGGCTTGCCGGCGCGTTCGGCGCGGTCGTAGCGGTGGTAGTCGTCCACGCACACCGCGGTCATCCGGTCGGCCCCCAGACACCGCACAAGCCCCCTGGTCAGCGTGGTCTTGCCCGCGGCGCTGTCCCCGGCGATCGCGAGCATGACGGGGCGGCGGCCGGACCCGCGCGCCCGGAGCATATGCACGATCCGATGGGGCACCTTGCTCCTCCGTCCTGCGGAATTCAATTTTCGTAAAAGGAGATTACGGGGCCGCGGGGGCGGGATCGTCCCCCAATCGGGGGAGACCGGGAGTGAAACGCCCGGAGGCGCCCTCCGGGTCGGCTACTGATGAGTAGCTTCCGATTGTTATCGTGCGGGAATGAGTGTCCCCGTACGCGTCGTCCTGGTCGACGACCACGAGATGATCCTCGCCGGGCTGCAGGCGATGCTGGCCGGGTTCGCGGGACGGGTGCGCGTCGTCGGGCAGGCGGGCACGGGGGACGAGGCGGCCCGGCTGGTGACCGCGCTGCGGCCGGACGTCGTCCTGCTGGACGTCCGGCTGGGCCCGGAGAGCGGCCTCGACCTGTGCCGGCTGATCACCGGGCGGGTCCCGGAGGCGCGGGTGGTGTTCCTGTCGGTCTACGACGACGAGCAGTACGTCTTCGAGGCGCTGCGGGCCGGGGCCGGCGGCTACCTCCTCAAGCGGGTGGACGGTCCCGAGCTCGTCCGGCGGCTGGAGGAGGTCGCGCAGGGCGAGACGGTCGTCGACCCGACGCTCGCGGGCCGGATGGCCGTCACCGCGGCCCGGCTGACCCGCGGCGAGTTCTGGCCGGGCGCCAACCGCGGCCTCACCCAGCGCGAGAGCGAGGTGCTGTCGCTGCTGGTCGGCGGCCTGTCGAACAAGGCGATCGCGGCGCGGCTCGTGCTGAGCGAGGAGACCGTGAAGAGCCACCTGCGCGCCCTGTACCGCAAGCTGGAGGTGACCGACCGGTCGGCGGCGATCGCGGTGGCGCTGCGCGAGGGCCTGTTCCGGTGACGTCCCCGCTGGAGCTGATCGCCGGCCGCGGCGCGGACCTGCTCGTCCGCATCGCCGCCGTGGCCTGCTCCGACCGCGAGCTGCCGCGGATGGCGGACGAGCTGGCCTGCCTCGTCGTCCGGTCGGCGCGGGCGCTGACGTTCTGCGACGTGTACGTCCTGGACGAGGAGGGGCGCGCCCTCGAATGGTCGGGGCCGCCCGTGCCGCTGGGGGAGGGCGACGCCGGCTGGGTCGCCGCGCACGGCCGCGCCCGCGCGCACGCCGACGGGCGCGGCGCCGCGGTCCCCGTGCACGGCGACGGCGGCGTGATCGCGGTCGTGGACGTCCGGTCCGCGGGTCCGGTGCCCGCGGAGGACCTCGCGCTGGTCACCGCGCTCGCCGCGCTGTTCGCGCCGGTGCTGTCGTCGTGCCGGCGGCTGCGCTCCGCGCGCGAGCGCGAGCGCGCGGCCGAGCGGTTCGCCGAGCGGGCCGTCGCGGCGCAGGAGGCCGAGCGGTCCCGGCTGAGCCGGGAGATCCACGACGGCATCGCGCAGCGGCTCGCCAGCCTCGGCTTCCACCTGTCGGCCGCCGAGCGGGCGCTGCCCGAGCACCATCCGGAGGCGCTGGCGCAGATCATGATGGCGCGGCGGCTGTGCGAGCTGTCGGCGGCCGAGACGCGCGCGGCCATCGGCGGGCTGCGGCCGCCCGTCCTGGACGACCTGGGCCTGTCGGCGGCGCTCGCCACGCTGGCCCGGGAGGCCGGGGGCGGGCCGGGTCCGTCCGGCGCGATCGACGTGACGGTGACCGTCGAGGGCGAGCTGGAGGACGAGCTGCCCGACCACGTGCAGACCGCACTCTACCGGATCGCGCAGGAGGCGGTGGGGAACAGCCTGCGGCACGCGTCCGCGACCTGCGTGGACCTGCTGCTGGAGCACTCGCCCGACCGCGTCCGGCTGCGGGTGACCGACGACGGCACCGGGTTCTCCGTCCGGGACGTGTTCGCGCCCGGCTCGGCCAAGGGGGTGCGCCCCGACTGCTACGGGCTGCGCGGCATGCGGGAGCGCGCCGAGCTGCTCGGCGGGCGGGTCGCGGTGAAGAGCCGGCCCGGCGCCGGGACGACGGTCGAGGCCGTCATCCCGGTCCCCGGCCGCCGCCCGGCGAGCGGGGTCACGCCGACTCGAGCACCCGGAAGGTCAGCCCGGCCTTGACCAGGCGGCCGATCAGCGCGTCGCCCATCGCCGCCGCGGTCGTGACCTGCCCGGAGGTCTCGGGGAGGTCGTCGTGGGCGAGGCACAGCGCCGACTCGGCCAGCATCTTCGCCGTCTCGGTGTAGCCGGGGTCGCCGCCCGCGACCTCGGTGACGACGCGCCTCCCGCCGCCCTCGCCGGCGAACTTCACGCTGAACCAGTTGCGCTCGCGCCGCTCCCGCGACGGCCCCTCGCCGGGGCTGCCGAGCCGCAGCAGCAGCCGCCGGGTCGGCGGCAGCGCGGCCAGCGCGGTGACGGCGCCGAAGCCCGCCGCCAGCGCGGCCGCCGACGGGAGGCGCTTGACCGCGACGTAGTGGCCGTAGGAGAAGTCGGGGCCGTACCGGTCGAGGGCCGCCGCCGACCGGGTGACGATCTGCGGGTCGATGGTGGGCAGCGGCAGCGTCCAGCCGTCCCCGACGCGGGCCTTCGGCACGGGGCTGCGCGAGATCCGCACCCTGCGGCCGGCGGGCCGGTCCTCCAGCCGGCGGCGCTCCCGCTCGGCGCGCAGCATGCCGGCGGGGTCGCCGAAGATGCCGACCGCCGAGTGCAGGGTGCCGCCGGACGCGGCGCCGCGCACCCGCACGAAGCCCTCGACGTGCAGCGGGACGCCCTCGGGGAGCTGCTGGACCGTGAAGTACGCGCCGAGGTCGTGGGGGATCGAGTCGAACCCGCAGGCGTGGATGATGCGCGCCCCGCTGAGCACGGCCTGCCGGTGGTGCCTCACGTACATGCGGTCGACGAACGTGGGCTCGCCGGTGATGTCGACGTAGTCGGTCCCGGCGCGCGCGCAGGCGGCGACCAGCGGCTCGCCGTACTTGACGTAGGGGCCGACCGTCGTGATGACGACGCGCGCCGACTCGGCGATCGCGTCGATCGAGGCGGCGTCGGCGGTGTCGGCGTGCAGCAGCGGCAGCTCGGCGCAGGCCGGGTCGATCGCGGCGAGCCGGTCGCGGACGGCCGCCAGCTTGGCCCGGTTGCGGCCCGCGAGGGCCCAGCGCGTGCCCGGACCGGCGTGTCCGGCCAGGTACTCGGCGGTCAGGGCGCCGGTGAACCCGGTCGCCCCGAACAGGACGATGTCGTACGGGCGGTCGGCGGTCATGGCGGCCCCTCTCATGGCTCCGAACCCGATTCTGGCCGTTCCGGCGCGGACGATGTGCGGCGGGGCGCCGATGTGAGCGACCGCACTCCTCTAGGGTTGCTGCGATGACGGGATTGGTGGAGTCGTGACCGGGCTGGCCGTGGCGATGGACGTCGTCGCCGTGGGCTTCCTCGCGGGCTTCGTGGTGCTGGTGACGCGGGGGAGGCCGGAGTCGGGCGACGAGAGCGGGCGCTCGGTCGCCATGGTGCTGATCGCCGTCAGCCTGGGTCTGCTGTCGGTGTCGCTGTGGAGCCTGCCCTAGCGGACAGGCCCGCCTTGGTGGGCGGGGCCGTCTCGGCGGGCGGGCCTGCCTCGGCGGGCGGATTTGCCTTGGTGGGCGGGCCTGCCTTGGTGGGTGGGGCCGTCTCGGCGGGCGTCCATCCGGGCGCGTCCAGCAGGTGCCGGACGAACAGCAGGGTCGTCGGGGTCGGGGCCGCGCCGGCGACCGCGTGCCAGGGGCGGTCGAGCGGCATCCCCGGCGCGTCCACCACCACCAGCCGCCCGGACTCCAGCTCGGCGCCGACCGCGTCCCGCGACACGAGCGCGACCCCGAGTCCGGCCGCCGCGCCCGCGACGACCGCGCCGTTCGAGCCGAGCACCAGCCGGGGCGGCGCCGCCTCGCGCTCGGCGAGGTAGGCGTCCGCCGTCGCCCGCGTCCCCGAGCCGGGCTCGCGCATCACCCAGGGCGTGCGGGCGAGGGCGAAGCCGTCCGCGAGGCCCGGCGCCCCGACGACCACCAGCTCGTTCGGACGCCTGGCCAGCACGGTCGCGGCGACCTCGGCGGGCGGCCGCCCGGCCAGCACCAGGTCGGCCTCGTGCGCGGCGAGGCTGCTCCACACCTGGCGGCGCGGCCCGACCTCCAGCGCCAGCTCCACGTCCGGCCAGCGCGCCCGGAACGAGGCGAGCAGCTCGGGGAGGAGCTGGTCGGCGGCCGTCGTCACCGCCGCGAGCCGCAGCGGCCCGCGCCCCGGGTCGGCCGCGCCGCGCGCCGCCGCCCGCCCCTCCTCCAGCAGCCCGAGGACCCGGCGGGCGTACCCGGCGTAGACGGCCCCGGCGGGGGTGAGCCGGACGCCGCGGCCGACCTTCTGGACGAGCGGCACGCCGAGCTCGCGGGTCAGCGCCGCGACCGCCGCCGACACCGCCGACTCGGTCACGTACAGCCGCCGCGCCGCCGCCCGCACCGACCCGGTGTCGGCGAGCGCGGCGAACGTCCGCAGCCGGGCCTCCGTCACGTCCGAACCTCCTTGTTCAAGTGAATGCTCAATGGTCACCGTAGAACACTTGATGGACATCGCAAGTGTCTGGGGGTGAAGCTCGAAGTGTCACGGTTGCACGCGACCGGGGCGCGGCGATCCGCTCCGAGATCCCCTGGGACATGCCGTCCTTCACGCGGAGGGGAGCGCCGCGCCCCGTCGTCCAGGAGGGAGCGGCGATGGGCTCGGGCAGATGGTCGGCGGGCGTGATCCCCTACGCGGAGATGGGCTACTGGCGCCCGGACTACGAACCGAAGGACAGCGACGTCCTCGCCGCGTTCCGGATCACGCCGCAGCCGGGCGTGCCGCCGGAGGAGGCGGGCGCGGCCGTCGCCGGCGAGTCGTCCACCGCGACGTGGACGGTCGTCTGGACGGACCGGCTCACGTCCTACGAGAACTACCAGGGCAAGTGCTACAAGGTGGAGCCGGTCCCCGGCCAGGAGAACCAGTTCATCGCCTACATCGCCTACGACCTCGACCTGTTCGAGGAGGGGTCGATCGCGAACCTGACGTCGTCCATCATCGGGAACGTCTTCGGGTTCAAGGCGCTCAAGGCGCTCCGCCTTGAGGACATGCGCATCCCGCCCCACTACGTGAAGACGTTCCAGGGGCCGGCGCACGGCATCGTCATGGAACGCGAGTACCTGGGCAAGTTCGGGCGTCCGCTGCTGGGCGCCACGGTCAAACCCAAGCTCGGGCTCTCGGCGCGCAACTACGGGCGCGTCGTGTACGAGGCCCTCCGCGGCGGCCTCGACTTCACCAAGGACGACGAGAACATCAACTCCCAGCCGTTCATGCGGTGGCGCGACCGGTTCCTCTACTGCATGGAGGGCGTGAACCGGGCGCAGGCCGCCACGGGCGAGGTCAAGGGCCACTACCTCAACGTCACCGCCGCGACGATGGAGGACATGTACGAGCGCGCCGAGTTCGCCAAGGAACTCGGCAGCGTCGTCGTGATGATCGACCTCACCATCGGCTACACGGCGATCCAGTCGATGGCGAAGTGGGCGCGCAGGAACGGCGTCCTCCTGCATCTGCACCGCGCGGGCCACTCGACGTACACGCGGCAGAAGTCGCACGGCGTCAACTTCCGCGTCATCGCCAAGTGGATGCGGCTGGCGGGCGTCGACCACATCCACGCGGGGACGGTCGTCGGCAAGCTGGAGGGCGACCCCAACAGCGTCCGCGGCTACTACGACACCCTGCGCCTGGACAAGGTGGAGGCCGACCCGGTGAAGGGCCTGTACTTCGACCAGGAGTGGGCGTCGATGCCGGGGACGATGCCCGTCGCGTCCGGCGGCATCCACGCCGGGCAGATGCACCAGCTCCTGCACTACCTGGGCGAGGACTCGATCCTGCAGTTCGGCGGCGGGACGATCGGCCACCCGATGGGCATCGCCGCCGGCGCCACCGCCAACCGCGTCGCCCTCGAAGCGATGATCAAGGCGCGCAACGAGGGCCGCGACTACCTCGCCGAAGGCCCCGAGATCCTGCGCGCCGCGGCCAAGCACAGCCGCGAACTCGACATCGCCCTGTCCACCTGGGGCGACATCACCTTCACCTACGAATCCACCGACACCCCTGACGTCGTCGAGACCCCGGTGAGCGTCTGATGCGAATCACTCAAGGAACCTTCTCGTACCTGCCCGACCTCACCGACGAGGACATCGCCAAGCAGGTCGCCTACGCCCTCGACCAGGGCTGGCCGTGCTCGGTCGAGTTCACCGACGACCCGCACCCGCGCAACTCCTACTGGGAGATGTGGGGCCTGCCGATGTTCGACCTCGCCGACCCCGCCGGCGTCCTGTACGAGATCAACGAGTGCCGCAAGGCGTACCCGGACCGCTACATCCGGCTGAACGCCTACGACGCCCGGTACGGGCGGCAGACCACGGCGCTGTCGTTCATCGTGCAGCGCCCGGCCGACGAGCCCGGCTTCCGGCTCGACCGGACCGAGACGTCCGACCGGCGCGTCCGGTACACGCTCCACCCGTACGCCCTCGACCGGCCCGAGGGCGACCGCTACGGGGCGGGACGTTGACCGAACGCCCCGGCTTCGGGATGCGCCACAACGGCTCCCCGGTGGACTCTTCCCGGGCTCCCGCCACCGGGGAGCCGCTCCCTCCCGGCGCGCGCATCGACCTCGCCAGGGAACGCGCCGACTCGCACGTGGACTCCGTCCTGGACGCCCTGGACGCCGAACTCGTCGGGCTCGCGCCGGTCAAGACCCGCATCCGGGAGATCGCCGCGCTGCTGCTCGTGGACCGCGTCCGCGCCCGGTTCGGCATCGACTCGGGACGCCCCAACCTGCACATGTGCTTCACCGGCAGCCCCGGGACGGGCAAGACGTCGGTCGCCGTCCGGCTCGCCGAACTGCTGCACCGCCTCGGCTACATCCGCCGCGGCCACCTCGTCTCCGTCACCCGCGACGACCTCGTCGGCCAGTACGTCGGCCACACCGCGCCCAAGACCAAGGAGGTCCTGAAGCGCGCCATGGGCGGTGTGCTGTTCATCGACGAGGCGTACTACCTGTACCGGGCGGAGAACGAGCGCGACTACGGGCAGGAGGCCATCGAGATCCTCCTCCAGGTCATGGAGAACCAGCGGGACGACCTCGTCGTCGTCCTCGCCGGCTACAAGGACCGCATGGACGCCTTCTTCGCGTCCAACCCCGGCATGTCCTCCCGCATCGCCCACCACATCGACTTCCCCGACTACGAACCGGACGAGCTGGAGGCCATCGGGCGCCTGATGATGGAACGCGAAGGCTACGGGCTCGCCCCCGAGACCGAACCGGTCTTCCGCGACTACCTGTCCCGGCGCCGCGCGCAGCCCCGGTTCGCCAACGCCCGCTCCGTCCGGAACGCCATCGAACGGGCCCGCCTCCGCCACGCCAGCCGCCTCCTCGCGGGCGGCGGCGACGTGGGCCGCGAGGAACTCACCACCCTTCTCCCGGAAGACTTCCTCGCCAGCCGCGTCTTCGCGTGACCCGCGTCACGTCCGAACCGGGGATGGGCCTCCGCATGTCCTAATGTTGGGCGTAAGACATGTAGAGGTGGGGGAGAAGTTGCTTAACCCTGAGGATCTGTACGAGCTTGACGCCGACCTGCCGGAGATGACGGGTCCGGTGCTGCTGCACAGCCTCGACGGCTTCGTGGACGCCGGATCCACCGGGCAGCTCGTGCGCGAGCACCTCCTGGAGTCACTTGAGCACCGCGTGATCGCCCGCTTCGACGTCGACTCGCTGATCGACTACCGGGCCCGCCGGCCGCCGATGACGTTCGACCGCGACCACTGGGCCTCCTACGACGCGCCCGAGCTGGTCGTCCGGCTGCTGCGCGACGAGGCCGGCAGCCCGTTCCTGATGCTGTCCGGGCCCGAGCCCGACCGGCTGTGGGAGGGGTTCACCTCGGCCGTCGTCCACCTGGTCAAGAAGCTGGGCGTCGGCATCGTCGTCGGGTTCCACGGCATCCCGATGGGCGTCCCGCACACCCGGCCCGTCGGCACCACCGCGCACGCCACCCGGCCCGAGCTGATCACCAAGAACTCGTGGTTCGACAAGGTGCAGGTGCCGGGCAGCGCCGCCGGGCTGCTGGAGCTGCGGCTCGGCGAGGCCGGGCACGACGCCGTCGGGTTCGCCGTGCACGTCCCGCACTACCTCGCCCAGTCCGCCTACCCGGCCGCCGCCGTCGCCGCGCTGGAGGCGATCATCTCCGCGACCGGGCTGGTGCTGCCCGTCGACCGGCTCCGCGACGCGGCCGCCGCCACCGACGCCGACATCGCCGAGCAGGTCGACGGCAACGACGAGGTCGAGAAGGTCGTCCGGGCCCTGGAGCAGCAGTACGACGCGTTCGCCGGCGCCGCCGAGCGCGACAGCCTGCTCGCCGAATCGCAGGACATGCCCACCGCCGAGGAACTCGGCGCCCAGTTCGAGCGGTTCCTCGCCGAGCAGGACGGGCCCGACTCCTCCGGCTGACATATCCCGTCCGCCGCTGGGTAGGCGAGCGCCCGAGGGGAGGTTCGCATGGCCCAGAAGGTGAACGAGGTGATGACGCCGGTTCCCGTGTCGGTGTCCCCGGACACGTCCCTGGCGGAGGTCGGGGACCTGATGCGGCAGCACGGGATCGGCGACGTCCTCGTCGTCCACGAGGGGCGGCTCCGCGGCCTGGTCACCGACCGCGACATCGTGGTCCGCGCCGTCGCCGCGCAGCGCGACATGTCGGGCACCACCGTCGCCGACATCTGCAGCACCAACCTGGTCACGGTCGCGCCCGGCGAGGACGCCGGCGAGGCGGTGCGGCTGATGCGCGAGAACGCCGTCCGCCGCGTCCCCGTCGTGGACGGCGACCGGCCGATCGGCATGGTGTCCATCGGCGACCTCGCCGTCCAGCGGGACGAGCGCTCCGCCCTCGCCGACATCAGCGCCGAACCGCCCAACACATGATCACACTGCGTCTCCAGGACGCCGAACTGCCCGGCGACCTGTCGATACCGGACGGCGCGACGAGCGTCGTCCTGTTCGCGCACGGCAGCGGAAGCTCCCGGCTGAGCCCCCGCAACCGCGCCGTCGCCGAGGGCCTCAACGCCGCCGGCATCGGCACCCTGCTCATCGACCTGCTCACCCAGCACGAAGAGGAGGTCGACCGCGTCACCGCCGCCCTCCGCTTCGACATCGAGCTCCTCACCCTCCGCCTGATCGGCGCGATCGACCGCCTCACCGAGGGCCTGGAGTCCGCCCCGCACACCGCGGGCATGCCCATCGGCCTGTTCGGCGCCAGCACCGGCGCCGCCGCCGCGCTGGCCGCCGCCGCGGCCCGGCCCCGCGTCGGCGCGGTCGTCTCCCGCGGCGGCCGCCCCGACCTGGCGGCCCCGTCCCTGCCCCGCGTCCGGGCTCCCGTCCTCCTGATCGTCGGCGGCCGCGACACCGAAGTCCTGGCCCTGAACAAGCAGGCGGCGAAAAGCCTCGACCGCTGCGAGATCCACATCGTCTCCGGCGCGACGCACCTCTTCGAGGAGCCGGGCGCCCTGGAAGAGGTGACCATGCAGGCGGCCGACTGGTTCAATCGGAACCTGTGATGCACGACGTCATCGTGGTGGGCGCCGGACCCGCCGGATCCTCAGCGGCGTGCCACCTCGCCCGAGCGGGTCTCGACGTCCTCGTCCTGGAGAAGACGTCCTTCCCCCGCGAGAAGATCTGCGGCGACGGCCTGACACCCCGCGCGGTCGACGAGCTCCGCGCCCTCGACATCGACCTCTCCGACTGGTTCCGCACGGTAGGCGTCCGCCTCCTGGGCGCGGGCCGCACCCTCGAACTCCCCTGGCCGTCCGGCCACGGCCTGACCCGCACCCGCAGCGACCTGGACGAACTCCTCGCCCGCAACGCGACCGCCGCCGGCGCGACCCTCCACGAGAACACCAAGGTCACCGCACCCCTCCTGGACCGTGGCCGCGTGACGGGCGTCCGCACAGCCGACGGAACCCACAAGGCCCGCCTGGTCATAGCCGCGGACGGCGCCTCGTCCCGCTTCTCCGTCGCCCTGGGCCTCCACCCCCGCCGCGACCGCCCGATAGGCATCGCGGGCCGCCGCTACTACCGCAGCCCCCGCCACGACGACCCGTACCTCGAAATCCGGCTGGACCTGGCGCCCGCCGGCTACGGCTGGATCTTCGGCATGGGCGACGGCACCTGCAACGTGGGCGTGGCCCTCCTGCGCACCGACCACCCCGACTACCACCACCTGTTCTCCGACTGGCTGAAGACCCTCCCCTTCACCGAAGACGACGCCGTGGGCCCCCTGCGCGGCGCCGCCCTCCCCATGGGCTTCAGCCGCCGCCCCCACTACCTCCCCGGCCTCCTCCTGGTCGGCGACTCCGGCGGCATGGTCAACCCGTTCAGCGGCGAAGGCATCGCCTACTCCCTCCAAGCAGGCCGCATCGCCGCCGAAGTGATCACCAGGGCCTTTCGCGGCCCCTTCCCGGAGAAGATCCTCAGCTCCTACCCGTCCGCCATCCGCCGCGCCAGCGGAGCCCCCTTCACCCTCGGCCGCGCCTTCACCCGCGCCATCGAGAACCCCCGCCTCATGCGCCTGGCAACGACCCAGGGCCTCGCCCACCCCACCCTGATGCGCTTCGCCATGACCCTCTTCGACGGCATGCCGCCCGCGACCGTCCCCACCCCCACCGACCGCCTGGCCGCCGCCGTGACCCGCCTGACCCCCACCACCTGACGGATACCGTTTCGCGAAGCCCCCCACGAACCGGGTACGCTTTCCCGGCGACCCGGGCGCGTAGCTCAGGGGTAGAGCACTCGCCTTACAAGCGAGGAGTCGGCGGTTCGAACCCGTCCGCGCCCACCCACGAAAAGACCCTGTTCCCGACCATGGGAACAGGGTCTTCGCGCCATTAGCGTGCCATTAGCCGACGAGCGCGAGCGATCCGGCCGCCCCATCGTCGTCGTCCGGGTTGGCGCTGTTGATCTTGTTGTCCATGGCTCGGGCGATCGCTCGGTTACCGCCCGCCGTGCGGTGCTGGTAGATCATCGCGGCCCGCACGCTGTCATGGCCCATCCGCTCCATGAGGTCGCGAAGCGTC
Organism: Spirillospora sp. NPDC127506; assembly: GCF_040302145.1. Classification (NCBI taxonomy): domain Bacteria; kingdom Bacillati; phylum Actinomycetota; class Actinomycetes; order Streptosporangiales; family Thermomonosporaceae; genus Spirillospora; species Spirillospora sp. NPDC127506. Next base: position 108,398 of record NZ_JBEORG010000007.1, on the reverse strand, counting down.
GCGCTGGACTCGGCCGCGAACGTGTTCCCGGTGTGGCGCAGGTCGTGAAAGTGGAGGTTCGGCACGCCGAGCTTGGTGACGGTCGCGCCCCACTTGGTAGCGCGCCGGAAGTTCGCCCGTCGCAGGACGCCCCCGCGCTTGCCGGTAAAGATCAGCGCGTCAGGCTCAGCGCCGGTGAAGTTGCCGAGATGCCGCCGCAGGTCCGGGACGATCGCTTGGGGGAGTGCCACGGTGCGGAGGCCAGCCCGTGACTTGGGCGGCCCAATGATCAGTTCGCCGGTGTCCAACTCGACCTGTGCTTGCCGGACGGTGACCGTCCCGGCGTTGAGGTCGAGGTCCATCCTGCGCAGCGCGACAAGGGAGGCGGCCTTCAGTACGCCTTCCAGGCGATCCTGCTTGACGATGAGTGGGGAGCGTGGCTACCCAGCATCGCCACCTCGAACGGGCTGTCGGCCACGAAGCTCCTACCACACGAAGTCGCGAGCCCGACTGTGGTGATCACTCGGAACTCTGATAATCGTCCTTGCGCATAGTCCCCGGCGACGGTCAATCCCTCGCTCTGCAAGATCTGCAGAGCGTGCCGAACCGTCATCCGGGCAACGTCGTAGTGCGAAATGAGCTGGCTCTCCGAGGGCAGCTTCTCGCCCGGCGAAAGCGACTTGCTGTCGATTGCCGCCCGGAGGTGGTCCGCGATCTGCTTAAAGACAGGCCGATCGCTCGTCGGATCCAGCTCCGGCAGCTGCAGATCGCTCACGCGGCCAACTCCTCAACTCGTACATACGTGTACTAGCGTGGAGTCTAGTAGCCGGACCTGCTCCAAGGAGCCTGCGCAATGCCCGACAGTCGCCACTCCGTCAGCGTGGCGGGTGTCGTCGTCGACGACCAGGGCCGCGCCCTCCTCATCCAGCGCCGAGACAACGGCCACTGGGAGGCCCCCGGCGGCGTCCTGGAGCAAGACGAAGACATCATCACCGGCCTCCGCCGCGAAGTCCGCGAGGAAACGGGCCTAGAGGTCACACCAATCGCCCTGACCGGCGTCTACAAGAATATGCCACGCGGAATAGTCGCCCTGGTCTTCCGCTGCAAGGCCGAGGCCGGCACCCTCCGCGAGACAGACGAGAGCACAGCCTTCCGCTGGGTCACCGCCACCGAGGTCGGCAAGCTGGCTGACGAAGCCTTCGCCATCCGAGTCCAAGACGCCCTCGCCACCCACCAGACCGTCCCCATCCGCCAACACGACGGCTTCCGCGTCCTCGACTGACTACCCATCAGCGGAGTGTCTCCATACCAGCAAGATCAGCGACGTCCGTGCTCGTCCATGGGTGCCTTCTGACCTGCAAGTGGCCCTATTGCGTATCCACCCGTGTCCACGGCGATCCGAGCTGGTTGTTAGCACATGCGTTAGTAATCGGGTCAGGCTTCGAGCCCGGTAAGCAAGCGCGCTACATCGAGTCCGGTGTTCAGGTAATCCACGAACAAGGAGTTGTTCAGTGCCCATTTCGATCGACGGTAGCGGACTAGAAAAATGGCGTCATCGATGCTGTAACCCGACAGCGTGAGGGCATGGGCGATGACGAGCCCGGATCGGTTGTAGCCGGAATGGCAGCGGACCAGCACACGCTTGCCTTGTTCGACCGCTTCCGCTGCCGACTCGGCTGCCCGACAGACCATCGCGATCTGCTCAGCGGTCAGTGGTCCATCGGGAATTTCCGCCAACCGGTGATCGACGCCGCCGCTTGGACCGTGCCCCTCTCGCGTGTGCAAGCTGATCACTAGATCGAACTCGTTACTCACGATGGCTGGCGCCCGGTCCCCCATCGGGTCCCGGTAGAAGTGGCCCCCCATCCACAGCAACGGGACGATCTCATCCCACGGCGCGCCGGCATCGGGTGCTCCTCGACCCTTGGTCCGCATGGCCTCGCTCCCGCCGGCGCCGCCCCGACCACCGTAGGCCGGGCAAGATCAACCAAACACGCCCTCACCGTACAACCAGAACTGCTGATCTGCGCAGATGATCCCCTCAGAAAGCTTGATGCACTTGACCGGGCTCATAGGCCTGCTGGGGTAGAGGATCGGTTGCTGGTGCATGAGCAGCGGTACGGGCGCACCGTCGCCGCCGCACGCGGCCTGCTCGACAGGTCGAGCTTGGGACACACCCTCATCGACGCGTTAGCCGCCAGTCCCCGCAAGTCCCATGACCAGCCCCGCGACGTCCCGCACGTCCACACCCATCCGAGATCATCCAGACCTGCTGTTAGCGCCGCCGTTAGCAACCTCACGGCTTAGTCACGCCGGGTTATCGAGCAGAGTACTGCCGGACAACTTGGAAGCCGGCTGAAGAGGTGTTCGGGCATAGATTGTCTGAGGTGGGCGAGAGTAACCATGACGAAGCACCCCGGCGCTTCCACACGCCTGCGGACTACCGCGATGCGGCGCGTGATCCGGACACCGACATGCAAACGCTCTGCCATCTCGCTCGGTGTCCGTATCCGTTTGTCTGGCAGGCCCTGGCCTCCAACCCTCGTACACCTGCGCATGTCCTGGACGGCCTGTGCTCGAAGAGGGATAGCGCGTGGAACGACGGTCGGCTCTTGCGCCTGCTCGCTGAGCATCCCAACGCTGATCGTGAGGTGCTGCTCAAGGTGCTGGCCGAGCTTGAGGCCCGATTGCTGACAGCCACAAGCCGGCCATACGCGGCTGTGCTCGCGCTCGCCACCCGGCTAGAACTTGAGCCGGAGGAGTTGCAGGCCCTGGCTTCGTCGCCTGGCGCGTCAGCGCGTATGCGAACCGCTCTGAGACGGCGCCTCGCCGAACGGGACATTCAAGCCCGTTAGCCGTCGAATCATCATGCTCGCCTGGGCGCGGTCCTCACGTCGCGAGGCAACCAAGCCGATCACGTCGCGACCTCAAGTCGGTCTGTGGAGGACGGACGCCGACAGCGCCGAGAAGGTCCGCGGGCCGAGGTCGTGAAAGTGCAGGTTCGGCACGCCGAGCTTGGCCACAGTCTCGCCTCACTTGGTCGCGCCGCCGCCCGTGTTGGAGCGCCGCCTAGAGCTGATCGTTCACGGTGTCGACCACGATCGTCCGATGGCTGACTGTCTCGTCATAAGCCACGAGCACCGCTCGTGCCTCCGGCTCCACCACAGCCGTTGACATGTCAGTTCCAGCGAAAGCCCGTATGGCCTCATTGGACTCCCACAGGGTCATGACCTCCAGCTCCACCAGGTCATCCCCATCCCGGCGAAACAGGTATGCGCCTCGATGTCCGTCGAGACGACGGAGCGTTGGGAGTACTGAGCCGGTGAAGTGGTCACGGTAAGCCTCCGCCCCCTCGGCGGTAGCGGTAGCGCGCCAAACTCTGGCGATCATTATGGCTCCGGTTGTCACAGGTACCTATGAGTGGGCATTGACCATACCGCCCTCCGAGGACGCACAAAGGGGGAATGTCCGCCACCCGGAGTGGATCGGCGGTGACCTGGACGTCCACCAGACCACGCTGTCGCACCACTACCGGGTGCTGCGCGAGGCGGGCGTCACCTGGACCACCGTGCAGGGCCGGACCCGCCTGGTGCGGCTGCGCCGCGACGACCTGGACGCCTTGTTCCCCGGACTGCTCGACTCGGTCCTCAACGGAGTCGGCCGCACACGTGCGGCCACCGGCAGCTGACACACCTCGGTGCGGCCCCGGCCCCGAGGCCGGCAGTCAGGCCGCTAGGACGCGCACGATGCGCGCCTGCGCGTCCTCTGCCACCTGATCAGCCCGACCAATCGCCCGCCACAGTTGGTCTCTGAGCTGCGCGTGCTCAGCCTGATCGGTACGGCGACAGTGTTTATGTAAGCCAAGCGCGAGCGGACCCGCAGCGCAGGGTCGGCCGCGCCCGAGCACTGATCATCGAATGTCAGATTCTGCCGGCTGTCTCTCGCGTGGTTGAGAATCGGGCGTCCGATTCGTTTCTCTGAGATCACCTCATTTGAAACGGCACCGCTTGCACGCCGTCATATCTCATAGTTCCCGCATTCCGCGGTGGTCTCGGCCGTCGCCTGCGCCGCGGTGAAGAAGTCGTCGGCCAGCGGCGAAATGCGCGATGCCGCCATCGCGAGGCACACCTGGTCGGGCGGGAGTTCCGGGATGGGTACGTAGCCGATGCCCGGGCGTGAGTAGAACAGCGTTTCCGAACGCCCCACGAACGAGATGCCCCGGCCGGCCGCGACGTGCTCGAGTTTCTCCTCCACGCCACGTACCCGGAGCCCGGAGTCGGGGTGCGGGCGCCTGGTGGGGTGCGTGCTCGGGTCGGCATGCCAGACCAGCGGCTCACCGGCCAGGTCGGCCTCGGTGACCTGCTCCCTACCGGCCAGCCGGTGGCCTGCGGGCAGCACCACCATGAGCGGCTCGGTGTACAGCGGAATGACGCGCAGGCCGGTCTCGTCGATGGGCAGCCGCACGAAGCCGACGTCGATGCGGCCGTCGAGCAGCATCGTGGCCTGGTCGTCCCATTCGATCCGGTGCACGTCCACGACCACGTCCGGATGCCGGGCCTCGAACGCCCGGGCCGCCGGGATGACCGGGATACCGGTCCGGAAGCCGACCGCCAGCCGCCGGCTGCCCCGCGCGGCCGCGGTCACCCGGCGGCGGACCGCGTCCGCGGAGGCCAGCAGCGGGCCGGCGTCGGCCAGCAACTGCCTGCCGGCGTCGGTCAGCGCCACGCCGTGGCTGTCCCTTGTCAGCAGCGGGGTGCCGAGATCTTTTTCCAGCGCGCGGATCTGCCGGCTGAGCACCGGCTGCGCGATGTGCAGCTCATCGGCGGCGCGGCCGAAGTGCAGCCTGCCGGCGACGGCGACGAAATAGCGGACCTTGCGCAGGTCCAGATCCATGAAGCCTCCCGGTCCGGCGATGCCTCCAGGGTATCGCAGCTGCTGAAAGAAGTATCGGATACCGACCTACCCACGGGAATGGCGCAAGGGCCACAACCGTTTGGCAGCAGGCACAGCGTCCTAATCAGTTCCAAAAAAAGAAGGCAGACGAAATGAGTGGCGTCAGCATTATCGGCCTGGGCGGCATGGGCCACGCCATAGCCGCACGCGCGGTCGCCGGCGGCAACGGCGTCGAGATCATCGGCCGCGACGCGGCCAAGGCGAAGGACCTGGCCGCGACGCTCGGCGGCGGGGCCACAGTTGGGACATTCGGCGCCGTCCCGGTCGGCGACATCGTCGTCCTGGCCGTGCCATACGCCAGCGCCGTGCCGGTCGTCGCCCGTTACGGGGACGCACTGGCCGGCAAGTTCATCATCGACATCTCCAACACGTTCAACGCCGACGCCACCGGGGTCGTCACCCCTGAAGGCACGTCCGGTGCGCAGGAGATCGCCAAGGCAGTCCCGGAGAGTGCGCACGTGGTGAAGGCGTTCAACACGGTCTTCGGCCACGTGCTGGCCCAGGGGCGTCCGTTGGACGTGTTCGTCGCCGGAGATGACGCGCGGGCCAAGGCCGACGTGTCGGCGTTCATCGAGAGCCTCGGACTGCGCCCGCTCGATGTCGGCGGCCTGGAGATGGCCCGGTGGCTGGAAGCGGTCGGCCCGCTGCTGATGGGCCTGGCCCGCAACGGCGCGGGGACCTTCGACATCGCCCTCGGCGTCGACCTCTCCGGCTGAGCGCACCCCTGCCGACAGCCCGCGGCGCCCACGCCGCGGATTCTCACGAAGGAGTCATCATGCGTCTGATATGGCAGCTTTTAGCGGTAGTGGCGGTCTGGATCCCCGGCAGCTTCGGCACGGCGGCGGCGAAGGACAACCCCTGGCTGGCGCTCGTCGCCGGCGTCCTGACGGCCGTCGTCGCGGTCCTGGTCTACGGCTGGGTGGTGCGGCGCACCGAGCACCGGACCCCCGTCGAAGTGTCGCCGAAGGGGGCAGGCGCCGCGATCGGCTGGGGCACGCTGCTCGGCATCGCGCTGTTCGGGACGGTCATCGCGAACATCGCCTTCTTCGGCGAATACACGATCAACGGCCTGGGCACGCCGGCGAACGCGGTCGCCCTGCTCGGCATCATGGCGGGTGCCGCCGTGACCGAGGAGCTGGTCTTCCGCGGTGTCCTGTTCCGGAACGTCGAGCATTGGACCGGAACCTGGATCGCGCTCGTGCTGACCGGCTCGCTGTTCGGCCTGATCCACCTGCTCAACGCGAACGCCACCCTGTGGGGCGCCGTCGCCATCGCCATCGAGGCGGGCGGGATGCTGACCGCCGCGTACATCGCCACCCGCAAGCTGTGGGTGCCGATCGGTCTGCACTTCGGCTGGAACGTCGCCGCGAGCGCCATCTTCAGCACCGAGGTGTCGGGCAGCAACACCCCGCAGGGGCTGCTGGACGCGACGATGTCGGGTCCCGCGCTTGTCACGGGCGGCGACTTCGGACCGGAGGGCAGTGTGTACGCCGTGGTGTTCGGCGTGGTGGCCACCGTCGTGTTCATGTGGCTGGCACACCGGCGTGGTCACGTGCTCCCCGTCCGTCGCCCGGCCCGGACGGACATGGCCGCTGGGCTCGCCAAGTGATCCAACGCCCCCGGATCCCGGACCGTGACGGCAGAGCGACGTCACGGTTCGGGAGTGCCGTCGGCTTGGTACACAGGCGGCCGGAGTACTAACCGTTAGGAGTGCTCGCCGTAGGCGGCGGCGATTTGTTCGGAGCTGGGCCAGCGGGAGTAGGTGGGGGACTGCGGCCAGCCCTTCGGGGAGTCCTGCCATTCCTCCTGCCGGCCGTACGGGAGGACGTCGATCAGGGCGAACGAGTGGCTGAGCTGCTCGGTGCCCCGGCCGTTGGTGTGCCAGGTCCGGTAGACGGTGTCGCCGTCGCGGAGGAAGACGTTGACTGCGAAGCCGCCGCCTGGGGGCGCGCCTACGTCGCTGCCGAAGGAGCTGTTCGCGGTGGAGTACCAGGTCATCTTGTTGCCGACCCGGCGCTTGTAGGCGAGTGCCTCCTCGATCGGCCCCTGCGTGACGATGACGAACCGGGCGTCGTAGGCGTCCAGGAACTCCAGGCGCGTGAACTGGGACGTGAAGCCGGTGCAGCCCGAGCACTGCCAGGTCTCGTCCGGGAACCACATGTGGTTGTAGACGATCAGCTGGCTCTTGCCCTCGAAGATGTCGGCGAGGCTGACCGGGCCGTTTTCGCCTTCGAGGGTGTAGTCGGGCATCTCGACCATCGGCATCCGGCGGCGCTCGGCGGCGATCGCGTCGAGTTCCCGCGTCGCGGCCTTCTCCCGGACGCGCAGGTCGTCGAGGTGCTGCTGCCAGGTCTCGGCGTCGACGATGGGCGGTAGTGCAGGCATGGCTCCTCCAGATCCGTGTGTCCGCAGGTGTGGACCATGCCCGGCCGTCGAATTCATCGGTGCCCGGCGGACTGGATGAAACGCAGTGTGTTGCCGGACGGGTCCAGGAACGCGCAGGTGCGGGTGCCGTCGGGACGGGTGATCGGTTCCTGCATCACTTCGGCGCCTGCGGCCTCAGTGCGCTCGAAGGCGGCGTCGCAGTCGTCGGTTGGGACGGTGAGCTCGCTCGGGTCCTCGAGGTCTGGTGAGGCCGCAAGGACGACCTGTGCGTTCGGGGAGCTGACGGTCGCCTGTTGAGCGTCCCGGTGGACGACGTTGAAGCCGAGTACCTCGCGGTAGAAGGCGAGAGCCTCGTCCAGGTCGTGGACCGCCAGAGTGCGGCGGCTCATCACCGCTCCTCGGCGGTCGGGAGGTAGACGATGTCGAGGTCGGTCGGGGCGGTGTCGATGTCGATGCGGGTGATCTTCCCGGCGGTGATGGTGAAGGAGAAGACGGCCTTCGGGCGGCCTCGGTGCGACCAGACGGCCCCGGGGACGCCGTTGACCAGGGCCAGGCGGGCGGCCTGGGCTCGGCCGGAGAAGAAGGCCGCCACTTCGCGGGCGCCGCGGATCTCGCCGGCCGCGGCGTCCGGGGCGAGCAGTTCCAGCAGGGCGGTGAAGTCTCCGCCGCGGGACGCGGCCAGGAAGGCGGCGACGATCTCCCGGTTGGGCGAGCGCGACGATTCCTCGGCTGCGCCCTGTACCCGGCGGCGGGCGCGGCTGGCCAGCTGGCGTGCGGCTGCCGGGGACTTGTCCAGGATGGCGCCGATCTCCGCGAAGGGGACGGCGAAGATGTCGTGCAGGACGAACGCGAGACGTTCGGTCGGGGTGAGCGTGTCCAGCACGACGGTCAGCGCGACGCCGACGGAGTCGGCTAGTAGGGCCTCGTCCTCGGGGCCGGCCTGGGCTGGGGCCGCCCGCTCGGGCGGTAGGGCACCGGCTGAATCCTCGCGCCGGGTCCGGCGCGACTCCAGCATGTTCAGGCAGACCCGGGCGACGATCGTCGTCAGCCAGCCGCCCGGGTTCTCGATCTCGCCGGTGTCGGCGCGGCCGACCCGCAGCCACGCCTCCTGTACCGCGTCCTCGGCCTCGCTGCGGGAGCCCAGCATCCGGCAGGCCAGCGCCTCCAGGCGGCCCTGGTGCTCGGCGAACCGCTCGCTCAGCCAGTCGTGTTCGGCCATCCGTCACATTCCTCCATCCGTGCCTGTCATACCGATTGACCGGCGGGACCACGCCGATGTGACGAAAGGACCAGATATGAAAGCGCACGTCAGCACGATCCTCATCGGCGTCCAGGACATGGACCGGACGAGGCGGTTCTACACTGACGGGCTCGGCTGGGAGATCCGGGACGACTACGGCGTGTCGATCATCTTCGCGTCGGACGGGTCCTCGCTCGTCGGCTTCTACGAGCGGGCGGGCCTGGCCGGCCAGGTCGGCGTGAGCCCCGAGGGCAGCGGCTTCTGCGGGGTCGTCCTGACGTACGTCGTCCGCAGCGAGGCGCGGGTGGACGAGATCATCGCGGAGGCCGAGAAGGCCGGCGCGACGATCCACAAGCCGGCCGGCCCCCTGTCGTGGGGCGGGTACGGCGGCACCTTCGCGGACCCGGACGGCTACGTCTGGAGCATCAGCTACAGCGCCCAGGGCGAGAACCAGCCGTACGCGGAGTAGCCGCGAGGACCCCCTGTTTCCGGGACGGACGGAGACAGGGGGTCATGCCCCCGCGCAGCGGCTACGGACGCAGGTAGCGCGACGGGTGGTGCAGGGTGAAGGACGGTGTCGTCGGGTGCAGGCCCGGCTCAGGGTCCGGGTCGAAGACGGTCTGGTAGTCCGGGCCGAGTGAGGCGGCGGCCCGGTTGAGCACTGATGGGCGCGTGCCGGGCCAATGGCGGGTGTCCATGCGGGTCAGAAGGGTCCGCAGGGCGGTTATCTCTTCAGACGCGCTGAAAGTGCAGTGGTTGCCCCGGTCCACGTAGAGCTGCTTCAAGTTCGCCGGGTTGCCCGCTCGCCGTACTTGCGTGGCGTAGTAGCGCTGGTTCTCGGGCGGGACGTTGCCGTCCCCCGTCGAGTGCAGGGTGATCACCGGCCACGGTGTGCGGCCGGTGGGGGTGCCGAAGCGGTCCATGTAGCGCACGGCCTTCGGGTCCGCCTTGATCCGCGGTGCGGCGTTCAACCTCTCCAGGTCCTTGCGGAGGCTCAGCCCGGCCTCGCGGTACGCCTTGATGACCAGCGACTTCTGGCTGGAGCGGGCGAACAGCTTCCGGTAGTCGACGCCGGTGTTCCAGGACGGGTTTCCGCCCGCGCGCGACTCCATGTCCGACCGGTTCAGACCCCAGAAGGCGCCCCGGTCGTAAGCGGCGTAGTAGTACTGCTGCTGAACCTGCTCGGCGACCGTCTTCGGCGTCGGCGCACGCGACGTGTATCGAGCGGGGACGTCCGCCAGAGCGCTCGCCAGAGCGAGCCGGGCGCGGCCACTGGCGTCACCCAGCGCGGACGTGAGGACGCCCCGAGCGTTCGAGGTGTTCGCCTCCGGGTCCTTGATGCGCACCAGTTCGAGCCCAGGGTCGACCAGCGTCTTGATGGCGAAGTTCGCATCGAGTGCGCTGTTGAAGTGCCCCGTGGTGCCGCCGAGCACGCCGCAAAGCGAAGCGACGCCGGCGAAGCGGGCAGGGTTGCGCTCCGCCAGGAGCACGGCCACGAGGCCGCCCGCCGACGCCCCCGCGGATATGGTGCGGCGTGGCTTGCCGACGTTGGCGGTGAACCAGTCGAGCAGGGCGATCTGGTCCTTGAGGCCGGACTCCACGACGCCCCAGCCGCGCACCGTGCGGAACTGGGACGCCGCCAGCGCGTAGCCGTGGTCGAGCAGCCACCGCTCAGTCGCCGGATGGTTGGTCAGCGAGATGTCCGTGGGCGCCGGGAACTCCAGGCTGTAGGCGCCGTGGCTCCAGAGGAGCAGCGTCCCGTTCCAGCGGCTCGGGACTTCGACGCGGTACGGGACCCCGTCGATGTCGCCCTCGCGGACGCCGGCGCGTGCGGGCGCCGCGATGGAGATCAAGGCTGCGGCCATCACGAACGGGACGGTGCGGCAGATCAGGCGCTTCATGGCGGCACCCTCCATGAGCCCCGAGCCCCGCGCAATGATTTTGGAAATAGCCGAAATGTCATAGATTCCGGTCATGCTGCGGCTCTGGCTCGACTACGACGACCTCGCCAGGATCCGCGTCATTCCCGGCCTCTCGCCGATCGCCCAGACCGTCCTCGGCGCGCAGGCCCTGCGCCGGCCGGGGCCCGCGCCGATCCCCGGCGGGTGGCGGTCCCGCACGCGCGCCCGGCTCACCGGCCCGTCCCGCCTGCTGCTCGACCTGGTGCCGCCCGGCCGCTGGCTCCCCGACTTCCTGACCCCGTACACGCCCGTGCCGGGGCTCGAAGCGGAGCTCGACGCCGTCGCCTCGACGCCCGCCCGGCGCATCCGCGCCGAGCTGGAGCGCTCGCACGGCCCGCGTCCCCCCGCGTCGTGGCTGCCCCGGCTGGCCGCCGGGGAGCGCGAGACGATGCGGGCGCTGGTCCGCGGCCTCAGGGACTTCCACCGGACCGCGCTGGCGGACGTGTGGCCCGAACTCGGCGACCACCTGTCCGCCGAGGCGGCCGGTCACGCGAGGACGATGGCCGAGCAGGGGATCGGCGGCCTGCTGGGGAACCTGCACCCCGCCGTCCGCTGGACGCCCCCGGTCCTGGAGATCGAGACGCTGCGCGACGGCGACGTCCGGCTCCGCGGACGCGGGCTCGTGATCATGCCGTCGCCGTTCGTCACCGGCCCGCGCGTCCTGGTCGCCGGCGGCGGCCCGGCGAGCATCGTGCTCCCGGCGTCCCGCCCGCTCAGCGGGTCGAGCGGCGCGGCCCTGCCGCGGGTGTTCGGCCGGACCCGCGCGGCCGCTCTGCGGTCGGTCGCCGAGGGCGAGCTCACGACCGGCGCGCTGGCGGCGCGGCTCGGCGTCAGCGCGGCGTCGGCGTCCCAGCACGCGGCCGCCCTGCGCGGCGCCGGCCTCATCGCCAGCGAGCGCCGGGGCAAGACGGTGCACCACGCGCTGACCCCCCTCGGCGAGCGGTTCCTGCGCGGCCGGGGGTGATCGCGCGAGAAGACCCCCTTCCCGGACGCGGGAAAGGGGTCCTCGCGGAGCGTGCGGGTCAGGTCAGCAGAGCCCGCGCGGCTTCGAGGTGCGGCACTTGTTGTGCACGAAGCGGTTGGTCTTGCTGCCGCTCTGGTCGACCAGGTCGTACGGGGCGTTGCCGCGGGCGACGTTGGCCTTGATCAGGTTGTGGCGCGCCGGAAGGGCGTGGCCGCCCGGAGCGGCGACGCCCGGGAAGAGGACGATGCCGCCGGAGTAGTCCAGCTTGCCGCGGTTGGACTTCACGACGTTCTTCTTGACGGTGTTGTGCTCGCCGCCGAAGAACAGGATCCCGGTGCCGCCGAGCGGCGGGACGGGGCCGTGCCCCGCGCAGCTCCGGTTGTTCTTGTAGATCTTGTTCTTCCAGACGTTGTTGTGGCCCTGCCCGCCCTTCTGGCCGTCGTCGACGAGGGCGACCCCGACGCAGTTGCCGGTGATCTCGTTGTCGTGGACGTTGACGTGGTGGGCGTGCCGGACGAGGACGCCGAGCGTGTTGCCGTAGGAGTGGTTGTAGGCGACCTCGGTGCCGCGCGCGTTGGCGGCGTCCCCGACGTAGAGGCCGGCGTCCTCGTCGTTGTCGAGGGTCCAGTTCCAGACGAACCGGCCGCGGGTCGAACGGAATTCGGCGATGCCGTACTCGCCGTTCTTCTTGGCGAGGACGGCCAGCACCGTCAGGCGGTCGGTGTACATGCCGTGCACGCCGTTGGCCTTGAAGCCCTGCACGCTCAGGTTCCGGATCGTCGCGCCCTTGACCGGGTGCTTCGCCTTGCCGATCACGCAGATGCCCATGCCGGGCGCGCCGGCCTTGGCGCAGTGGTCGCGGTGCCCCGGACGCAGGATCGTCTCGTTGCCCTCGCCGCGGATGGTGAGGCGCTTGCGGACGAGGACGCCGCCCGCGTAGTGGCCCTTCTTGAGCCGGATGGTGTCGCCGGGTCTGGCGCGGTCGACGGCCGCCTGGATCGAATGGCCGGGCAGGACGACATGGGTGCGCCCGCCCTTCGGGCCGCCGGCCGCCTGGCTCGCCGGCGCGACGGAGGCGAGCCCCGCCAGCACGACGACCGTGCCGAGCGAGGCCGAGAAAATCCGCCTCATCCGTTTTCCCCCGTTCTGTTTTTCCTGGTAGGAGCCGCCGCGGCATGCGCCGGACGGCATTCCGTGATCATCTTGGAACGGGCGGTGTAATCGGCCGGTGCCGGTGGGGTAAACAATCGGGGGGACTTTGCGGCGGCGGGCGCAATGGGCCGGTGTGACGAACGTCTCCGCAGGTCGGGGTGCGTGTTACATGGCGTTCACATACGGGCAACAGGTCGGAAATGCCCGGTTGGCACGTTCTACGGGGCCGAACCCGTGAGGCCAGGCGGAACGAGAGGACCGACGTTGAGCTACAAGGCCGAGTACATCTGGATCGACGGCACCGAGCCGACCGCGCGGCTGCGGTCGAAGACGCGGATCCTCGCCGACGGCGCAGATCTGCCGGACTGGGGGTTCGACGGCTCCAGCACCAACCAGGCGCCGGGCGACCGGTCCGACTGCGTCCTGAAGCCGGTCTTCTCCTGCCCCGACCCCATCCGGGGCGGCGCCAACAAGCTCGTCCTGTGCGAGGTCTTCCTCGTGGACGGGACGCCCCACGAGACCAACCAGCGGGCCAAGCTCCGCCCGATCGCCGAGCAGTACGCCGACCAGGACTCCTGGTACGGGATCGAGCAGGAGTACACGTTCTTCAAGGACGGCCGCCCGCTCGGCTTCCCCGAGCGCGGCTACCCGGCCCCGCAGGGCTTCTACTACTGCGGCGTGGGCGCCGACGAGGTGTTCGGGCGCGAGATCGTCGAGCGGCACATGGACGCCTGCCTGGACGCCGGCTTGAAGATCTCCGGCATCAACGCCGAGGTCATGCCGGGCCAGTGGGAGTTCCAGATCGGCCCTGCGGGCCCGGTCGAGGTCGGCGACCACATGTGGGTCGCCCGGTGGCTGCTCTACCGCATCGCCGAGGAGTACGACGTGGCCGCGACCCTCGACCCGAAGCCGGTGGAGGGCGACTGGAACGGCGCCGGCGCGCACACGAACTTCTCGACCAAGGCCATGCGCGAGGGCTACGACGCGATCATCACGGCGTGCGAGGCGCTCGCCGAGAAGGCCGACGAGCACGTCGCGAACTACGGCGCCGACATCCAGCGCCGGCTGACCGGCATGCACGAGACGGCCGCGTGGAGCACGTTCAGCTACGGCGTGTCCGACCGCGGCGCCTCCGTGCGCATCCCCTGGCAGGTCGAGGTGGACAAGAAGGGCTACATCGAGGACCGCCGCCCCAACGCCAACGTCGACCCGTACGTGGTGACCAGGCTGATCACCGGCACGTGCTGCGCGGCGCTGGAGAAGGCCGGCCAGGTCTGACGACCGGACGTCTGACGACCGGACGGGGACGGCGCCCCCGGTCCGCGGCCCCAGGCCGCCGCCGGGGGCGCCGGCATGCCGGGGTACGGGGCCAAACAACTGCAAATTGTCGAACTTGGGCGAGTTCCCACATCGCTGCCGGGTAGCACGTCTACGTTCGCACCCGGGGGAGGGAACATGCCCGACTCGCCATCCGGGCGGTACCCCGGCGGCCTGCCCGGCAGGCACGCCGGCCGTCCTGCGCCGCGGCCCTGGGAACGGTCGTTCCGGTGCCCCTCCACGGCGCGGCGCCGCACGGTCGAGGCGCCGCCGAAGCGGTACGAGGACTTCGTCGCGCTGCACGAGGAGATCGCTGCCGCCGAGTCAGGGCCGCCGCTGCGCCCGCTGTGGTGGACGGGCATCTCCGCGTCCCTGGTGGGCGGCGGCCTGGCGTTCGCCGCGGTGATGGCGCTGCGCGCGGCGTTCGGCGTGGAGGTCCCGGTGTTCGCGGGCGGGCACACGCCCGCGGCGCCCGCCGCCACCAGCTACGCGCTGTGCGCGATGGCGGCCACGATCCAGGCGACCGCGCTGATGCACCTGCTGCTCGCGACGGCGGCGCGTCCCGTCCGGGCGTTCGCGTGCATCGGCGCGATCGCCGTCTTCGTGCTGACGGTGCTGCCGCTGACCATGCGCGGCCCGTTCGACGCGGCGCTCGCGACGTCCGGTCTCAACCTGGCCGGCGGGACCGCCGTGGTCGTGCTGCTGTCGGCGGTGGTGGGCGCGTCCCGGCAGTTCCCCTGGGGCGGGCCGCTCAGGCGCGGCCGAGGGTGATCGTCAGCGGGTCGGGCGCGGTCGAGGACGTCACCCGCAGATGCCGGAGCCGCCGCCACACCTGCACGTCCACCCCCTCGTCGGGGGCGAGCAGCCGCAGTTCCCGGTGCATCCCGGAGAAGCCGACGCACAGCGACACGTCCCACGTCCCGCGCGGCAGCGGGTCGTCGATGAGCGCCCGGGTCACCGGGACGGCGGCGGTGTAGCGCAGCCGGTCGGGTTGCTCCTCCAGCATGGCGATGACCTCGAACCTGCGGTCCGAGGCCGGCTGGGTCAGCAGCAGCGTCCCGGAGATCGGCATGCTGATCTCCCGCAGGTCCAGGTGGCCGGTGACGACGATCTCGGCGCGCTCCCCGTTCCAGCGCGTCCCGTCGGCGCGGACGGACCCGGCGGAGTGCGAGCGCCCGCCGACGTCGACCTTGAGGAGGCCGTCGATGCCGAAGTAGGCGATGACCGTGACCGAACCGGGCAGGAACCGCCGCTGCGGCGACGGGTCCATGCCGGGGGCGTGGCCGAGCGGGACCGTGCCGGGCGCCGGCGGCGCGCCGATGGCCAGGCCGACGTCCCACAGCCCGCCGGGCAGCGGCCGCCCGCCCATGACGGACGCGACGTCCACCTCCGCCTCGAAGGTGACGACGCCGTTGCGGGCCTCGACGGCGACGGGCACGCGCAGCCGGCCGCCCTCGTCCTGCTCGTGCAGCACCAGTTCGATCTCGGGGACGGCCCCGCCGGGCTCGAACCGGCCGGTGAGCCGCAGCACGGACCCCGCCCAGCCGACCTCCGTCAGGTGAGGATTCGGCATCGCCACCTCCGCCTCGTCCATCAGCGTTCTCCCTCAGCGTCCCCCCGTCGCCGCCGTCGAACCGGCGCGGGGGACGGGGAAGGGGGAGAGGCGGGTGCCCGGGCGGCCCGCACGGGTTCCGGGCCGCCACGGACCGTGATCGCCATTATGCGCGATGTCGCCGCCCCCGTGCGAGATTCTCACGAGGCCACCTCCGGCCCGCGCTGTCAAGCCGAATTCACGCAGGCTTCACAGGGCGGTGATTTCCGGGGGACGGTGACCAGTGTATTAATGGCCTGGACGGCGGCGGCCGCCTTTGGTCAATGCGCCCGCGCCGTTATCCACGAATGCGGACGGATACTGACGAAATGATCCTCTCCCCGCGGGGCCTGCGAGACGCGACGTCCAATCTGTTCCGGCTGGCGCTGTCCGACCGGTTCGCCGATCTGCGCCCGATGCCGGCGGAGCCGATCGACGCCGGACCCGGGCGGACGGTGCGCCGCTACCGGCCGCCGGAGGGGCTGGTGCCGGCCGGGCCGCCGGTGCTGTTCGTGCCGCCGCCGGGCACCCCGGCCCGCTGCTACGACCTGCGCCGCGGGTGCAGCCTCGCCGAGCACGTCGTCCGCGCCGGGCGCCGCAGCTACCTGCTCGATCACGACCCCGCCCGCTACGACGACCCCGACCCGGCCCTGCAGCGGTGGGTCGGGGAGGTGCTGCCGGCGGCGATCCGCGCGGTCAGCCGGGACGCGGGCGGGCAGCCCGTCCAGCTCGTCGGCTGGTGCCTCGGCGGGATCATGGCGCTGCTGGCCGCCGCCGCCGACCCCGGCCTGCCGATCGCGTCGGTCGCCGCCGTCGCCGCGCCGGTGGACGCGGCCGCGGCGCGGCTCGCCCCGCCGCCGGACCGGGGCGGCGTGGAGAAATATCTGCTGCGCCCCTGCGCGATGATCGGCCATCTCGACAGCGCCGATTTCCTCGCGCAGATCGAGGCGATGGAGCATTTCCGGCACTTGACGACCGCCCATCCCGGGCATGCCGCCAGACGGATTTACCGCGCCCTTCTGGACGGAGGGGCCCTCCTGCGCGGCGCCGTGGAGATCGGCGGCCGCACCGTCGATCTCGGCCGGATCGGCGTGCCGGTGCTGGCGGTCGCCGGACGCGGCGACGGGTTCGCGCCCGTCCGCGCCGTCCGGCCGCTCGTCGGCGCGCTGCGCGGGGCGCCGCAGGTGCGGTTCGAGATCGCGTCCGGCGGCCACCTCGGCGTGCTGACCGGGCGCGAGGCCAGGGCGACCACGTGGCGGCACCTCGACCGGTGGCTCGACGAGGGCATCGTCAGGCACGGGATACGCGCGCAGCGCGCCGCCGTACCCGGCTGATCCGGATCTTCGGGGTCTTCCGCACGCCAAGGGACGTCCCAATCTTCTTTGCGGCGCAGCCAGCGACACGCCCGCGAGTGTGTCGTCTCGGTAATCGTCGCGTCGCCGACCGTAGTGTGGCGCTCCGTTGTTGGCGCACGGGACGTCGGGGGGCACAGCATGACGGCGGACGCCGGCGGATACGGCATGTCACGGGGGCACCCGGCCCCCGCGGAAGGCGCCGGGACGGAGATCATCGGGGCCGCCCCGCCCGGCCGGCCCGTGCCCCATCTCACCGTGGCCGTCGCGCGCGCCGGCGGGACGGGGATCCTCGACCTCGGCGCCGACCGGGCGCCCGCGCTCGCCGCGCTCGCCGACGTGCGCCGCTGGTGGGCGGGCCCGTTCGGCGTCCGCGTCCCGGCCGGGTGCGGCGTCCGCGCGGCGGAGGTCCCGCCCGTCGCCGGCACCGTCGTCGTGGACGCCCCCGCGCCCGCGTCCGGCGACTGGCTCGACATCGCCGCGATCGCCCGGGGGCGCCGCCTGCTGATCGAGGTCGCGGACCCCGCCGAGGCGGCGGCCGCCGTCCGCGTCGGGCGCGGCCTGACCGACCAGGTCGGGATCATCGCGCGCGGCCGCGGCGACATGACCACGTTCATCCTGCTCCAGCGACTGCTGGCCGACCTCGACGTCCCGGTGTACGCGGCGGGCGGCATCGGTCCCCACACGGCCGCGGCGTCCGTCGCCGGCGGCGCGGCCGGGATCGTCCTGGACGAGCAGCTCGCCTGCGTCCGGGAGATGGACCTGGGCGGGCTCGACGCGCCGGCGCCGGCGCTCGCCCGCCGCCACAAGACGGCCGGGGGAGTGGTCCAGGCCGTCCGCGAGCAGATCGCCGCGCACCTGCGGGCCGCCGTGCGGGCCGAGCCGCTGGCGCCGCGCCCCGTCCCGGTCGCCGTGCAGGGGCCGATGGCGCAGGTCAGCGACCGGTCGGCGTTCGCGGGCGCGGTCGCACAGGACGGCGGCCTGCCGTTCCTGGCGCTCGGCACGATGGACGGCGGCCGGGTGCGGGCGTTGCTGCGGGAGACCGCCGACCGGCTCGGCGACCGTCCCTGGGGCGCCGCGATCGCCGCCGGGGCGCCGCCGGAACTGCGCGCGGAGCAGCTCACCGCCGTCCGGGACGCCCGCCCCCCGTACGCGATCACCGGCGCGGGGGACGCCGCGGAGGCCGCGGCGCTCGAGGCCGCCGGGATCGCCGCCTACCTGCACGCCCCGTCGCCCGAGGCGCTCGGCCGGCTCCTCGGCGAGGGCGCGCGGAAGTTCGTCCTCGCGGGCCGCGAGGGCGGCGGCCCCGTCGGGCCGCACGCGAGTTTCCCGCTGTGGGACGCGCAGGTCGAACGGCTGATGGGGTTCGGCGGCGACGCCGGTGAGCTGTCGCTGATGTTCGCGGGCGGCGTCCACGACGAGCGGTCCGCCGCGATGGTCGCCGCGCTGGCCGGGCCGCTGGCCGAGCGCGGCGCCGACGTCCGCGTCCTGATGGGCACCGCCTACCTGTTCACGCAGGAGGCGGTCGCGGCCGGCGCCATCGCGCCCGGCTACCAGGAGGTCGCGCTCGCCTGCGAGGGCACCGCCCTGCTGGAGACCGCCCCCGGGCAGGCGGTCCGCTGCGCCCGCACCCCCTACGTCGAAACGTTCGAGGAGACCCGCCGCGAGCTGGAGCAGGCCGGGACGCCGGAGCCGGAGGTGCGGCGCCGCCTGGAGAAGCTGAACTCCGGGCGCCTGCACCTGGCGAGCCGGGGACTGCGGCTCGGCACGCCCGTCGACCCCGTCCGGCAGCGCTCCGAAGGCATGTACGCGATGGGGCAGGCGGCGGCGCTGCGCTCGGCCCGGACCGGGATCGCCGACCTGCACGAGCAGGTCACCTCCGGCGCGACCGCGTTCCTCGCGGCGCGCGCCGCCGAGCTGGGCATCGGGGCCGCCGACGCCGCGCGGGAACCCGCGCGCCCGGCCGGCATCGCGATCATCGGCATGGGCTGCGTCGCCCCGGGCGCCCGCGACACCGACGGCTACTGGGCGGGCGTCGTCCGCGGCGCCGGCGAGCCGGGCGGCCGTCTTCCCGCCGTCCCGTTCGACGCGGCGGCCTACGGCATCCCCGCCGACGCGATCGGCGGCATCGACCCCGTGCAGCTGCTGTCGCTGGAGGTCGCGTCCCGCGCGCTGCGGGACGCGGGCTACGCCGACCGGCCGTTCGACCGGTCCCGGACCTCGGTGTTCTTCGCCGCCGAGGGCGGCGGCGACCTCGGCGCCGCGCACGCCCTGCGCGCGGCGCTCCCGTCCTATCTCGGCGGGCTCCCGGCCGGGCTGGACGAGCAGCTCCCGCGTCCGGCCGGGGACTCCCCGGACGGCGCCGCCGCCGGCGCGGCCGCCGCGCGGATCGCCGACCGCCTCGGCCTCGGCGGAACGGCCTGCACCATCGCCGGGACGTCCCTCGCGGCCCTCGACGCCGCCTGCAAGGACCTCGTGACGGGTTCGAGCTCCATGGCGCTCTGCGGGGGCGCCCGCCTGCACGACCTGGCGACCGCCCCGGACGAGAGCGTCGCCTGCGTCGTCCTCAAGCGCCTCGCCGACGCCGAGCGCGACGGCGACCGGATCTACGCGGTGGTCGAGTCCGTCGCCGGATCCAGCGGCCGGCCCGCCCTTGAGCGCGCGCACGAGCGGGCGGGCGTGCCGCCGTCGGCCGCCGGGCTCGCCGGGGCGGACGGCCCCGCCGAGCTGATCAAGATCGCCTGCGCGCTGCACACGGGCGTGCTCCCCGGGCCGGCCCGCCCCTGGACCGCCCGCCCCGGCGACCGGTTCGCGGGCGTGGGCGCCTCCGGGTTCTGCGGCACGCGGTATCACGCCGTCCTCTCCGGCTATGCGGGCGCTCCCGAACCGGTGTCGGGGCTCGCCGAGTGGCCCGCCGAGCTGTTCCTGATCCGCGGCGACGACCGGGCCGCCGCGCGGGAGGAGATCGACCGGCTGGCGCGGCTCCTGGACGACGGGGAGCCCCGCCTGCGCGATCTCGCCCGGACCGCCGCGTCCCTAGGAGGCCCCGTGCAGGCGGCGTTCGCGGCGACCGGGCCGGACGACCTCCGCGAGAAGCTCGCCCTCGCCGCGGAGTTCCGCCCCGAGCGGGGCGTCCGCCTCGCGTCCGGCGAGCCCGGCCAGGTCGCCTTCCTGTTCCCGGACGAGGACGGGCGGCCCGGCACGGTCGCCGATCTCTTCGTCGCCTTCCCCCGCCTCCAGCGCCTGCTGCGCCTCGCCGGCGGGCGCCACGAGGGCACCGGCGTCGCGGGCCTGGCCGTGCACCGCCTGCTCACCGCCGTCGGCGTCCACCCCGACCTCGCCGCCGGCCACGGCCACGGCGAACTCGCCGCGCTCTGCGCCGCCGGCGTCATCGACGACACCGACATGATCGACGTCGGCGCCGCGTGCGCCGGCGCGCCCCCGTCCCGCGACGACCTCCTCGGCCGCGACCTCCGCTCGCCCGCCTTCCCGGTCTGGGCGAACACGACGGCCCGCCCGTACGAGACGGACCCGGCCGACCTGGCCGCGGCGCCGCCCGCGCCCGTCCACGTCGCCGAGCAGATCGAGGCGATGTACGACGCGGGAGCCCGCACGTTCGTGGAGACGGGTCCCGGCCGCGCCCTGACCGACCTCGCCGCCGCGGTCCTCGGCGACCGCCCGCACACCGCCGTCAGCTGCGCCGCCCCCGGCGAGAACGGGCTGGTGGCGCTGCTGCGCGCGCTCGCCGAGCTGGCCGCCGCCGGCATCGCGGTCGACCCGCTGCCCCTCTTCGCCGGACGCGGCACCCGCCCGCTCACCGGCGGTGCCGCCGCGCCGGGCTGGCTCGTCGACGGCCACCGCGTACGCACCGCCGCAGGCGGCTACCCGCCCGGCGCGCTCCGCCCGCCGGAGCGCATCGCCGCCGCCCGCCCCGCCGACCCCGCCGTCCTGGAGTACCTGCGCACGAGCCGGGAGATCATCGCCGCCCAGCGCGAGGTCGTCCTCCGCCACCTGGCGGCCCCCGCCGAACCGCCGCGCCCGAGCGTCCCGCCACCGGCCCGCCCAAGCGCCCACGTACGAACCATGGCGCTGTCCGGCGGCCCCACCCCGGCCGCGAAGCAGGAACCCGCCGTCCCCGAAGTCCCGGCCATGCGCAACGAACCAGCCGTGCGCAACGAACCGGCCGTGCGCGCCGAACCCGCAGCGCGTGTCGGATCCACCGTGCGGCAAGACCTGGCCGAGTACGAAGAACCGGCCGCGCCACGGGAACCGGTCGCATGCGAGAAGCCGGCCGTGCGCGCCGAGCCGGCCGTGCCAGAGGGCTCGGCTACGCGCGGGGGATCGGCTGTGCGCGAGGGTTCCGCTGTGCGCGAGGGCTCGGCTATGCGCGGGGGATCGGCCGCGTCAGAGGGTTCGGCTACGCGCGAGGGTTCGGCTACGCGCGAGGGTTCGGCTACGCGCGAGGGTTCGGCTACGCGCGAGGGTTCGGCTACGCGCGAGGGCTCGGCCCTGCGCGGGGAGTCGGCCGTGCGCGGGGGATCGGTCGTGTCAGAGGGCTCGGCCCTGCGCGGGGGATCGGCTGTGCGCGAGGGCTCGGCCCTGCGCGGGGAGTCGGCCGAGCGCGGGGGATCGGTCGTGTCAGAGGGCTCGGCCGTGCGCGGTGGACCGATCATGCGTGAGGGTACGGCTGTGCGCGACGAGCCGGCCGTGCGTCGGGAGCCGGTCGGGGGTGAAGGGCCGGCTTGGCGGGGGGAGCCCGCCGCGGATGGGGCGGTGGGGGAGTGTTCTGCCGACCGGCAGGTGTGGCCGCGGCCTGGGGGTCGCGGTCGGGTCGTGCGGCGGGTTTCGCGGCTTGTGGAGCTTGAGCCCCTTCCCAGGGCGCCGGAGCCGGGGGAGGCCTTCGCCGGTGCGCGGTTCGTGCTCGTGGACGACGGGTGCGGCATCGCGGTCGAGCTGGGCGATCTGCTCGAACGCCGCGGTGCGGAGGTGCGGACGTTGCCGGACGTCGACGGGCCGTGTGAAGGGCTCGTCCATCTGGCGGCCCTGCGGCCGGGGGCGGCGGCCGTGCTGCCCTGGGCGTTCGCGGGGATCGGGCGTGCGCTGGAGGGGGAGCCGCGGTGGCTCGTCCTCGCGAGCGGGGCCGGCGGGACGTTCGGGCAGGGGTTCGCCGGCGGCGCCGCCGGCGATCCGGCGCCGGGCGCGGGGCTGCGCGGGCTGGCCCGGACGCTCGCGCGGGAGCGGCCCGAGGCGCTGGTGCGGGCGCTCGACATGGACACCGACGACACCCCGCGGGCGATCGCGCGGCGGATCATGGCGGAGCTGCTGGCTCCCGATGGGCCGGTCGCGGTCGGGCACCGGGGCGGCGTGCGGCGCGGGCTGGAGCTGCTCCCGTCCGAGCCGCCGGACGGCGCCCCTGACCTCGGGCGGGACGCGGTCGTCGTGCTGACCGGCGGCGAGCACGAGGTCGTCGCGCGGACGGCCCTGGAACTGGCCCGGACGAGCGGCTGCCACATCGAGCTCATGGGCCGCACGCCGGAACAGGACGTGCGGCTGATGCGGGAGCATGCGGCGTCCGTCAGGTGTCACGTGGGCGACGCGCGGGATGCGCAGGCCGTGCGGAGCCTCGTCGAGAACGTCCAGCTGACCCACCGGCGCCTGGACGGCGTCATCCACGCCGCAGGGTTCGCCGAGACGCCCGGCGGCCTCGAAGAGGCGTACCGGGCGCGGGTGGACGGCGCCGCCGCGCTCGCTCAGGCGGTCCCGTCCGGTGTGGGGTTCTTCGCCGTCCTGTGCGGTCTCCGCGGCGACGACATGCAAGCCGGGGACGACGCGTGCGCGATGCTGGCGCACGCGTGGCGCCGCCGGCTGCGGGGGCGGACGCTCGTCGCCGGCCTGGGGGCGGTCGATCCGGGCGCCGCCGCGGCGGCGCTGGTGCGGGAGATCGGCGCGGGGGACGAGACGCATGTTCTCCTGACCGGAGACGACCGGTGAACAGGGACCGCGAGCCGATCGCGATCGTCGGCGCCGGGGCCGTGTTCCCGGGCGCCGGGTCGGCGGCCGAGCTGTGGCGCAACGTCCTCGCCGGGTTCGACGCGATCAGCGAGGTGCCGCCCGGGCGCTGGGACCCCGCCCTCTACTACGACCCGGACGCCTACACGCGGGCCCCGGAGTGCGACCGGTTCTACTGCCGGCGCGGCGGGTTCGTCGACGAGCTGGCCACCTTCGACCCGGCGCGGTTCGGGATCCTGCCCGCCGCCGTGGGGGGCATGGAGCCCGACCAGCTCCTCGCGCTGCGCACCGCCGGGGACGCGATCGCCGACGCCGGCGGCGACGAGCGGCTGCCCGACCGGTCCAGGATCGGCGTGGTCGTCGGGCGCGGCGGCTACATCACGCCCGGCCTGGCCCGCCACGACCAGCGCGTCCGGACGTCCCACCAGGTCGCCGCGATCCTCGCCGAGCTGGTCCCGGACCTCGGGGAGGATCGGCTGGCGGAGATCCGCCGGGCGTTCTGCGAGCGGCTCGGCCCGGACGGCCCGGACGCGCCGATCGGGCTGGTGCCGAGCCTCGCCGCGTCCCGCATCGCCGGCACGTTCGACCTGCGCGGCCCCGCCTACACGCTCGACGCGGCGTGCGCCTCGTCGCTGCTCGCGGTCGAGCACGCCGTGCGGGCGCTGCGCGGCGGGCAGGCCGACGCGATGCTGGCCGGGGCCGTCCACCTCGCGCACCACGCCACCGTGTGGAGCCTGTTCAGCCAGCTGCGCGCGCTCAGCCCGAGCGAGACGATCCGCCCGTTCGACCGGGCCGCCGACGGCACGCTCCTCGCCGAGGGCACCGGGATGGTCCTGCTCAAGCGGCTGTCGGACGCCGAGCGCGCCGGCGACCGGATCCACGCGGTCATCCTCGGCGCCGGGTCGTCCAGCGACGGGCGGGCCGCGAGCATCATGAGCCCGCTGGTGGACGGGCAGGTCCTCGCCGTCGAGCGCGCCTGGCGGGACGCGGGCCTGGACCCGGCGGCGCCCGGCGCGGTCGGGCTCGTCGAGGCGCACGGCACCGGCGCCCCGGCCGGGGACGAGACGGAGCTGGCGACGCTGCGCCGCGTCCTCGGCGCGGACGGCCCGCCGGTCGGGCTCGGCACCGTCAAGTCGATGATCGGGCACGCGATGCACGCCGCCGGGATGGCCGGGCTGATCAAGGCCGCGTTCGCGCTGCGCGACGGCGTCCTGCCGCCGACGCTGCACGTGGACGACCCGCACCCGGCGCTGGAGGACGGCCGGCTGCGGCCGCTCCGGGAGGCGTCCGAGTGGCGGCGGGACGGCGGCCCCCGGCGGGCCGTGGTGAACGCCTTCGGGTTCGGCGGTGCCAACGCGCATGTCGTGCTGGAGGAGCCGCCGTCGTCGTGCGCCCGGCGGGCGGGGCGGCGGAGGCTCGACACGCCGCGGGACGGCGAGGCCGTGCTGCGCCTGGCCGCGCGCACCGCCGAGGAGCTGGCCGAGGAGCTGGCCGCCCCCGACGGCAGGCTCCTGGCGCGGGCGGCGGAGGATGTCCCCGACCTTCCGTGCAGGCTCGCCATCGTCGGTCCCACGCCCCGCAGGCTCGAGCTGGCGCGGGCCGTCGTCCAGCGGGGGACCGCGTGGCGCGGCCGCAGCGATGTGTGGTTCTCGCCGCGGCCCCTGCTCGCGGAGGGCGGGCGGCTGGCGTTCCTGTTCCCCGGGTTCGAGCCCGCCTTCGCCCCGCGCGTCGCCGACGTCGCCGAGCACTTCGGGATGCCCGACCCGGGCCTCACGGGCCGCACCGACCTGATCGGCCACGCCGCCGACGTCCTGGGCGCCGGGCGCCTGCTGGCCGCCGCGCTCGCCGAGCTGGGCGTGGAGGCCGACGTCATGGCGGGGCACAGCCTCGGCGAGTGGACGGCCATGGCCGTCGCCGGGATGTGCGACGCCGCCGCGCTCGTCCGGGACCTCGACGGCGCCGTGCTCGACGGCCCCGACGTCCTGTACGCGGCGCTCGGCTGCGGCGCGGCGCGGGCGCGGGAGGCCGCCGCGGCGGGGTCCGGGGTCGTCGTCAGCCACGACAACTGCCCGCACCAGTCGGTGGTCTGCGGGCCGCCGGAGGCCGTCCGGGAGATCCTCGGGCGGCTCGCGTCGGAGGGGGTCCTCGGCACGGAGCTGCCGTTCCGGACGGGTTTCCACGCGCCCCCGGCCGAGGCGTTCGAGAAGCAGCTTCGGCACTCGTTCGAGGCGCTGGAGATCCGCGAGCCCCGCGTACCGGTGTGGTCGGGGTCGGCGGCGGCGCCGTTCCCGCGCGGGGCCGAGGCGGTCCGCGACCTCGCCGTCCGGCACCTGCGCGAGCCCGTCCGGTTCGGCGAGCTGATCGAGGAGCTGTACGGCGCGGCGCACGTGCGGGCGTTCGTCCAGGTCGGGCCCGGCGGGCTGACCGGGTTCGTCGCCGACCGGCTCGGCGACCGCGAGCACCTGGCGATGGCCGTCAACGTGCCGGACCGGGACGGGATGGCGCAGCTGCGCCGGGTCGTCGCCGCGCTGTGGGCCGAGGGCTACGGCGGCTGCGCGCCGCCCGCGCCGGCCGGCGGCCTGCGGCTCGACCTCGGCACGCCGCTGGTCAGGCTGGGCGGGACGGTGGAGCCGATCCGCCCGGCGCCCGGCGTCCCGTCGCTGCCCGCCGACGATCCCGTCATGGCGGAACTGGAGGCGCTGCTCAACGACGCGACGACGGGCGCGCAGTCGGTGCTGGAGGCGCTCGGGGGCGGGCCGTCGCC
Source organism: Spirillospora sp. NPDC127506 (assembly GCF_040302145.1). Taxonomy (NCBI): domain Bacteria; kingdom Bacillati; phylum Actinomycetota; class Actinomycetes; order Streptosporangiales; family Thermomonosporaceae; genus Spirillospora; species Spirillospora sp. NPDC127506. The sequence continues at coordinate 82,731 of NZ_JBEORG010000007.1, read as the reverse complement.
CGCCGCGGCGGCGGAGCCGTCCCCGGCGGCCGCCGAGCTGAGCGTCTCCCGCGTCTTCTCCGTCGAGGCGATGCCGCAGCTGGCCGACCACTGCCTGGTCCCGCAGGCCCCCGGCTGGCCCGACATGTCGGACCGGTTCCCGGTCGTCCCGCTGGCCGCGCTGGTGGAGGCGATGGCCGGCACGGCGCGCGAGCTGCTGCCCGACATGGTCGTCGTCGGGTTCGAGGACGTCCGGGCCGTCCGGTGGATGGTGGCCGACCCGCCCACGACCGTCGACATCAGAGCCCGCCTCGCCGACGGCGGCGCCCGCCCGCGCAAGGTGAAGGTCGTCATCCCGGACTACGCCGACGGGACGGTCCTGCTCGCCGAGCGCTACCCGGCGCCGCCCACCCCGGACCACACGCCGCTCACCATCGAGGGGCCGCCCATCGTCACCGCCGAGCGGCTGTACGAGGAGCGCTGGATGTTCCACGGCCCGCTCTTCCGCGGCATCAGCGAGATCACGGCCCTGGCGGAGGACGGTGTGCGCGCCGTCCTGACCGCGCTGCCCACGCCGGGCGCGCTCATGGACGGCGCCGGGCAGCTCTGCGCGCACTGGATCCAGGTGTACGGCGACACCAACCAGACCGTGTTCCCCGTGGGGATCGAGCGGGTGCTGCTGTACGGGGCGTCGCCGTCCCCGGGGGAGCGGCTGGAGACGACCGTCTGGAACCAGTCCCTCACGGACACGACCATGCGCTGCTCAGCGGAGATGGTCCGCGAGGACGGGGCGGTGTGGGCGCGCATCGACGGTTGGACCACGCACCGCTTCTACACGGACGAAGCCCTGTGGCGGATGAAGTTCACCCCCGAGGTGTCCGGGACGGGGGAGCCGCAGCCCGGCGGGTGGACGCTGGCCCGCAAACGCTGGGACGGCACGGCGTCGCGCGACCTGCTCATGCGCCAGTACCTGCGCGCCGCCGAGCGCGCCGAGTACGAAGCGCTCCCGCCGGTCGCGCAGGGGCCGTGGCTGCTGGGGCGGATCGCGGCCAAGGACGCCGTCAGGGACCACCTCTGGCGCAACGGCCACGGCCCGCTCTTCCCCGCCGAGCTCACCGTGCAGGACGGGCCGGCCGTGGCGGGCCCCTTCGACGAGCCCCTGACCGTCTCGATCGCCTCGGACGCCGAGCTGGGCGTGGCCCTCGTGCGGCCCGGCGCCGTCCCGGCGGGCATCGGGCTGGCCGTCAACGAGAACAACGCACGGGTCCGCGCGGCCAAGCAGGCGGTGCTGCAGTCGATGAAGACGGACCGTGCCGAACTGGTCGTGACCGTCGCCGACGCCGAGCGGCTCCTCATCGCCGCCGGCGGCGCGGTCACCACGGTGCAGACCCGCGAACTCGACGGACACGTCGTCGCCTGGACGACCGCGTCCGCCGGTACGGACATGGAGGAGAGCCGAGCATGACCCAGCGCCGCGCGAGCGCCCGCCGAGTCCAGGTCCCGTCCATCCTCGGCGACCCGGGCATCCAGCGGGTGCGGACACCGGAGCGCCGCTTCCTGTTCGCGGTCCCGCCGCTCACCGGCCGCATCGCCCCGACCGTCGCGGTCGCCGCCGAGCTGGCCCGCCGCGGCCACAAGGTCGCCTGGACGGGGCACCGCCCGACGCTGGAGCCGCTGCTGCGGCCGGGTTCGCGCATCTTCAGCACCGCGGGGGACGAGTTCGGCCCGGTGCGGGACCGCTGGCTGGAGCTGCGCGGCCTCGACGCCGTCCGCTTCCTGTGGGAGGACTTCCTCGTCCCGCTCGGCCACGCGATGATGCCGGGCGTCGAGCGCGCCCTCGACCGGTTCCGCCCGGACGCGGTGGTCTCCGACCAGGCCGTGCTCGCCGCGCCCGTCGCGGCCCGGCACCGCGAGATCCCCTGGGCGACCTCCGCCGCGTCGCCCGCCGAGTTCACCCGCCCGCTCGCCGACCGGCCCGACGTCGAGGAGGAGATCCGCGACCACATCGGGGACTTCCAGCTCGACCACGGCATCGAGGACCTGCTCGACCTGCGCTTCTCCGACCACCTCACGCTGGTCTTCTCCACGTCGGCGCTGGTCGGCGACACCTCCTTCTTCCCCGACCACTTCGCCTTCGTCGGCCCGGCCGCGACCCGCGAGGCGCCGTGCGCGTTCCCGTGGGAGTGGCTGGACGGCCGCCCCGCCGTCCTGGTCACCCTCGGCAAGGTCACCGGTCCGCCCGCCGAGCGGTTCTTCCGGGCCGCCGCCGACGCCGTCCGCGACATGGACGTCCAGGCCGTCTTCGCCGGGGCCGGGGTGGACGCGCCGCCGCCGAACGTCCTGGTCCGCGAGCGCGTCCCCCGGCACAAGCTCCTGGAGCGCCTTTCGGCCGTCGCCTGCCACGGCGGCCATTCCACGGTCTGCGCGGCCCTGTCCCACGGGCTTCCGCTGGTGATGGCGCCGATGCGGGACGACCAGCCGGTGATCGCCCGCCGGGTGGAGGCCGCCGGCGCGGGCATCTCCGTGGACGATCCGGACGAACTCCGCGCCGCCCTCGCCGCCGTCCTCGCCGACGGCCCGCACCGCGCCGCCGCCGAGGCCGCCCGGCCGGCGTTCGCGGCGGCCGGAGGCGCCGCCGAGGCCGCCGACCGCCTGGAGAAGCTCGCCTGACCACCTGTGGACAGATCAAACCGAATCAGATTCGGTTAACGTGGCGGCATGGCCGATGTCTTCGACGACCTGACCGCCGAGTACCAGCAGCTGGACGCGATGCTGACGTCCCTGACCCCGGAGCAGTGGGCGCACCCGTCGGGCGCCGAGGGCTGGACGGTCTCCGACGTCGTCCTGCACCTGGCGCAGACCAACGAAGTGATCAGCGAGCCGGCCGCCGGGGAGGCGACGCCGTTCCTGTCGTCCGCCGGCAGCAGCGTGGACGACGTGGTGGACGGCATGGTCGCCGCCGAACGCGGGTCGCCTCCCGCCGACCTGCTCGCGCGCTGGCGCAGGTCCGCCTTCGCCACCGCCGACCTCCTGCGCGCGCAGCCGCCGGGCACGCGCATGCCCTGGGTGCGGACCTCCCTCTCGCCCCGCACGCTCGCCACCACGCGGATCGCCGAGCACTGGGCCCACGCCCAGGACATCGCCGTCCCGCTCGGCATCGCCTACCCCGACACCGACCGGCTCCGGCACATCGCCTGGCTGGCCCACCGCACCCTGCCCTACGCGTTCTCCGTCGAGGGCCTCCCGGACGCGCCCGTCCACTGCGACCTCACCGCCCCCGGCGGGGCGCGCTGGACGTTCGGCGACCCCGCGGCCCCGTCGCGCATCACCGGCCCGGCCGCGGAGTTCTGCCGCGTCGGCGCCCGCCGGCTGACCCCCGCGCAGACCGCGCTGACCGCCGAGGGGCCGCACGCCGCCGAGGCCCTCCGCGTCCTGCGCAACTACGCCGCCTGACACCCCGCAAGCCCCCGCGACCGGGTCATCGCGCCGCGCTCGCCCTTGTTTTTTTCACATATAAGCCTGTAAAAATAGGTGAAGCGTGGAAAAAAGTAATCCGGTCACAGTAGGAGGAGACGGACATGGCGATCGCTGAGCGGACGGCGGAGACCACCTGGGAAGGCAGCCTCGCCAAGGGGAGCGGCACCCTCAACGGGACGACCGGCGCCTTCAGCGGGCTGCCGGTGAGCTGGGACGCCCGCACCGTCCGGCCGGACGGGAAGACGAGCCCGGAGGAGCTCGCCGCGGCCGCCCACTCGTCCTGCTTCGTCATGGCGCTCGCGCTGCGGCTCGGCGAGCACAAGGCTCGGCCGGAGCGCCTCACCGTCGCCGCGACCGTGACGCTCGACGAGGTGGACGGCGTGCCGACCATCGTGTCGTCGGCGCTGCGCGTCGAGGGCAAGGTGCCCGACCTCGACGCCGCCGGCTTCCAGACCGCGGTCGACGAGGCGGCCGAGCTGTGCCCGGTGTCCCGGCTCTTCGCCGGCGCCGAGATCAGCGTCGAGGCGGAGCTCGTCAAGGACTGAGCCGCAGGCGGCGGGCGCCCCGCAGGGTGGCGTCGCATCCACCAGGCGTCGCGGCGGAGGACGTCGACAAGGTTCGGTGCCACCTGCTCCAGAAGCCCCATGGTCACCAGGGTGCATCAGAAGACGGCTATTCGGTGGGAATGAAGCCCTCGATCAGGCCGCCCGCGTCTCCGAACCCGGCGGTGGCCTCGCGGAGGCGGTCGGGCCAGTCGGCGTCGCTCCGGACGGCGCCCACCGCGGTCTCGATCGCCGAAGTCGTGCCCCACAGCGCGAGGGACCGGGCGTCGAGGTCGCGCTGGTCACGGTTCCACCAGGCGGTGACAACGGCGAGTTGATCGGCCAGAGTGGCGCCGGGAATGGCCCTGTTGTAGAGGGCCTCCCATTTGCCGCTGAGCGGGTGACGGCCGCCGTCGGGGTTCTCCTTGTGCGCTCGCTGCAGTTCCTCCAGGACGAGGCACCAGCGGTAGGGCGCGGCGAAATAGGCCGTCTCGTCGTCGGCGCACGGCTCGCCGTGCAGGACGGCCACCAGATGGCCGGCCAGGTCCGGCGGAGCGGCGCGGGACGCGACGGCCGCGTCGACGGCGTGCGAGACGGCGCAGTCGCGGAGCCGGCGCGGCAGCCCGTCCAGGACGGACGGGTCCGGGGCGGGGGCGCCCCAGCCGGTCAGGTGCGCGGCGGCGGCCAGCTCCGCCCACAGGACCAGCTCCGGGCGGTCGGCCACGGCGCGCTGGGCGGTGCGCATGTCGCGGAGCGTGCAGGGCGAGTCGCGGCAGTCCGCGCCGCACGTGCCGCTCCGCGGGGCCACCAGGACGCCGGGGGAGGCGAGCGGCGCCGCGCGCTCCACCCCGGAGCCGTCCGGCATGCGCACCAGGTGCGGGAAGTCCATGCCGTCGGCGAACACCGCGCCCTCGCCCGGCGTCAGCGTGACGAGGAACTGCGACTGGGCGCCGGTGATGTTCATGGTCGCGCCGACCGCGTCCCGGTCGTCCTGCGCGGGCAGCCGGTGGACGATCTTGACGGCGGTGTTCTTGATGACGTCCGGGACCAGCTTCGACGGGATCTGCTCCGCCACGACCAACCCCTCCCCGTACGCGCGGATCTCCGCGAGCAGGCTCGCGAACGTATCCACCGCGTGCGACGCGGGACCCGCCTGCTCGCTGCGCCGCAGCAGCCGGTGCGCCTCCTCGAACACGCTGAGATGCCGCAGTCCCGGCGCGCCCTGCCGCATCCGCAGGTGCTCCACCAGCCGGACGAGGACGGTCCCCATCAGGAACGCCTTGTCGCGGTCGTCGCCCACGTCCTCGATCTCCAGGACGACGTTGCGGGCGAGCAGCGCGTCGAAGTCGATCGGGTGGCCGCCCTCGAAGAACCGCCCGGTCGTGCCGAGCCGCAGGCTGGACAGCCGCACCCGGATGAACCCGCGCACGTTGTCGGTGATCTCCTGCCCGTACCCGATGTCGTCGACGACCTCCTCGGCGACGGCCTGCAGGTCGGCGAGGGTCGGGTAGCGCGGCGGCGGCCCCGCGCGCCCCCCGGGGGCCGCGTGCACGGGCTCGCCGAGCGCCAGGTCCCAGCCGAGCCGCTCGTAGCAGCGGGTCAGCGCCGCCGAGAGCACCTGCGGGAACGGCTCGTCCGCCTCGAACGCGGCGAGGAACAGCGCCCGGACGAGGTCGGCGTGCGTCTGCAGCGGGAACGGCCGCCCGTCCGGGCCGTGCGCGGGCTCCAGCGGGTTGATCCCGGCGGCGATCGCCTCCGCGTCCCCCGGGCGGATCGCGACGACCTCCGCGTCCGGCAGCCCCGCCGCCGCCAGCCGCGACGCCATCAGCCGGTACTCCGCCTTCGCGGGCTCCACGACCAGCCACGGCAGCCCGGCGGCGGACGCGGCGGTGAGCAGCGACCGGATCGTCTGCGACTTGCCGGCGCCGGTCGCGCCGCAGACGAACGTGTGCCGGTTCAGGCTGGGCAGCGGCAGCGACAGCGGCCCGACCTCGCGGCGGTTGCGGTCCAGGACCCGGCCGAGCGGCACCCCGGCGCCCGCCGGCTCCGGCGTGACGTCGAACTCCGGCCGCATCACGAACCGGACCCCGGCGACCTCCCGGACGGGCGGCCGCGCCAGCGCCGCGACCAGGCGGGTGCTCGCCTCGAACGGCCCCTTCGCGCCCGGGACCAGCGCGTACGGCAGCCCCGAGAGGTCGGCCGACGCGCACACCAGCGCCGCCACCCGCGCGGCGGCCTCCGGCGTCGCGCCGCCCGCCGCCAGGTGCACCCGCCACAGCCCGGACGACGCGGACCGGCGCAGCTCCCGGTGCCGGCGCTCCATCCGGACGGCCGCCACCGACTCCTCCGGCGACATCTCCGCCATCGACTGGGCGCGCTGCTGCCGGTCGGCGAGGTCGTCGGCGAGGCGCCCGGCCTCGGACGGGTCCACGGGCTCGGCGACCAGCAGCCACGCGAACGGCTGCATCCACACCGAGAGCAGGCCGTCCTCCAGCGACGGCCGGGCGGGCTCCTCCTCCCCGAGGCGGTCGTCGACGAGCAGGCCGTCCGCGATGCCGCCGATGCCGACCCAGTGCGCCATCGACTCCTCGGCGACGCCGCCCGGGAGCACCACCCCGCGCCCGCCCGCCGGCAGGCTCAGCGTCGCCGCGCGCCCGTCACGGTCGGCGATGAGCCCGGACCCGCCGACGAACACCTCCGCCGGCCCGAACGCCGCCGCGCGCCGCCAGCCGACGAGGACCGGCTCCCCGCCCGCGTGGTACGCCGACACCAGCGCCGCGAGCCGCTGGTCGCGCCACGCGTCCCGGCCGTCCTCCCGGTCCGGGCGGGGCACCTCCAGCAGCCGGCACACCGGCAGCCCGCGCACCAGCTCCCACATCTCCGTCCCCGCCATGGGGAGTCAGGCTATTGAGCAAGAGACGCGGTGTGAAGGCCGATTTGAGACGTAGGGCCTGACAAGTTCCCAGTCAATCTGCTTGGGTGGTCTGCGGCATCGCCGCGCGGCCCGAAGGCGTGACGGTCCAGTCGGCACCCGAGCAGAGCGGGGGTTCAGCGTCGTGACGGGCGAACCGGTCGACCACGGGGGGCTGCTGTCGCGCCGTGAACGGCTCTTCAGCCCCGACCCCCGCATCGGATGGGTGTTCCGCGACCGGTGGTGGTTCCGCACGCCGTTCCCGGAGCCGCCGCCGCGGCGGCAGGCGCTCCCCGAGTACCTGGCGCGCCGGGTCGCCGAGACCGAGCGGGCCGCGCAGCGCAGGCTGAGCCGGACGCTCCCGGTCAGCGGGGCCGCAGCCCTCGTCCTGGTCATGTTCGCCGCCTGCTCCGCCGGCGCCTCCACCGGCCTCTCGATCGGGTCGCTGCTCCTCGCCGTCATCGCGATGGCGCCGGGCGGGGCGCTGACATGGTGGGCCGTCCGGCAGCGGCAGGCCGCCCGGCAGGCCCACGCGCTGGCCGAAAAGCAGGTCGTCGGCGGCTACCAGGAACAGGCGCGGCAGTGGCACGCGCGCAAGCAGGCCCACGAGGCCGCCGAGCGGGCGCGGCTCGACGGGCTCCCCGAATGGGGCGCAGCGCCGCGCCCCGGCCGCCGCCTGGACGTGTTCGGCGGGACGCTGTTCGCCTGGGAGGCGCTGCTCACCACCTACGGGACGTCCACCCTCGCCGTCCAGCCGCTGCTCGTCCTCGACCTGTCCCGGGAGGTCGTCAGCCGCGAACTGGTCGAGCTGGCCAGGGCCGCCTGGATCGGGGTGGACGCGCAGCTCCTGCCCAGCCGGCAGGCGTCCTCCGGTCTCCTGGCCGACATGCCGCCGCAGGACCTCGTGGACGCGATCGTCGAGTCCATGCACGGCGGAACCCCCGACGCCGCCCGCGCCGAGCGCAGCATGGACGACCGGATCCTGACCAAGGTGTGCGGCGCCCTCGGCGACGACGTCACCCTCGCCCGGATCGCCGCCGCCCTGCGCGTCCTGATGGGGGAACCGGACGACGGGGACGCCCTCACCCGCGACGAACGGCGGCGCATCGCCAACGAGCTGTTCACCGTCGAGTACCGCCGCCAGGCCCACGCGAACCTGTCGCGGATCGAGTCCTACGTCCACCCCCTGGAGAACCTCGGCACCGAGCCGTCCAAGGCCGGCGCCGGCTACCTGACCTGCATCGCGCTGGACAGCCAGGCCCGCAACGTGCGGTCCGAACTGCTCACCGACCTGATCGTCCAGTGGGTCACGCACCGGATCACCGCGTCCTGGGAGTCGACGCCCGCCCTCGTGGTCGCCGGCGCGGACGAGCTGGCCCGCCGCCACCTGGAGCGGCTGTCGGACGCCTGCGAGCGGCGCGGCGTCCCGCTGACCCTGCTGTTCCGGCGGCTGCGCGAGACGTCCGCCGAGCTGATCGGCGGCGGCGCGGTCGCGTTCATGCGGCTCGGCAACCACGAGGACGCCGCGCGGGCCGCCGACTTCATCGGGCGCGACCACCGGTTCGTCCTGTCGCAGATCACGAAGAACGTCGGCGGGAACGAGTCGCACACGTCCACCGGCACGCGCGGCGAGGGCGATTCGGAGACGCGGAGCACGAGCCACACGACCGGAACGTCCCGCAACTGGGGGACGAGCAGCTCCTCCGGCGTCGGCTATTCGGGCGGGGAGATGTTCGGGCTGTTCCCCGACCGCTCGACGTCCAGCCAGCGCGGCCGGAACCGGGGCGGTTCGACGAGCCGCACCGACACCGAGGGGACCGCGACCTCCACCACCCGCAACTGGTCGGCCGCCTACTCCTACGCGGAGAGCACCAACTGGAGCGACGCCGACACGACGCAGCGCGTGTACGAGTACGTCGTCGAACCCGTCACCCTGCAGCACCTTCCCGACCATGCGCTGCTGCTCGTCCAGTCGGCGCCCGGCGGGGGCCGCACCGTCACGCCCGTCGAGTGCGACCCGGCGATCATCACGCTGGACCGCGTCACGACCGGCCCCCTCCCGGACCCGCCCGCCCCGCGCCAGGCGCTTCCCGGCCCCGCCGCGCTCTCCCGCCTGCCGCCGCATTGGGCCGCCCCGCCGCCGCAGTGGGCGACGCCGCCCGCGCCGCCGCCCCCGCGGGCGCCCCTGGCGTCCGACCCGGGGCCGCCGCCCGGCCACCGGCCCGGCCCGCGCCAGGGACCGCCGCCGCTGTTCGGCGGCGGGGGCTGATCACCCGAGCCGCCGCCGCAGCCCCTGAGCCCGCCGGACGAGGTGGAGCGGCAGCCCCTCCCCGGCGTGCTCGATGCGGTCCTCCACAACGGCGACCAGCTCGGCGCCGAACCCGAGCCGCACGGCCACGGCGTCCGCCCTGCCCTCGCCGCGCCGGCTCAGCAGCCGCGCACCCCACGCGGCGGCGTACGCCGCACCCGTGGGCACCGCCGCGACCACCGTGACCGCAGCGGCGGCCAGCGCGAGGAGGAACACGAGCACGAACCCGATCGGCCGATGCCACGCGACGGCCCGCCGCCACATGGGGCCGACCGGCGACCACGACCTGCGCAACGCCCGCAGCAGCGCCCTGGCGGGCAGCGTGACCTGCGCGTGCACGAACGCCGGGACCGCCCGCCACCCCAGCAGATGCCCCAGCTCGTGGGCGAGCACGGCCTCCAGCCGCCCGGGCGGCAGCGACCGCGCCGACGCCGACGTGACCGCGACCGTCCGCCCGAACGGCATGCAGGCGTTCAGCTCCTCCGAATCGACGACCACCAGCCGGTACGCCCCGGCCCCCGCCCGCCGCTGGACGTCCCGCCACGCCTGCGCCAACCGCACGCGCTCCGCGGAGTCCGGCTCCCGGTACCCGTACACCCGCCCCGCCCCGAGCGGCGCCGCGAGCACGACGACCCACACGGCGACGACGGCCACCGCACCCCAGACCGGCCACACGAGATGCAGCCCGAACCCGGCAGCCGCCACCAGGACGGACTCGGCCCCCACGACGGCCGCGACCGGCCCCAGCCCGACCCCGCCCCGTCCCGGCGGCAGGTCGCGAGCCCCCGGCGGCAACCCGCGTCCCGCCACGGCCGGCACCTGAGCCACCCCACCCGGCCCCTGGACCGTTCCCCCGCCCACCGAACCCTGCACCGCCCAGTCACCTGCCCGCTCCGACGCAGAAGCGGCGGGGGGAGCCGACACGTCCCCGGGCCGCGCCGGAAACACCGACGCACCCCCGCCACCCACAGGCGGCCGAGCATGCCCAGACCACGACGCGGGGACGTGCGAGGCCGGGAGCGCCGACCCGGTTGGGGGCTGATGTGCCTGGTCCGGCAGTGCCGAGGTGCCGGTACCGGTCGGTGGTGCGCCGCTGGTGTCTGTGGGCGGCTGAGCAGGCGCAGGCCACGGCGCGGGGGCGTGTGGGGGCGGGAGTGACGGATCAGCCGGAGGCCGAGCGTGTGCCGGGGACGCTGAAGTGCCGGTATCCGCTGGTGGCGCGCTTCGGACGCCCGCGGCAGGCGGCTGAGCAGGCGCAGGCTGCGATGCGGGGCCGTGCGGGGAAGAGGGCGGGAGCGGTGGTCCGCTTGGGGGCTGATGTGCCTGGTCGGGCTGCGTCGAGGTGCCGGTATCGGTCGGCGGCGGGCCGCCGGTGTCTGCGGGTGGCTGAGCAGGCGCAGGCCGCGATGCGGGGGCGTGTGGGAAAGCGTGCGGCGGGCCGGGCGGCGGCGCGGGGCGGGAACCCGGCGCGGGTTCGGCGGGTGCTGGGTGCGCTGCCGGCGGGGGTGCGGGGCGGCGGCGGGTGCGGGATTCGTAGCGGCGTGAGTGGGTGGTCCAGGTTTGTCCGTCCCAGTAGCGTTCGCGGCCCATCCACTCTGGATCCGGGTACCACCCGGGTGGTGTGCTCACCGGAACCCGCCTCCCGTCAGGATCGACTCAAAGGCTTGCGCACGTCGCGACAGCGAGTCAACGGGATCATCAAAGCTTGGGGGTGAAGGGGCGGCGGTGGGCGGGGTCGTCGGGGTCGGCGAGGCCGCGCAGGGCCGTCTCGACCAGCTCCACGGCGCGCAGGACGGCGACGAGGCGGGCGCCCTCGCGGCGGTAGGCGTCCAGGACGGAGTCGACGCCGTGCGGCGGGACGAGGTCGCCGAGGTCGACGCGGGCCGTGCGGAAGCCCTCGCGGGCCGCCTCGACGGACGCGGCGACGTGCTGGCGGGCCATCCGGGCGAGGGCGATGGGGTAGCGGCGCAGGACGCCGTAGCGGCGGTACTCGGGCGGGACGAGCTCGAGCAGCCAGCCGAGGGCGGTGTCCTCGAAACGGTCGGTGCCCGGTGGATGCACCTGCGAGGGCCAGCCGGGCGGAACGTAGGTGCTCACGAGGGCAGGATAACGCCGATTCGAACCTATGTTCGATATAAAACGGACACTATTCGGTGGGCGGGGTGCGCCGGATCCGGATCTTGCCGGAGTCCAGGTCGTCCCGCGCGGCGCCGTCCCCGGCCTGCTCGTGGTCGTCCTGGCGCAGCAGCCGCTGCCGCTCCTGCTCCTCGACCTTGACCTTCTTGGAGCCCTCGAACGCCGACGCCAGGTCCTCGAACATGCCGCCGCCGAAGCCGGCCCCGGTCTCGCCGTCGCCGCGGATGGCGCCCATCAGCGACGACCTGCCGGTCCCCTCGCGGGGCCATTCGACGATCTCCGGTTCGGCCGCCTCCGGGCGGTTGCCCATCGGACGGCCCTTGACGCGCTTGCGGCGCCGAAAGGGTGATTTCACACAGACTCCAACGCGATGAGTCTCCAGATTGATCCCGGCGGACATTCAGGTTACGAACGACCACCGGGTGGGAGAACCGGTGAAATCTCCCTGGCGGAGCCCGAACACCGACTGTGGGCGCACCGCGACGGTGGCGTTCACCTCCGGGTCCAGGAAGTCGACACGATAGCGGGTGGCGTACTTGGAGTTGACCAGGTCGATGAACCGCTGGAGCTCCTTCTGGTCGGTGAGGATCTCCGCGCGCCCCTCGATGACCACCGGGTTCTCCGCCTCCTCGGTGGTCACCACGACCTGCGGGTTCGCCCGCAGGTTCACCATCTTGCGGGACGGGACGGAGCTGCTGAACAGCAGCGCCTCGCCCGACCACGCGCCCCACACGGGCATGGCGTGCGGGCGTCCGTCCGGCCGGACGGTGCACACCCAGAAGTTGCGCGCCGCCCGCAGCCGTTCCTCGGCCCAGGACCACGGCAGCAGGCCGCTGCCCTCGTCCGGCCCGACGATGCCGTAGCCGGGCATGTACGGGCGTTCGGCCTTGGGCTCGGCGGGCCCGGTGGGCTCAGGTTCCGCGGCGGCGTCAGCCGGCATGGCGTTCCCTTCTCGATCGTGCACTGTCCCCGTCCCATATCGTTACAGACCCAGGCGTCCCGTGGTGACGCTCGGCGGCTCGGTTGCGGCGGCTCGGCGCGGTAGCCTGCGGGACGTGCGCCTATCCCATGTCATCACGGTTCTGGAGGAGCTGTACCCGCCCGCGTGGGCGGAGCCCTGGGACGCGGTCGGGCTCGTCTGCGGCGACCCCGACCAGGAGGTCGGGCGGGTCCTGTTCGCCGTCGACCCGGTCGCCGCCGTGGTCGACGAGGCGCTGGAGTGGGGCGCCGACCTGGTGGTCACGCACCATCCGCTGCTGCTGCGCGGGGTGCACTCGGTCGCCGCCACCACCCCGAAGGGCCGGCTCGTCCACCGGATGATCACGAACGGGATCGCGCTGCACACCGCGCACACCAACGCAGACCGGGCCGATCCCGGCGTCTCGGACGCGCTGGCGCGGGCCGTCGGCCTCACCGGCGAGCTGCGCCCGATGGTCCCCGCCGACGACGATCCGCGCCGCGGGCTCGGCCGCATCGGGGAGCTGGACGAGCCCGTCACGCTGCGGGAGTTCACCGAGCGGGCCGCCGCCGGGCTGCCGCCCACCGCCTGGGGCGTCCGCGCCGCCGGCGACCCCGGCGCCGTCGTCCGCACCGTCGCCGTCTGCGGCGGCGCGGGCGACTCCCTCCTCGACACCGCGCGGTCCGCGGGTGTCGACGCCTACCTCACCGCCGATCTGCGGCACCACCCCGCGTCGGAGTTCGCCGAGCACGGCGGCCCGGCCCTGGTGGACGCCGCGCACTGGGCGACCGAGTGGCCCTGGCTGGCCGACGCCGAACGCCGGCTGGCCGCGTCCTCCCCGGAAGCGGGCAAGTTGGAGACACGGGTGTCCACGCTCGTCACCGACGCGTGGCGCCTCCACGCAGAAGGAGCATTGTGAAAGCCGCACCGCAAGCCCAGCTTCGCCTGATCGACCTGCAGGATCTCGACAGCTCGCTGGACCGGCTGGCGCACCGCCGCCGCACGCTGCCCGAGCTGGCGGAGATCGAGCGGCTGGAGGGGCGTCTCACCGAGCTGCGCGACGCGCTCGTCGCGGCCGAGACCGAGGTCGGCGACCTGCAGCGGGAGCAGAAGAAGGCCGAGCAGGACGTCGACCAGGTCCGCTCCCGCGCCGAACGCGACCAGAAGCGGCTCGACACCGGGCAGGTGACGTCCGCGAAGGACCTGTCCAGCCTGCAGGCGGAGATCGAGTCGCTGCACCGCCGCCAGTCCGACCTGGAGGAGGTCGTGCTGGAGATCATGGAGCGGACCGAGGAGGCCGAGGGCAGGGTCGCCGCGATCCGCGCCGACCAGGCGGCCGCGCAGGAGGAGCTGGCCGCGCTCACCGAGCGCCGCGACGCCGCCCGGCGGGAGATCGACGAGGAGGCCGGGACGACCAGCGCCGCGCGCACCGCCGTCGCCAAGGACATCCCGGACGACCTGCTCGCCCTCTACGAGAAGCTGCGCGGCCAGTTCGGCGGCGTGGGCGCGGCCAAGCTGTACCGGGGCGCGTGCCAGGGCTGCCACCTCGCGCTCAACACCGTCGACCTGAACAACATCCGGGCCGCCGCCGAGGACGAGGTCATCCGCTGCGAGGAATGCCGCCGCATCCTCGTCCGCACCCCCGAGTCGGGCCTGTGAGCGCAGCCGCCGCGGGCCGCGCCCGGAAGCTGATCGTCGAGGCGGACGGGGGCTCGCGCGGCAACCCCGGCCCGGCCGGGTACGGGGCCCTCGTCCGGGACGCGCTGACCGGCGAGGTCCTCGCCGAGATCGCCGAGTCGATCGGGCACGCCACCAACAACGTGGCCGAGTACCGGGGGCTGATCGCCGGGCTGCGGGCCGCCGCCGGGATCGACCCGTCCGCCCGCGTCGAGGTCCGGATGGACTCCAAGCTCGTCGTGGAGCAGATGTCCGGCCGCTGGAAGATCAAGCACCCGGACATGATCCCGCTGGCGCTGGAGGCGCGGGAGCTGGCGTCCGGGCTGGGCTCGGTGTCCTACGGCTGGGTCCCGCGCAACCGGAACGCGCACGCCGACCGGCTGGCGAACGAGGCGATGGACGCCGCCGCGCGCGGCGAGCACTGGACCCGCAAGGTCGAGGAGACGCCGGGGGAGCCCGAGCCGCCGCCGCGCCCCCCGTCGTCCACCCCGATGACCACGGTCCTGCTGCGGCACGGGGAGACGCCCCTCTCGATCGAGAAGCGCTTCGCCGGGATCAGCGACGTGCCGCTGACGGCGAACGGCGTCGCCCAGGCCCGCGCCGCCGCCCTCGCCCTCAAGGACCGCGGCCTCGACGCGATCGTCACCTCCCCCCTCTCCCGCTGCCGCGACACCGCGGCGGAGGTCGCCGCCGTCACCGGCCTGGACGTCCGCGTCGAGGACGGTCTCCGCGAGACCGACTTCGGCGAATGGGAGGGCCTCACGTTCGCCGAGGTCGGCAAGGGGTGGCTCGCCGAGATGAAGGCGTGGCTCGCCGACCCCGGCGCCTCGCCGCCCGGCGGGGAGAGCTTCACCCAGGTGTCCCGCCGCGTCCGCACGGCACTGGACAAGCTCAAGGTCCGCTACCGCGAGCAGACGGTGCTGGTGGTATCGCACGTCACGCCCATCAAGCTTCTGGTCAAGGACGCCTTGGGCGCGCCCATGTCGTCGCTCTACCGGATGCACCTGGACGTGGCGGCCCTGTCGTCCATCGACTGGTACGCCGACGGACCTGCGACCCTCCGCAGCTTCAACGACGTCCACCACCTTCCCTCGTGACCCACGGGCGCTTACGCTCCCCATAAGTGACCTGGGGAGGGACCGTGACCACGAAGATCCTGCTGGACGAGTCGAAGCTCCCGAGCCGCTGGTACAACGTCGTCCCGGACCTGCCCGCGCCGCCGCCCCCGCCCCTGCACCCCGGCACGCGTGAGCCGGTCGGGCCGGACGACCTGGCGCCGCTGTTCCCCATGGATCTGATCGCCCAGGAGGTCAGCGGCGACCGGTACATCGACATCCCCGAAGAGGTGCGCGAGGTCTACCGCCTCTGGCGTCCGACTCCGCTCATCCGGGCGCACCGCCTCGAACGCGCCCTCGGCACACCGGCCCGCATCTACGTCAAGTACGAGGGCGTCTCGCCGGTCGGCTCGCACAAGCCGAACACGGCCGTCCCGCAGGCCTACTACAACGCGCGCCAGGGAATCCGCCGCCTGACGACCGAAACGGGCGCGGGCCAATGGGGAAGCGCGCTGGCCTTCGCCTGCGCGCAGTTCTCACTCGACTGCGAGATCTGGATGGTGCGCGCCTCCTACGACCAGAAGCCGTACCGCCGCTCGATGATGGAACTGTACGGCGCGCAGGTGCACGCGAGCCCCTCACCCCTGACGTCGTCGGGCGCGAAAATCCTCGCGGATTCCCCCGACTCACCCGGCTCCCTGGGCATCGCGATTTCCGAGGCGGTCGAATCCGCCGCCCCCGATGACACCCGCTACGCGCTCGGCAGCGTCCTGAACCACGTCCTCCTGCACCAGACCGTCATCGGCGAGGAAGCCCTGGAACAGCTGGCCCTGGCCGGCGACACCCCGGACCTGATCGTGGGCTGCACCGGCGGCGGCTCCAACTTCGCCGGCCTTTTCTTCCCGTTCCTCCGCGAGAAACTGGCGGGCCGCATGAACCCGGACATCCGCGCCGTGGAACCCGCCGCCTGCCCGTCCTTCACCCGGGGCCACTACGCCTACGACTTCGGCGACACCGCCGGTTTCACCCCGCTCCTCAAAATGCACACGCTCGGGCACGACTTCGTCCCCGACCCGATCCATGCGGGCGGCCTCCGCTACCACGGAATGGCGCCCCTCCTTTCCCACATGTACGACCTGGGCCTGTTCGAGGCCGAGGCGAAACTGCAGCGCGAATGCTTCGAGGCCGGCGTCCTGTTCGCCCGCACGGAAGGCATCGTCCCGGCCCCGGAACCCACCCACGCCCTCGCCGCCGCCGTCGCCGAGGCCCGCCGCTGCGCCGAGACCGGCGAACCCAAGGTCATCCTCACCGCCCTCTGCGGCCACGGCCACCTCGACATGGCCGCCTACGACCGCTACCTCTCCGGTGAGATGGAAGACCACACCCTCCCCGAAGCGCGCCTGGAGCAGGCGTGGGCCGGCCTCCCCTGACCGGGGAACAAGCGCCCCGCCGGACCCGCTAACCTTCTGTGTACGGCGGACGAGCCGGCCGGACGGCCGCGTCGGGGAGCGATCCCCGTCGAGGAAAGTCCGGGCTCCACAGGGCAGGGTGGTCGGTAACGCCGACCCGGGGTGACCCGCGGGAAAGTGCCACAGAAAGCAGACCGCCACCGCCTCGCGCGGTGGTAAGGGTGAAACGGTGAGGTAAGAGCTCACCAGCGCCCACGGTGACGTGGGCGGCTCGGTAAACCCCACCCGGAGCAAGGTCAAGAAGGGGCCCCGCAAGAGGCCCCGCGCAGGTGCCCGAGGGCGGCCCGCCCGAGCCTGCGGGTAGACCGCTGGAGGCCGCCGGCAACGGCGGTCCGAGATGGATGGCCGTCACCCGCCGCCCCGCAAGGGACGGCGGGCACAGAACCCGGCTTACAGGCCGACTCGTCCGCCCCCAGACGCTCTGACCAGGAGCGCGACTGAGCGCAAGATCGCCCAGGGCACTTTCAGGGCACATCGAGCACCGGCTTGAACGCCCGATCCAGCGCGCTACGAGCCCGGCCGCCGGCCTCCGGCACGAGATGCCGTAGAGGCGCATCGCGTACCCGGGCCGCACGCGCCTCCGACTCGGCGCCTCACCTCTCCGCCTCCGCTGGGGCATGCGACCCTGGCGAATCGGGTCATGGGACACAGACGGGATGAAACGGGGCGCTTACCGTCCAGGTAAGAGCTGATCGCCTTGATCGGTGACGACGGCGGGGCCGGGGTGCTGAGCCCCGTGGAGAGGAGTGCTGATGTTCGTCATCGTGTTCATGGCCCTCGCGTTCGCCGGGCTGCTGGGTGGCCTCGTGTACCTGTGGGACTTCTCGCGCGCCAGCCGGCGCGACGCGCTGTTCCTCCCGGCGCAGGACGGGCGCGCGCGCCGGGCGCGCCGGGTGACGGGGATGTACGTGCGCGACTACCGGAGCGACGATCAGCTGGTCGGCCGCTGACCGAGCAGATCCGCCGGGCGCCGGGGCCCGGCGGATCGGCGGGGAGCGTGCGGGTCGTCCAGGCGGGGGGACGGCCCGCACCCTCAGGTAAGGGTGCGGGTGTTCGGGACCTCGTCCGGGACGCGGGCGAACGTCCCGGTGGAGCGGTCGAGGACCTCGACCGTCGCGGTGGACAGGTCCAGGTAGAGGCCGACCAGTTCGATCTCGCCGGACTCGACGCGCTCCCGGAGCCACGGGTAGGTCAGCAGGTTGTCGAGCTGCTGCATGACGTTGATCTTGCAGAGGCGGGTGAGGGGCGGCTCGTCCCAGCCGTCCGGGTCGGTGGACAGGAAGCGGGCGAGGCTGTGGTTGCCGTGCCGCAGCCAGCGCGACAGGCCCGTCAGGTGCTCGACCTCCGTGCCGCCCGCGAGGAGCGCGGCCATCGCGCCGCAGTTGGAGTGGCCGCAGATCGTGATCGTCCGGATGTCGAGGACGTTGATGGCGTACTCGACGGTGGCCGACACCGAGTCGTCGGGCGTCCGGGTCCCGTGCCGGGGGACGAGGGCGCCGACGTTGCGGTTGATGAACAGGTCGCCGGGGCCGCTGGCGGTGATGATGTTGGGCACGACCCGCGAGTCCACGCAGGTGATGAACAGGTGCTGCGGCTTCTGCTCCATCGCCAGCTCGGCCATGATCGGCCGGACGAGGTTCGCCGTGCTGCCGTGGTACTCGCGGACGCCGTCCAGCAGCACCGAGGCCGGGGACGTCTCCGGGGCGTCGAGCTCAGCCTCGGTCCGCCGCCGCCGGTTCGCCCAGGGGGCCCACCAGCGGGAAGGCGGGGCTGTTTTCCGCGGCTGACTCATATCGCCTGTCACGGCTCTTTCATACCAAGCCTCATGAATCTCGTCGATGTCGACCCTCCCCCCTTGGCGTTCGTGGGCGAGCCGCCACTGGTGGATCGCGTCGAACGCGGCGTGGTCCATGAAGTCGACATTGAGGTCCAGGTCGACGCTGCAGCCGGCCGGGATCTCCCGCAGCGCGCGCGTCACCCGGGGGACGCCGAGGAAGGTGAACGTCCCCTCGACGACCACGTGCCGGCGGGGCGGGACGGGCCCGTCGCCCGGCACCGGCACGAGCTCCTCCATCCGGACCGACAGCCGCGTCAGCCGCCGCAGCGCCAGCACCCCCATGATCGCGACGCCCGCCAGGACGCCTTCGCCGAGCCCCAGCAGGACGACCCCGGCGACGGTGCCGAAGTACGCCGGCGCCTCCCGGTGGCGCCGCAGGGCGCGGACGCGGGCGAGGTCGGTCAGCCGCAGCCCGAGCACGATCAGCAGCGCGGCGAGCGCCGACAGCGGGACGCGCTCGACGAGCGGCGCGCAGGCCAGCGCGAGCCCGAGCACCCACACGCCGTGCAGGACGGGGGACAGCCGGGTGCGCCCGCCCGCGTCCAGGTTGGCCGTGCTGCGGACGATCACGCCGGCCACCGGCAGCCCGCCGAGCAGCCCCGACACGGCGTTCGCGGCACCCTGGGCGCGCAGCTCCCGGTCGAGGTCGGCGGGCGGCGTCCCGGCCGGGCGGATCCGGTCGACCGCCACGCTGCACAGCAGCGACGCGACGGCCGCCACCAGCGCGATCGACACGACGGCCCCGGCGATGCCGAGCGGTGAGCCCGCCGGCAGGGCGGGGGCGGACCAGGCGTCCAGCGGCGAGTCCGGCAGGTCGACGTGCCGCACCGGCAGGCCGAGGCCCCAGGCGGCGGCGGTGGCGAGCGCGACGGCGGGCAGCGGCCCCGGGACGAGCCGCAGCCGCCCGCCGCGCGGCAGCCTCGACCAGCCGAGCAGGACCAGGACGGTCAGCCCGCCCACCAGCGCCGGCCACGGCGCCGGGCGCGCGAGCTGGCCGGGCAGCTCCCGCAGGTTGGCGACGGCGGACTGCTGCGGGCTGCCGCCGAGGACGACGTGCACCTGCGCGAGGACGATCACGACGCCGACCCCGGCGAGCATCCCGTGCACGACGGCGGGGGACACGGCGAGCGCGGCCCGCGCCACCCGTCCGGCGCCGAGGACGAGCTGCACCAGCCCGGCGAGCATGGTGATCGTGCACGTGGCGCGCCAGCCGTAGGTCTGCACGAGCTCCGCCACGAGCACGGTGAGCCCGGCGGCCGGCCCGCTGACCTGGAGCGGCGAGCCGCCGAGCAGCCCGGCGACGATGCCGCCGGCGGCCGCCGCGACCAGTCCCGCGGCGACCGGGGCGCCGGACGCGACCGCGATGCCCAGCGACAGCGGGACCGCGACGAGGAAGACGACGAACGAGGCGAGCAGATCCCGCCGGAAGATGGACACACTGCGTGGCTTTGAAGTCACAGAGTGTATATAATCATGACTAGCGCGGCTTCACGCGATTACACGCTCGCAGAGCCGGCGAAGGGCCCGCCGGGTGGATCCGCCGGGCCCTTCGGAGAGACGTGCTCAGCGGCGGTAGTTCTCCCAGTCGTCGGCGGGCTGGCGGTTGCCGTACTGGTCGTTCTGCTGCCCGCCCGGGTAGCCGCCCTGCTGCTGCGCTCCGCCGCCGTAGTAGCCGGAACCGTACGCCTGCGTGGCGTTGGGGTCGGCGTAGCCGCCCTGCGCGCCCGGGTCGTGCGGTGCGGCCAGCGGGTCGGCGCCGCCGTTGTAGCTGCTGCCGCTGAAGTCGCCGTACACGCCGCCGGAACTGCCGTACGAGTCGTGGCCGCCGCCGCCCAGCGGGTCGTCGTAGCGGGTGGCCTCGCCGTAGGCGGGGGCCGTCGGGTAGCCGTCGCTCTGCTGCTGGCCCTGCCCGTAGCCGGACGGCGCGCCGAGGCCGGAGTCGTAGCCGGACCCCATGCCCGTGTCGTACCCGCCGGCCTGCCCGCCGGACGGCCATGGGCCGGTGTTGCCCGTGCCGCCCGAGGGCGGGCTCGTCCCGTAGGAGCCGGTGCTCAGCGGGTCGCCGAGCGGGTCGTTCAGCGGGCCGCCGCCGTAGGAGCCGCCCGAGTCGGACGATGCCGCGGCGCCCGCCGACCGCTGCCGGTCGGACTGGATGCGCTGGAGCAGCTCGTCCACCGTCGGGAGCTTGTGGCCGTCGGTGTCGGACCCGCCGCCGGAGCCGCCGTGCGCGGCCGGGGCGGCCGGAGCCTGCGCCGGAGGCACCGGGGGAGGGGGCGGGGCGGCCGGCTCGTCGGGGCGGCCGAGGGGCAGCCCGAGCGGGTCGGACGCCCGCGGGTCGCCGCCGGGGCCGAGCGGCATGTCGAAGTCCTGGCGGCCGCCGGGGGGCGGCCCGGCGGCCGGGCGCCCGCCGAGCGGGTCGGAGCCGTAGTCGCCGTAGGACGGCTCGCGGGAGCCGTACGAGGGCTGCTCGGGAGCGCCGTACTGGTCCTGGCCGCCGTAGGACGGGTCGCCGGGGCCGTAGTCGGCGGCGGCGCCGTACGCGGGCTGCGGCTCCTGCCCGCCGTACGCCGGCTGGTCGGGCACGCCCGGGCCGCCGTAGGACGGCCCGCCGAGGTCGGCGGGGACCGGGTCGAGCGACGTCGCGCCGGGGTCGCTGCCGAACGGCGCACCGCCCGGGAACCCGCCCGGGGCGGGCATCTGCTGCGGGCCGGTGCCGCCGCCCTGCCGGCCGGGGTGGCCGAGGCCGTTCAGGACGGTGCCGTCGGCGCCCATCGAGACCGGCTGGGTCAGCTGGGGCTGCTCGGCGGGCTGCGGCTCGGGCGGCGGGCCGGGCGCGTTCAGCGGGTCGGCGGCGGGGTCGGGCTCCGGGCGCTCGCCCTCGTGGTCGCGGTCGTGCTGCCAGGGGAACTTGGGCTTGTCGAAGGTGATCGTCGCCCAGTAGTCGTCGTCCTCCATCTCGTCGGACGCCTGGCCGCTGGGCGCGGGGGGCGGCGGGGACGGGGCGGCGGTGGGCGCGGCGAGCGGCCCGCCGGCGACGCGGCGGTCCGGCCCGGGCTCGGGCGCGCGGTCGTAGCCGCCGTCGTAGCCCTCGTCGTACCCGTCGTTGTAGCCGGGGCCGTAGTCGTCGTGGCCCAGCTGCTCCTGCGGCGGGACTCCCCGGCGGCCGCGCGCCTTCTGCGGCTCGTCGTCCATCCAGTCGTCGTCGTCGCGTCCGGCTCTGCTGGCCCGCAGGCCCAGGGCCACGAGGACGACCACCAGGACGACGACCACAATGAGGCCGAAGACCACGATGTAAGAAGTCATGCCACCACCCAATGCCTTGGCCCAGCGAGAGTCGCCGGCGTGGACCGCGGGTCCGTCCCGATTGTCGCAAGCGTCCGGATCATCTCGGACTGATGCCGCCGGGGCTCAGCCCGATTGTGTCCGACCGCTATGACCGTTGTCACACCCTTCGCGCACATTTACCCTCACACGGCGTGTACCGATCGGCCAACTTCGCCGATCCGCACACCCCTGTCGGCTCCAGCCCCCCGAGGGGTCCGCGCTGACCCTGCGCCGCCAGGCTGCACGGTCAACGCGCCTGCTCGCCGCCGAAGTTCCCGGTGATCCGCCCGCGCCCGATGGTGTGCTCGGCGATGGCGGGGAGCGAGTCCTTCAGTTCGGCGCCGTTCTGGAACGGTGCCGGATCGTCCAGCGCGTAGATGGTGAACCGGTACCGATGCTCTTGTCCCTTGGGCGGGCACGGTGGCGCGTAGCCCGCCTTCTTGCCTGTGGTCAACCCTTCGACGGTCCTGTCCAGCCGGGCACCTTCGACGATCTCGTTCACCGTGCCGTCGATGCCCGCGATCACCCAGTGGACGTAGGCGCCGCCGACCGCGTCCGGGTCGTCCACGACGATCGCGAACGACTTGGTCCCGGCCGGAGTGCCCGACCACCGGAGCGGCGGGGTCTTCCCTTGCCCGCCAGGGTACGTCGTGCAGCCGTACCGCGGGGGCAAGTCTCCGCCATCGCGGAAGACCGGGCTGGTCACGGTGAACCACTCCGACAGCTCGGCGCTCTTGTTCTGCGGCGGCCCGATCAGCCCGCAGCCGCTCAGGGCCCCGGCGAGGGCGAGGGCGACGGCACCCGCCGCGGTCGGCGTCGGACGCCGGTCTCTGCTCATCATCGATACGCTCCCGGGCGAGATCGTAGCCCGCGGACCGCCGGGCCGCCGTCATCTCGGTCCCGCTCATCGGCCGCGCGCGTCCGCCCCCGGCGCCCCCTTCCTCGTCGGCCCCAACGATAGGGCTTTCCCGGGGGTGCGACGGGCGGTTCGCGGGGCCGCCCGCCGGGCGGCCCCGCCGGCCTCCCTGTGACCTTCGTCATGTGTGCTTTGACCCGTTCCATCCCATTATTTGAGAAGGAGTGGCGGGTTTCACACGCGATCCAGGACCTCGCTTTGCCGGATCGGGAAGTTCTCGCATTCTTCCCTGGTTATTCGTTGGTGCAGGGCACGTCCCATCGGATAGCTTGTGAATGTCTTCACAAGCCGACCGTGACATTGGAGGGCCGCAATGGCCAGGACCGCCGAGGAGACCTCTGGCGCTCCCCACATCCTCATCGTGGGTGGCGGCTATGTGGGCATGTACACCGCGTTGCGTCTGCAGAAGAAGCTGAAGCGAGAGCTGAGACGCGGCGAGGTCAAGGTCACCGTCGTTGACCCCAACTCGTACATGACGTACCAGCCGTTCCTTCCCGAGGCCGCCGCCGGGAACATCTCCCCGCGGCACGTCGTCGTCCCGCTCCGCCGGGTGCTGCCCAAGTGCACCGTGCGCAAGGCGCGCGTCACCGAGCTGAACCACGAGGAGCGCTGGGCGATCGTCCAGCCGCTGTCCGGGCCCCCGGAGCGGATCTCCTACGACTACCTGGTCATGGCCGCCGGCGCGGTGCCGCGGCTGCTGCCGATCCCCGGGCTCGCCGAGCAGGGCATCAGCCTCAAGACCGTCGGCGAGGCCATCCACCTGCGCAACCACGTCCTCGAGCAGCTGGAGATCGCCGAGTCGACGGACGACGTCGCGGTGCGCCGCAAGGCGCTGACGTTCGTGTTCGTCGGCGGCGGGTTCGCCGGCGTGGAGGCGGTCGCGGAGCTGGAGGACATGACCCGCGACGCCACCAAGTACATGCGCAAGGTCACCCCGCAGGACCTGCGGTTCATCCTCGTCGAGGCCGCCGACCGCATCCTGCCCGAGGTCGGCCCCGACATGGGCAAGTGGACCGCCGAGCAGCTGCGCGGCCGCGGCATCGCCGTGAAGATGAACACCTACCTGGAGTCGGCGGTCGACGGCCAGATCGAGCTGTCGGACGGCAGCAGCTTCCCGGCCGGGACGCTGGTGTGGAACGCGGGCGTCAAGCCGTCGCCGGTGGTCCGGCACGGCGACCTGCCGCTGGACGAGCGGGGCCGCGTCAAGGGCACCGAGTACCTCACCATCGAGGGCCTGGTGCGGGCGTTCACCGCCGGCGACAACGCCGCCATCCCGGACCTGACGCAGGAGGGCATGTACTGCCCGCCGAACGCGCAGCACGCGGTCCGGCAGGCGAAGCTCCTCGGCGACAACATCGTCCGGTCGCTGCGCGGCAAGCACCTGAAGCCGTACGTGCACGCCAACATCGGCGCCGTCGCCGGGCTCGGCCTGCACAAGGGCGTCGCCCAGACCTACGGCTTCAAGGTCAAGGGCTGGCCGGCGTGGTTCATGCACCGCAGCTACCACGGCGCGAAGGTCCCGACCTTCAACCGCAAGCTGCGCGTCGTCGCCGACTGGACGCTCGCGCTGTTCCTCAAGCGCGAGACCGTCTCCCTCGCCACCGTCGAGCAGCCGCGCGCCGACTTCCAGCTCGCCGCCCTGGACGACACCAAGGCGACGGGCAAGGTAGAGGAAACCGCAGCCTGACGCACCCTGACGCCCCGGCGGCCCACAACCGCCGGGGCGTCACCACACCCACCAGAATCGCCCCCGGCCCACCACGCCGCCCGGGACGAGCACGATTCGAACCCTCTTGCACCAGACCTGAGCCGTGGCGCAGACCGAAGCGACCGGCACGGGCAGGCACGCGGGGGGCGCTCTGCGCCCGGAGCGGGCATGCCCGCGCGACGCAGGCGACCGCAGCGACGCCGCGCAAACCGCAACGGGCACAGCAACCGCAACGACGTCGTGAGGATCGCCTGCGTCGCTAACGGGGGGTTCCAGGGAGTCGCCCCCCTGGGAGATCACGCCCGCTTTTTGAAGGCCCTCAGGGACAGTGGGGCGAAGACCATGGAGATGCCGGCGCCCCAGGCCAGGGCTATCCAGGCGTGTTCGAAGACGGGGCCGCCGACCAGGAGCCCGCGCATCGCCTCGACCAGTTGCGTGACCGGGCTGTTGTCCATGACGAACGCCACCGGGCCGGGGATGCCGTCGGTGTTCGGGATGAACGCGGTGCTGAGGAAGCTCAGCGGGAAGATCACCACGAAGCCGAAGATCTGCACCTTCTCCGGCTCGTTGACCTTCATCGCGATGTAGACCGACGTCCAGGAGAACAGGACCGCGAACGCGAGCAGCAGCAGGAACGCGCCGAGCAGGGAGAGCACGTTCGTCTCGATCCGGAAGCCGATGGCGAAGCCGACCAGCAGCAGGATCAGCATCGACCACGCCTGCTTGACGGTGTCGGCGATGATCCGCCCGGCGAGCGGGGCGCTGCGCGCGATCGGCAGGCTGCGGAACCGGTCGAACACCCCCTTGGTGATGTCGGTGTTCAACCCGAAACCGGTGCTCATCCCGGCGAACAGGGCGTTCTGCGCGATGATGCCGGGGATGACGACCGGCAGGTACGCCTCGACGCTGCCCGCCATGGCCGGGCCGAACACGTACGCGAACAGCAGCACGAACATGATGGGCTGGATGGACAGGTCCAGCAGCTCCATCGGGTTGTGCTTGATCTGGACGAGGTTGCGCCAGGCCAGCGTGGCCGTGTTGCGCAGGGCCGTGCCGGGGGCGATCCGCTTGGACAGGCTCTGCGGCGCGAGTGTCGCGGTGGTCATGCGGACGCCCCCTCCTTGTCGGCCGACTGGGCGAGCTCGTCGGCCTCGGCGTCGATGTCGTCGGTGTGGTGGCCGGTGAGGGCGAAGAACACCTCGTCCAGGCTGGATTTGCGGAGCGACATCTCGCCGACGGCGACGCCGGCGTCGTCGAGCCGGCGGACCACCGCCGGCATGATCCGCGGGTCGGTGATCGGCGTGCTGATCAGGCCGTCGCGCACTTCGGGGACGGCGTCGGCCAGCTCGCCGACGATCTTCGCCACGGTGCCGCCGTCGGCCCCGTGGATCGGGCGCACCTCCAGCACCTGCCCGCCGACCTGCGCCTTCAGCGTGTCGGACGTGCCGTGCGCGATGGCCTCGCCGCGGTCGATGACGATGATGTCGTCGGCCAGCTGGTCGGCCTCCTCCAGGTACTGCGTGGTGAGCAGGACGGTGACGCCGTCGTCGGTCAGGCCGCGGACGATGTCCCACAGGCCGTTGCGGCTGCGCGGGTCGAGGCCCGTGGTGGGCTCGTCGAGGAAGAGGATCTGCGGGCGCCCGACGAGGCTCGCCGCGAGGTCGAGGCGGCGGCGCATCCCGCCCGAGTAGGTCTTCGCCGCGCGTTCGGCGGCCTCGGTGAGCTGGAACCGCTCCAGCAGCTCGGCGGCCCGCGCCCTGGACTCCTTGCGGGGGATGCCGAGCAGCCGCCCGATCAGGATGAGGTTCTCGGTGCCGGTGAGCATCTCGTCGACCCCGGCGTACTGGCCGGTGAGGCCGATGAGCTGCCGGACCTTGTGCGCCTCCTTCACCACGTCGAACCCGCCGACGCGCGCGGTCCCGGCGGTCGGCTCGATCAGCGTGGCGAGGATGCGGGTCATGGTCGTCTTGCCGGCGCCGTTCGGCCCGAGCACGCCGAGGACGGTGCCGGGTTCCGCGGTGAGCGAGACGCCGGCCAGCGCCTGGGTCTCACCGAACCGCTTCTCCAGGTCCTCGGCCTGGATCGCGTACGTCATGTGATCTCCTGGGATCGTCTGCCGGACGTGCGGGGCCCTCCGACGGGGACCAGCCAAAATATGCGGTGTCCGGGGTGGTGTCATTCGGTTTTTTCCGCCGCCCCTGCCGGATGCGCGAGAGGTGTTCCCCAACCTGGCATCCGCCACTGACAAAACGTCGCCGCGGCCGGGATCGTGCCGCCGATTCCGGTGATCCTTCCCGGCCGGACCGGCTGGAGGGGGCCTCCGGCGTTCTAGACTCGCGGTGTGA
Organism: Spirillospora sp. NPDC127506; assembly: GCF_040302145.1. Lineage (NCBI taxonomy): Bacteria > Bacillati > Actinomycetota > Actinomycetes > Streptosporangiales > Thermomonosporaceae > Spirillospora > Spirillospora sp. NPDC127506. The sequence goes on along the minus strand of NZ_JBEORG010000007.1, from coordinate 56,089 downwards.
CGACGGTGCGGCGCGGTCACCAGAAGGACGGCGGGGGGCCGCACCCGCCGCGGTTGCGGCCGCCCGAACACCGGGTCTCGCCCCGCGCCATCGCGCACTGGGCGATCGAGTACCTGCTGCTGTGGGGGCTCGCGTTCGGGCTCGCGCTGGGCGTGGCCGCCTGGGCCGGCGACTCCGGGTGGGACGCCCTGCCCGGCTGGGTGTCCGGGCGTGTCGGCTGGCTGCCCTACGTCATCGGCGCCGCCGGGCTCCTCATGGTGACCGTCGCCCCCGTGTGGCGGTACCGGGTCCACCGGTGGGAGGTGAGCGCCGACGTCGTCTACACCCGGACGGGCTGGTTCAGCCGCGAATGGCTCCTCGTCCCGGTCGGGCGCATCCAGACCGTCGACAGCAAGCAGGGGTGGATCGAACGGATGCTCGGGCTCGCCACCATCGAGGTCAACACCGCCTCCCACACCGGTTCGTCGGAGGTGTCCGGGCTCCCCGTGGACCTCGCCACCCGCCTGGCCGGGGATCTCGCGCACCGCGCGCACGACCTCCGCGACGACGCGACGTGAACGTGCGGCTGCATCCGCTCACGTTCGTCGTCGGCGCCGTCCGCGAACTCGTCGCCCTCATCGCCGCGGGGGCCACCGGCCTTCTCGTCGGCGGCCTGTCCACGGCGTTCTACTTCACGCTGGTCGGTCTCGCGGCGGGGCTGCTCTTCCACGTCGCCAACTGGCTGACGTTCACGTACGTCCTGCACGACGACCGCATCGAGCTGCGGCGGGCCCTCATCGGACGCTCGGTGAAGAGCATCCCGCGCGACCGCATCCGCGGTGTCGACATCAGCGCGAACCTCCCGCACCGGCTGCTCGGCCTGGCGATCGTCCACATCGACGCGGGGGCGGACGGCGGCGAGGGCGAGCTCAACGCGGTCTCCCTGCGGGAGGCCGAACGGCTCCGCCGCGTCCTGCTGACCCGGGACGAGGACGCCCCGCCCCGCCGCGTCCTCGCCCGCATGCGCCGCCGCTGGTACGTGTACGCCCCGCTCAGCGGCGCCTACCTGCTGACCCCGTTCGCCGTGGCGGGCAGCCTCCTCGGCACCCTCTACAACCTCGGCGACGACCTGGGCCTGATCACGCGGAAGCGCGTGGAGAACTTCGGCCACGACGTGGTCGGGCTGCCCACGGCCCTCGTCCTCGCGCTGATCATCCTGGTGCTGGTCGCGATGCCGGTCATGTCGGTGATCGCCTTCACGCTGTTCAACTGGGACTTCACCGTCCACGAGCGGGACGGCTCCATCGTCGCCGAGCGCGGCCTGCTCACCCGCCGCAGCGTCTCCCTGGAGCGCCGCAGGCTGCGCGGCGTCGAGCTCACCGACAACCCGTTCGAGCGCCTCGCGGGCGTGACGCGGCTCGGCGCCCTCATCACCGGGCTCGGGGACGCCGCCCACCGGGGCCGGCTGCTGCCCGCGGCCCCCCGCGCGGTCGCCGAGTCCCTCGCCGCCCGCGTCGTCGGGAACGTCCCCGGCCCGCTGGTCGCGCATCCGCCCGCGGCGCGGAGCCGCCGCATCGCCCGCGCCGCCGCGCCCCCGGCCGGCGTCGCCGCGCTGGCCGTCCTCGCGGGGCAGCCCCTGGTCGCCGCCGCGTGCGCGGCGCTGGCCGTGCTCGCCGTCCCGCTGGGCCTGGACCGCTACCGCCAGCTCGGCCACGCCTCCGACGGCGAGCGGCTCACCGTCCGGTCGGGTTCGCTGCGCCGCCGCCAGGTCGTCGTCGAGCACAGCGCGGTCGTCGGGTGGCGCATCCGCCGCACGCTGTTCCAGCGCCGCCTCGGCCTGGCCACGCTGGTCGCGGCGGTCGGCGCGGGGGACGGCGGCTACTCCTCGGCGGACATGGCGGAGGAGGACGCGGTGGCGCTGGCCGCCGCGATCACCCCCGAATGGCTGACCCCGTTCCTGGACGCGGAGTCCCTGGGCGCGGACGCCGCCGGTGCAGACGCGGACGCCGCCGGCGCAGACGCGGACGCCGCCGACGCGGACGCGGACGCCGACGCGGATCCCGCCGCGCCGTCTAGTCGGGGCGGCGCGCGCCGAACATGATCTCGTCCCAGGACGGGACGGACGCGCGCTTGGCCTTGGACTTGCGCCGCCGCGCCGGGCGCTGCGGCGCCGTGCTCTCGGCGCTCGCCGCCGCGGCGGGCGGGGCGGTGGCCGGCTTGTCCTGGGCGGCGGGCATGGTGGGGCGGGTCGCCGGCTTCTTCTTGGCCGGCGTCCGCGCGGGCTGCCGCGGCGCGGGCGGCTTCTTCACCGGCGCGGGCTTCGCCGCCTCCGGCTCCCGGTGCGGGGCCGCCGTCTCCGGCGCGGCCGCACGGTGCGAGCGCTCCTCGCCGGCCTCGCGGGCCTCGCCGTCCTTCGCGCCGTCCGCTCGCGGCTCGCCCGGCCCGTCCTCGCCGGGGGCCGGGGAAGCGGCGGCGTCCCGCTCGTCCCGCACCGGGGCGCCGGGCTCGCCGCGCGTCTCCACGTCCTCCTGAGGACGGGCGGTGCTCTCGCTCTGCCGCCCGGGTTCGTCCTCGCCCTGCGGCTGGACGGCCTCGACGGCCTCGACGGCCTTGGCCGCCTCGCGGTCGCCGTGCGCCGCCTCGGCCGCCTTCTCCTGCGCTTCGCCGGTTCCGCTCTTCGCGTGCGTCTCGGCGGCCTCGCCGTGCGCCGCGCGGGGCTCTTCGCTCTCGCCCTCGGAGGCTCCGCGCTCGTCCTGCGCCGGGGCGCCGGACGCCTGCTCCGCCTCGCGCACCGCGCTGTCGCGCTGATCATCGCGCTCCGCCTCGGGCGCCGCGTCCCGCGGCTCGGCGGCACCGTCCGCGCCCTGCGGCGGGCCGGCCGCGGCTGGCCGGGCGTCGTCTTCGTCGCGGCCCTGGGCGGCCGCCTGCTCGGCCTCGGCGAGGTCGTCCTCGTCGCCGGGGCGGGCGGCCGCGCCGGGGGCCTGCGGCGACGCGCGCCGCGCGGGCGTGGCGGGCGCCTCGCGGAGGGGAGCGGTGTCGGACGTCTCGCGGAAGCCGGGGCGCGGGTCGGCGATGCGGCCGCGCTCGATCAGGTACTCGCGGGAGTCGGCGCGGCGGAGGGGCTCGGGCGGGCCGGGCTGCTCGGGTTCGGCGGGGAGGCCGCGCACGTCGCGGTCGCCGCCGACGACCTTCATCGCGGGGCGGCGCGGGACGAGCGGGGTGACGGTGTCGGACAGCGCGTCGTCGTCCCACTCGACGGAGGTGAGGCGCGCGGCGATCTCGTCCAGCGGGGAGACGTGCCGGCGGCGCGGGTCGAAGGTCCACTCGGCGGCGTGCGGGCGGCCGCCCTCGAAGAACGACAGCCGGACGCGCCAGGTGCCGTCCTCGCACTTCCAGGAGTCCCACTCGGCCTCTTCGAGGTCGACGCCGCCGCGGCCGAGGCGCTCCTCGACGGTCTCGCCGAGCGGGGGGCCCGGGGTCGACTCGCCGGGCCGGCGGACGGTGACGCGCTGCGCCTGCTGGGCCATGTACTCGCGTTCCTGCAGGACCGGTCCCTCGAACCAGCGGACGCGCTCGACCGGGATGCCCGCCGATTCGGCGATCTCCTCAGCGGTCTCGCCGGACCGGATGCGGGCCTGGATCTCCTTGGGGCGCAAGGGACTCTCCACTTCGATCTCGAACTGGCCGAGGCGGGAGAAGTGCCCACGGACCGCGGCGCGGAGCCGGTCGTCGACGGGCAGGGTGAACCGGGTGCCTCGGCCCGCGGTGGCCAGGACGAGGTACGTACCGTCCTCGCTGACCGCGACGAGGCGCAGCTCCTGCATGCGTGTCCTTCCTGCCCTGTCTTGATGGCACGGAGGACGCCGGAGCGATCGGCCGTGCTCTCACGGCCGGCCGTCCGATGCCCACCGAGGGCGCATGCGTGCCCTTTCCCCCGGGTTCCCGAGTCTCTCTTCCGGACACACCTGCTGCCAGCACCGTACCCGGCATGTCCGAACATCGCCGCTCTCGAAGCCCCCTTCACGAGGTCGAAGAGGGCACCTGACCAAGCTTGCCCGCGCCGCGACCCGCGAGAGGGCGCCATGCCCGATTCTTGTGCATCCTTTTCCACACTGTGCCTGACGGGCCCGTCCGGATCCAGGCGCGGACGTTGGGAGAGTCACGTCGTGACCAGGAACATCCGGATCGTCCGGTTACGTTCTTGATCGGGGGATAAGAGCCGAGCGGAGCCCGCCGTGCGAGCGCCGGCGGACGGGCTGGAGGACGCGGGACAGGGGTGAGTCGGAGAATGCCGCGCAAGCTGCCGGACCTCAGCGCGACGCAGCTGATCGCGAGTGCGGTGGCGACCGCGGTCGCCGCGCTGGGGGCGTCCTTCCTGGGCGTGTACGGGACGATCATCGGCGCGGCCCTGATGAGCGTGATCTCGACGGCGGGGTCGGCGGTCGCCAAGCACTACCTCGACCAGGGCCGCGACCAGATCAAGGAGCTGACCCACCTGCAGTCGGCGGTGCGCCGGCGGGCGGCGGCCGAGGGCGCGGCGGACGAGGCGACCAGCGCCGACCCGACCCGGACCGCGCTGTGGACCGGGGATCCGAACGCGACGCGGGTCGACCCGTTCGGCGATCCGAACGCGACCCGGCTCGATCCGAACGCCACCCGGCTCGATCCGGGCGGCGACCCCGGCGCCACGCGCCTGGACCCGGTGGACGCGGTCGCCGGGTCGCTCGCCGAGGAGGCGGGCGAGGACGCGGTGCGCGAGGTCGTGCGGCGGACGGCGTGGCAGAGCACCGTCGCGTGGGCCAAGGCGCACTGGGTCAAGCTGGCGGTGTCGTCGGCGGCGGTGTTCGCGATCGTCATCGGCGGGATCACGGCCTACGAGGCGGCGACCGGCGAGCCCGTCGGCGGGGGCGGCGACCGGGGGCTGACGGTGACCAACGTGCTGGGCGGCGGCGGGCAGCCGGACGGCACCCCCACGCAGGAGCCGACCGGCGGCCCGACCGGGCCCGGCGCCACCCCCGGCCAGGAGCCGACGGGTGACGCGCCGTCGGCGGAGCCCACCACGCCGGCGCCGCAGCCGACGGACGGGCCGGCCGAGCAGCCCACGGGGCAGCCGACGGCCCCGAGCACGCCTGCGCCGAGCACGCCGGCGCCGACCGGCGGCCCGGAGGGCGGCGGCCAGGACGGCGGCAGCGGCGGCAGCGGCGGCTCCGGCGGCGGGCAGGGCGTGCGGCCCCCGCAGACCCCGGCCGGCTAGTCGCCGAAGACCTGACGCGTGTAGGGGTTGGCGAACCGGCGGTCGGGGTCCAGCTCGTCGCGCAGGGCGCGGAAGTCGCCGAACCGCGGGTAGACCTTCTCCAGGTAGGACGCGTCGCGCGTGTGGAGCTTGCCCCAGTGCGGGCGGCCGCCGAGCGCGGTCAGCAGCTCCTCGACGCCGCGGAAGTAGTCCTCGTGCGGGTCGCGGTGGTAGACGTGCACGGCGATGAACGCGCTCTTGCGCCCGTGAGCCATCGACAGCCAGGCGTCCTCCTGCGGGAGCAGCCGGACCTCGATGGGGAAGCTGATCCGCCAGCCCCGCTTGTCGAACAGGGAGCGCAGCTCGCGCAGCGCCGGGACGAGCTCCTCGCGCGGGATCGCGTACTCCTGCTCCTTGAAGCGCACCGTCCTCGGGCTCGTGAAGACCTTGTAGGAGGTGTCGGTGTAGGTCCGGGCCCCGAGCGCCCTGGCGGAGATCTTGTTCACGAAGGGCGTCGCGGCGGGCGCCCTGTGCGTGATCCTGTTGACGACGCCGAAGACCGTGTTCGACAGGAACTGGTCGTCGAGCCAGTACCGGAACTTCGACACCGGCTCGGCGGGGCCTTCGACGCGGTTGTTGCGCTTGGTCAGGCAGCCCTCGGTGTGCGGGAACCAGTAGAACTCGAAGTGCTCGTTGGCGGCGTCGAACTCGTCCACGCGCGCGAGCACCTCGTCCCACTTCATCGGCTGCTCCTGTGCGCGCAGGAGGAAGGACGGGACGGTCCGCCAGGTGATGGCGGTGACGACGCCGAGCGCGCCGAGCCCCGCGCGCGCGGCGTCGAACAGGTCGGGACGCTCCTCGCGCGAGCACGTCACCGCGGTGCCGTCGGCGAGGACGAGTTCGAGCGCGGCGACCTGGGAGGCGAGCCCGGCCGCGTCGCGCCCCGTTCCGTGGGTCGCGGTCTGCAGGGCGCCGGCGACGGTCTGCTCCTGGATGTCGCCCATGTTCGCCAGGGCGAGGCCGTGCTCGTCCAGGACGCGGTTCAGCGCGTGCAGCGGCAGCCCCGCCTCGACGGTGACGAGCCCGGTGGCGGTGTCGACCGAGCGGACCGCGGTGAGCGCGGTGGGGCGCAGCAGGACGCCCTCGGCGACGGCGGCGCCGGTGAAGGAGTGCCCGGTGCCGGTCATGCGGACGGTGCGGCCCTCGTCGGCGGCCGACCGGACCGCCGCGGCCACCTCGTCGGCGGTGCGCGGCGTGACGACGCGCTGCGGTGCGGCGTGCTGGTTCCCCGCCCAGTTCTGCCACGTTCGGGGGTTCTCGACGGACATGCGGCGACTCTACTCGGCAAACGTTTATGAGGAAAGTTCATGTTTGGGGCCGGGGCGGACCGGCCATCCGGCGATAACGTACGATCCCGTAACCACGGCTGGGTAACCGTCCGTAGCGAGACTCGTTGGGAAATGTTGTGGCTTCTCCACCAGCATCACGCACCGGCCCCGCCGCGGGGGCGCCCGGCGACGGTGCGGCGCCCGGCGCCCGGCGGCCGAGGCCCAGGCCGGAGAAGAAGCGGCGCGGCCCGCAGCGGGGCGCGGACGCCCGCACGCGGCGGGGCGGCCGCGCGCTGCCGTTCCTCATCGGCGGCATCGCCGTGCTCTCCATCGCCAGTACCTCCGGCGGCGTCTACGCCGCGCTGACCGCGGAGAAGACGGAGCCCGCCGCGTCCGAGACCCCGCGGGACCAGCCGCCGCCGAGCGCCGGCGACCCGGTCAACGTGGCCACCGGCGGCCAGGTCGCGCCGCTGCGCCGGGTGGTGCCGCCGGACGTGCTGGCGGTCGGCGGCGGCTCGATCTCCGCCGCCAAGATCAAGCGGATCGCCAAGCTGCGCCGGGTCAAGGACGTGACCGCGGTCGCGGGCGGCGCCGTCCAGCTCCAGGGCCGCCAGGTGAACGCGTTCGCCGTGGACCCGTCCGCCTTCCGGTCGTGGACGCCGCCCGGCACGGCCAAGAAGACCGAGCTGTGGGAGGCCCTCGCCGCGGACCAGTTCGTGGTGTCCCCGGCCGCGGCCGAGCAGCTGCAGCTCACCAGGGGCTACCAGTACCCGGTGGTCGCGCGGACGATGCCGCACCTCACGATGGGCGGGTCCGGCCCGCTCGGCCTGCCCGGCATCGACATGCTGGTCAGCAAGAAGTCCGGCGAGGAGATGGGGCTCGTCCCCAACGTGGCGGTCCTGGTCAACGCCCCGGGCGTCAGCCCCGCCAAGGTCGTCAAGGCCGTCGCCAAGGTGCTCGGCGCCGGCACGGACGTGCTCAACCTGCACGAGAGCAAGTACCAGTCGTCCGGCGGCGGCGCGGTCAGCTACCTGGACCTCTACAAGCAGGCCGCCACCACCTGCCCCGGCCTGTCCTGGACGGTCCTCGCCGCGATCGGCCAGGTGGAGAGCGACCACGGCCGCAACACAGGCCCGTCCAGCGCGGGCGCGCTCGGCCCCATGCAGTTCATGCCCGCGACGTGGAAGGCGTACGGGGTGGACGGCGACCGGGACGGCAAGGCCGACATCATGAACCCCTTCGACGCCATCCCCGGCGCGGCCAAGTACCTGTGCGCGAACGGCGCGGGACGCGGCGGCAAGCAGCTCTACCGCGCGGTGTGGCACTACAACCACGCCGACTGGTACGTCCAGAAGGTCCTCAACCTCGCCAGGGCCTACGCCGCCCGGTACGACTGACCCCGGGCCGGGCATCCGGCGGGGGCTGGTTGGATGGAGGCATGAGGTCGTACGACGCGTTGCTTCTGCTGTCCTTCGGCGGACCGGAGGGGCCCGAGGACGTGATCCCGTTCCTGGAGAACGTGACCCGCGGCCGCAACATCCCGAAGGAGCGCCTGGAGGAGGTGGGGGAGCACTACCACCTGTTCGGCGGGGTCAGCCCCATCAACCAGCTCTGCCGGGACCTCAAGGCCGCGATCGAGCGCGACTTCGCGGCCCACGGCGTGGACCTGCCCGTCTACTGGGGCAACCGGAACTGGACCCCCTACCTGGCCGACACCGTCCGCCAGATGACGGCCGACGGGATCCGGCGCGCGGCGGCCTTCGTGACGTCCGCCTACAGCGGCTACTCCACCAACGACCAGTACCTCAAGGACATCGCCCGCGCGCGCGAGGAGGTCCCCGGCGCGCCCGAGATCGACAAGCTCCCCGTCTACTGGGACAGGCCCGGCTTCATCGACCCTTTCGTGGACGCGGCCCAGGACGCACTGAGCAGCCTCCCGGAAGGAGCGCGACTGGTCTTCACCGCGCACAGCGTGCCCCTGGCCCAGCCCAACCGGGAGCTTTACGCTTCCGAACTGGAGCAGGCCGCGCGGACGGTCGCCGGCAGGGCGGCCCCGGGCGCACCGTGGGACCTCGTCTACCAGAGCCGGAGCGGCCCGCCGAGCCAGCCGTGGCTGGAGCCGCAGATCACCGACCATCTGGAGAAGCTGCACCGCGAGGGCGTCCGCGCCGTCGCGGTCGTCCCGATCGGCTTCGTCTCCGACCACATGGAGGTCAAGTACGACCTCGACGTGGAGGCCGCCGAACGGGCCGCCGAGCTCGGGCTCGCCTACGCCCGCGCCGCGACGCCCGGCGCGGACCCGCGCTTCGCCGCCCTGCCCCGCCACCTTCTTGGAGAAGCATGAGCCTGGCCGAAGACCTGCTCGAACTCGCCGCCGCGACCGCCCGCGAGGCCGGCCGGATGCTGGTCGACAAGCGCCCCGCGGACGGCCCCGACGTCGTGCAGACCAAGTCGTCCCCGACCGACGTCGTCACCCAGATGGACCGCGCCGCCGAGCAGCTGATCATCGAGCGGATCCGGGCCGCGCGGCCCGACGACGCGTTCCTCGGCGAGGAGGGCGGCACCCGCGCCGGGGGCAGCGGCGTCCGGTGGGTCGTCGACCCGATCGACGGCACCGTCAACTACCTCTACGACCTGCCCGACTGGGCCGTCAGCATCGCCGCCGAGGTGGACGGCGAGACCGTCGCCGGCGCGGTGGAGATGCCGCGGCGCGGCGAGTCCTACACGGCCGTGCGCGGCGGCGGCGCGCTCCTGCACACCGCGTCCGGCGCCCGCGAGCTCCGGGTGAACGCCCGGGTGCCGCTCGCGAAGGCGCTGGTCGCCACGGGGTTCGGCTACGACGCGGCGCGGCGCGCCCGGCAGGCGGAGGTCCTCACCGGGGTGCTGCCGAACGTCCGCGACATCCGGCGCGGCGGGTCGTGCTGCGTCGACCTGTGCTCCCTCGCGGCGGGACGGGTCGACGCGTACTACGAGCGCGGCGTGCAGGCGTGGGACATCGCGGCCGGCGCGCTGATCGTCCAGGAGGCGGGCGGACGGGTCGAGGGCCTCGACGGCGCGCCCGCGGGCCCTGAGCTGACCGTGGCGGCCGGGCCGGGGACGTTCGAGGCGCTGCACGCCCTCCTCGCCCCGCTCGATCCCGCGAGCGGCTGAGCGCAGCCCGGGCGGCCGGCGGGCCATGGGGACGCATGGACGGCGATGAGCCCGGGACCGGCGGGTTGGTCCCGGGCTCATCGACTACGGTCGCGCCCTCGGAATGACGGCGGTCAATCGCAGCGGGGTGGTTCGACGCCGACGTCGTTGTTCGCTGCGATCCGGCGCAGTTCGCTGATCTCCTCCTGGCGGATGTCGGCCAGGTAGGTGTCGCCCTCTGCGTGGGCGATGCGCAGCGACGCGTACGCGTCATCGAGTCGCTGCTGGATCATGCGTGAAAACTCGCCCATGGGCCTCCTCCCGGATCGTCCCCATGCCCTACCCAGACCTAAGCTGAAGGCAAACCTGTTCGCGGATGCAATTTTCGCGGATTCTTGCGTCCGCGCGGTCACCGTGCGGCGTACGCCGAGCTGAACGCCCGTTTACGGGCGTCTTACGGCGCCCGTGGCATATCTGAGGAAGCCGAGGGCCGCCGCGCCCGACCAGGAGGGGGACCCTGTGCGTGTTCTAGTCGTCGAAGACGAGCGGGTGCTCGCCGACGCGATCGCCACCGGCCTGCGCAGGGAGACGCTGGCGGTGGACGTGGCCTACGACGGCGCGGGCGCGCTTGAGCGGGCGGGCGTCAACGAGTACGACGTGATCGTGCTCGACCGCGACCTGCCGAAGGTCCACGGCGACGACGTGTGCAAGCAGCTCGTCGCGCAGCGCTACCCGGCGCGGATCATCATGCTCACCGCGGCGGGCGAGCTGGACGACCGGGTCGAGGGCCTGTCCATCGGCGCCGACGACTACCTGGCCAAGCCGTTCGCGTTCGCCGAGCTGATCGCCCGGGTGCGCGCCCTCGGCCGCCGCGCCGCGGCGCCGCTGCCGCCCGTCCTGGAGCGCGCCGGGATCACCCTCGACCCCGCCCGCCGCGAGGTCGCGCGGGACGGCCGCCCGATCGACCTGACCCGCAAGGAGTTCGCGGTCCTGGAGGTGCTGCTCAGCGCGGACGGCGCCGTCGTCAGCTCCGAGCAGCTGCTGGAGAAGGCGTGGGACGAGCACATCGACCCGTTCACCAACGTCGTCCGGGTGACGATGATGACGCTGCGCAAGAAGCTCGGCGACCCCCCGGTGATCGAGACCGTGCCCGGCGTGGGGTACCGGCTGTGACCGCACCCCAGCACGGGCCGGACGACCCCGCAGTGCGGGCGCACGGGTCCGCCGGCGCGCGCCCCGACGGCGCGCAGGACGGCGGCGTACACGACAACGGCGCGCAGGCGACCCAGCCCACCGCCGTCCCCGGCGGCGGGGAGGGCGGCCGGCGCGGCGGCCGGTGGCGGCGGCCGGGCCCGCAGCAGGTCCCGCAGCCCTACCCGGCCCCCAAGGGGATGTGGCGCGGCGACGGCGGCCCGCTGACCGCGCTGCCCGGCCGGATGAGCGTCCGGCTGCGGCTGACCCTGCTGTACGGGCTGCTGTTCTTCATGGCCGGGGCGCTGCTGCTGTTCGTGATGTCGTTCCTGATGGCCAACATCCTCGGCAACGTCAAGGTGATCGGCCTCGGCATCACCCCGGAGGAGTCCGCCGAGCTGCAGCGCCAGTTCGTCGAGCAGACGATGAAGCAGCTGGTCGGGCGGTCGCTGCTCGCGCTCGGCGGGGTCGGCGTCATCACGCTGGTGCTCGGCTACTTCGTCGCCGACCGGGCGCTCAGCCCGCTGCAGCGGGTCACCACGACCGCGCGCCGGCTGTCGGAGAGCACGCTGCACGAGCGCATAGCGCTGGAGGGCCCGGACGACGAGATCAAGGAGCTGGCCGACACCTTCGACGCGATGCTGGAGCGGCTCGGGCAGGCGTTCGACTCGCAGCGCCGGTTCGTCGCGAACGCCTCGCACGAGCTGCGCACCCCGCTCGCGATCAACCGGACGCTGCTGGAGGTGGCGCTCGGCGACCCCGACGCGTCCGACGACCTGCGCACCGTCGGCAAGACGCTGCTGGCCACCAACGCCCGGCACGAGCGGCTCATCGAGGGGCTGCTGCTGCTCGCCCGCAGCGAGCGGGAGCTGACCGCCCGCACCCCGGTCGACATGGCGGAGGTGGCGGCGACGGTGCTGGAGCAGTCGTCCCGCCGCGAGCACGACTGCGACGTGGCCGTCCACCCGGAGCTGACGCAGGGCGTGGCGCTCGGCGACCCCGTGCTGCTGGAGCACCTCGTGTCGAACCTGGTCGAGAACGCGATCAAGCACAACCTGGAGAGCGGCGGGGAGCTGTGGATCCGCACCGGCATGCTCGACGGCTACGCCACCGTCCAGGTCGAGAACACCGGGCCGGTGGTCCCCGCCTACGAGGTGGAGCGGCTGTTCGAGCCGTTCCGGCGGCTGAACGCCGACCGCGTCGAGTCGTCCAAGGGCGCGGGGCTCGGCCTGTCGATCGTCCGCTCGGTGGTGCTCGCGCACCGCGGCGCCGTCTACGCTGCGCCCCGCCCCGGGGGCGGGCTGATCGTCACCGTCCGGCTGCCGCCCGGCTGACCCGCCCGGCGGCCGAGGGAGCGCCCCGGCGACGCGGAACGCCCCGGCGACGCGGAACGCCCCGGCCGCCTCTCGCGAGGCGGCCGGGGCGTTCGGCTCGGACGGATCCGCGGGTCAGGACTTCGACACGTTCCCGTACGCGGCGGGGGTCGGGTCGCTCCGGATCTGCCGCCACTCCCAGCGCATCGACTCGCCGGACGACGACGGGATGAAGGTGACGTACCCGGCGGCGCACTCCTTCGGGTCCATCCCCGCCATCGGGGTCTCCCGGTACTCGACCTTGTCGTCCTCGGACGACAGCAGCGACAGGCGCGTGTAGCACTTGTCCTGCGCGCCGGACGGGTAGGTGTAGGTCGCGACGCCGGTCGAGTAGATCAGGGAGAACTTGGCCTCGAACTTCTCGTGCCCGGCGCCCGCGCCCGGCTGGTTCCCGTCGCCGGTGAAGTTGCCGACCAGCCCGCCCGTCACGCGCGGCGTCGGGGTGTAGTCGTCGGGCGGCGTGTACGTGCTCGTCGGGTAGGTCGGGAACGGGTCCGCGTCGTCGTCGCTGTTGGCCCCGATGATCGCCAGCACCACGACCACCAGGATCACGATCAGCGCGAGCCCGCCGCAGCCGATCGCGATGATCGGCCCGGCCGAGCTGGACCGCTTCGGCGGCGGGCCGTAGCCCGGCCCCGGCGGCATCGGCTGCTGCATCGGCATGCCCGGCTGCGGCGGGGGCGGCGGCGCGGCCGGCCCCTGGTACATCGGCATCGGCGGCGGCGTGATGGGCTGCGGCGGGGGCGTGGTCGGGCCCGGCATCGCGCCCTGGTGCAGCGGCATCGGCGGCGGGGTGATCTGCGGCTGCGGCCGCTGCTGCGGCGCGGGCGGCACCGGGGGCGGCGGGGGCAGCTGCGAGGCGATCCGGGTGCCCTGGTTGAGCAGCTCCTCCTGCCCCGCGGACTGCCCGGCGGGCGCGGCGCCGACGGCGCCGAGCAGGTTCAGCAGCAGCTGCGGGGCGGGCGGGCGCAGGCCCGCGTCCTTGGACAGGCAGCGCCCGATCAGGTCGCGCAGCGGGCCCGCGGGCAGCGCCGACAGGTCCGGCTCCTCGTTCAGGATCCGGTTGATGATCACCGGCAGCGTGTCCGCCTCGAACGGCGACTGACCGGTGGCGGCGAACACCATGGTCGCGCCCCAGGCGAAGATGTCGACGGCCGGGGTGAGCGGCGCGCCGGTCAGCTGCTCGGGCGCGAGGTAGCCGGGCGTGCCGACCACCATGCCGGTCGCGGTGACCGCGCTCTCCTGCGAGTTGACCGTCCGGGCGATGCCGAAGTCGACGACGCGCGGGCCGTCGGCGGCCAGCATCACGTTGTTCGGCTTGAAGTCGCGGTGCACGATCCCGGCCTCGTGGATGGCCGCGAGCGCGGTGGCCGTGCCGATCGCGAGCCGCTCCAGCTCCTCGGGACTGCGCGGCCCGTCGTGCGCGACCACGTCGTGCAGGGACGGCCCGTCGATGAACTCGCTGACGACGTAGGGCTGGTCCCCGTGGACGTCGGCCTCCAGGACCCGCGCCGTGCAGAAGGGCTCGACCTTCTGCGCCGCACTCACCTCGCGGGTGAAACGGGCACGCGCGGCCGGGTCGTTGGCCATCTGCGCGTGCAGCAGCTTGATCGCGACGTACTCGCCTCCCGGCGCCTTGCCCAGGAAGACGGCGCCCTGACCCCCGGCGCCCAGCCGTCCGATGACCTCGTACTGTCCGAGTGCCCTAGGATCGCCCGGCTCCAGCGGAGCGGCATCCGGCATCTGACCCTCCATTGACCCGCAGTGATGTCCGCGACATTGTGCGCCGGACCCGCCGCGGGCCTCTGCCGGCGTCCTGACGACCGCCGGGTGAACCTCCGCAGGGGCCCGCCCCCAACCTCAGGCGGGCACGATATCGCGTTAGTTCAGACGTTTCACCGATCAGTCTGGTTCGGTATCGCGGCGGCCGGGTCGGGCCGTCCCGCCGCGCCCGCCGCCGCGGGACCGCCGCGGGACCGCCGCGGGACCGGACGGGTCCCGGCGCGCGGGGCCGGTCGGCGCGCGCAACGCCGCCGGGACCGATATGATCCCCGCCGCCGCGGGAACTCCGGCAGGTGCCCCGGCCCGGTGACCGGGCCGCCGGTACGCGCCGGGTATGTGACGGAAGACACAGTACGAGGAAAGATCCGGGTGACCGGTGTCACTCGTGGGAACGGTCGCGCCTCGTGTGTCGCAGGTCACCAACCGTGACAGAATTTCCCGCCCGGATCGGGCACAAGAACGGACCCTTGAGCGTTAGATCCGCGCGACGGGGCGCATAAAGCACTGAGGGGGATGGAGATAGAAGATGGCGACCGACTACGACAGCCCACGCAAGACGGACGACGACCTCAGCGAGGACAGCCTCCAGGAGCTCCAGGCCCGGCGGGCCGACAAGGCCGCCAGCATCATCGACGAGGACCTGGACGCCGGCGAGGTCGCCGAGCTGCCCGGCGCCGACCTGTCCAACGAGGAGCTCACCTTCCGGGTGGTTCCGCGGCAGGCCGACGAGTTCACCTGCACCCGCTGCTTCCTGGTGCACCACCGCAGCCAGCTGGCCGGCGAGAAGAACGGCCAGCCGATCTGCCGCGAGTGCGCCGCCTGACCGGGAGTGGCCGCAGGAGTGTCGGGAGAGATCGAGAAACGGCATGACGAGGTGGAGCCGGCGCGCCGCGACGGCTCCACGGAGCTCGGTGAGCTGATCGGACGGCTCACCGCCGACGAGGACATGGACCGCGAGACCCGCGGCCGCCTGCTCGGGCGACTGGCCAGGCTGCTCGGCCAGAGCGCCCGCAAGGTGGGGGCCGCGGGCGTCGCGCGCGGCAAGTGGCTCGGCGACCTGCTCGTCGAGGCCGCGCCGCACATCCCGATCCGCGACCTGGAGACGCTGCAGGCCCACCACCGCGGGTTGATGGGCGAGGAGCTCGCGGACCGGATCGTGAAGGTGGCGGGCAACGGCACGACCGCCGTCGGCGCGGCCGGCGGCGCGCTCGCCGCCGTGGAGTTCGCCGCCCCGCCGCTGCTGCTGTCGGCCCCCGCCCAGCTGGCCGCCGAGGCGCTCGTCGTCGCGGCGATCGAGGTCAAGATGATCGCGGAGCTGCACGAGGTGTACGGCGTCCGCGTGCAAGGCAGCGGTACCGCCCGCGGCGCCGCGTTCGTCACCTCCTGGGCCCGGCAGCGCGGCATCAACCCGCTGGAGGCCGGGTCGCTCACCAGCGCCCTCGGCACCGCCGCCAAGGCCGCCCTCCGCAAACGCATGCTGCGCACCTTCGGCCGGAGCATGAGCACCATGGGCCCGTTCCTGACCGGCGCCGCCGCGGGCGCCGCCCTCAACCGCTCCGCGACCAAGGCCCTGGCCCTGAAGGTCCGCAACGACCTGCGCGAGGCCGCCGGGATCACGCCCCCGCTCCCCGGCGCCCACCCGAACGCGCTCCCCGGATCCGACCGGAAACGCCCCCGCTGAGCGACCGGCGCCGAGCACCCGGCGCCGCCCCGCGCCGGGCAACCCGCGCCGAGCGACCGGCGCCGAGCGACCGGCCTGAGCGCCCGGCGACCGTTCCAGGGGGTCGCCCCCCCGGAACGACACGGGTCAGGCGTCGACCTTCAGATGGGACGGGAGCTCGCCGGTGCCCTTGGCGTACTGGTGCGCCACGGCGCGGGTGGCGAGCAGCCGGGCCAGCTCCATGCCGACGCCCATGACGACGGCCCACCCGACCGCCTCGGCCAGGTCGACCTCCGGCGACTCGGGGTTGGTCGGGGGCTCCTTGCCGGTGCTCTTCTTCCAGATCATCGTGATGGCCTTCTTCGCGACGAACCCGCCCGCGAACGCCGCGGCGCCGGCCATCACCCGCCACCCGATGTCGCCCTTATCCGCCATTTTCGTCCTCCGCTCGTCTGTCGTCTCCGACGCTACCGGAACGGCCCGCCCCCGGCGGTGACGGCGGGCGCCGGGTCGGCGCCGGTAAATGGCATGCGGCCGGTGCCGATGTCAATACCATTGCTTCATGACAGAGCAGCCGCGTACTCCGCACGTCCCTCCGAAGCCCTCCCTGGACGGCCTGGAGGAGAAGTGGGTACGCGTCTGGGAGGACGAGGGCGTCTACCGCTTCGACCGCACCCGCCCGCGCGCGGAGGTCTACTCGATCGACACCCCGCCGCCCACGGTGAGCGGCTCCCTCCACGTCGGACACGTCTTCTCCTATACCCACACCGACACCGTCGCGCGGTTCCACCGCATGCGCGGTCGCGCGGTCTTCTACCCGATGGGGTGGGACGATAACGGCCTGCCGACCGAGCGCCGCGTGCAGAACCATTTCGGCGTCCGGTGCGATCCGTCCCTTCCGTACGATCCCGACTTCGAACCGCCGGCGAAGCCCGACCCGAAACGGCAGCTGCCGATTTCGCGGCGCAACTTCATCGAGCTGTGCGAACGCCTCACCGAGGTGGACGAGAAGGCGTTCGAGGAGATGTGGCGCCAGGTCGGCCTCTCGGTCGACTGGAACCACCTCTACACGACCATCGGCGACGTCTCCCGGAAGGCGTCGCAGCGCGCCTTCCTGCGCAACCTGGCGCGCGGCGAGGCGTACGTCTCGGAGGCGCCGACGCTGTGGGACGTCACGTTCCGCACCGCCGTCGCGCAGGCCGAGCTGGAGGACCGCGAGCACCCCGGCGCGTTCTACCGCATCCGGTTCCACGGCGACGAGCGCCCGGTGTACATCGAGACGACGCGGCCGGAGCTGCTGCCCGCCTGCGTCGCGCTGGTCGCGCACCCCGACGACGAGCGGTACCGGGAGCTGTTCGGGACGACCGTCCGCACGCCGCTGTTCGGCGTGGAGGTCCCGGTCCTCGCGCACCGGCTGGCCGAGCCCGGCAAGGGCTCCGGCATCGCGATGATCTGCACGTTCGGCGACGTCACGGACGTCACGTGGTGGCGCGAGCTGAACCTGCCCACCCGCGCGATCATCGACTGGGACGGCCGCATCGCCGCCGAGCCGCCCGCGGGCGTCGCCGCGGAGCCCTACGCGGAGCTGGCCGGCAAGACGGTGGTCTCCGCCAGGGAGCGCGTCGCCGAGATGCTGCGCGAGTCCGGCGACCTGGACGGCGAGCCGCGCAGGATCACCCGGCCGGTGAAGTTCTACGAGAAGGGCGGCAAGCCCCTGGAGATCGTCACGACCCGGCAGTGGTACATCCGCAACGGCGGCCGCGACGAGGGCGTCCGCGCCGAGCTGCTCGCGCGCGGGCGCGAGCTGGAGTGGCACCCCGCCTACATGCGCGCCCGCTATGAGAACTGGGTCGAGGGCCTCAACGGCGACTGGCTGATCTCCCGCCAGCGGTTCTTCGGCGTGCCGATCCCCGTCTGGTATCCGCTGGACGGCTCCGGGGAGCCGCGCTACGACGCGCCGATCGTCCCGCCGGAGGACGCGCTGCCGGTCGACCCGTCGTCCGACGCCCCGCCGGGGTTCACCGAGGAGCAGCGCGGCGAGCCGGGCGGCTTCATCGGCGACCCCGACGTGATGGACACCTGGGCGACGTCGTCGCTGACCCCGCAGATCGCGGGCGGCTGGGAGCGCGACGCCGACCTGTTCGGCCGCGTGTTCCCCTACGATCTGCGGCCGCAGGCGCACGACATCATCCGGACGTGGCTGTTCTCCACGGTCGTCCGCAGCCACCTGGAGCACGGCTCGCTGCCGTGGAAGGCGACCGCGCTGTCCGGGTGGATCCTCGACCCCGACCGCAAGAAGATGTCGAAGTCCAAGGGCAACGTCGTCACGCCGATCGACCTGCTGCGCCAGTACGGCTCCGACGCCGTCCGGTACTGGGCGGCCAGCGGGCGGCCCGGCACCGACACCGCCTTCGACACCGGGCAGATCAAGGTCGGCCGCCGCCTCGCCATCAAGATCCTCAACGCCTCCAAGTTCGTGCTGGGGCTGGGCGAGGCCGAGGCCGGCGCGTCCGTCACCGAGCCGCTCGACAGGGCCGTGCTGGCGGCGCTGTCCGGCGTCGTCCGCGACGCGACCGAGGCGTTCGAGGGCTACGACTACGCGCGGGCGCTGGAGCGCACCGAGCGGTTCTTCTGGGAGTTCTGCGACGACTACCTCGAACTGGTGAAGTCCCGCGCCTACGGGGACGGCCCGGAGGCGCAGTCGGCGCGCGCCGCGCTGCGCACGGCGCTGTCGGTGCTGCTGCGCCTGTTCGCGCCCGTCCTGCCGTTCGTGACCGAGGAGGTCTGGTCGTGGTGGCGGCACGGGTCGGTGCACGCGGCGCCCTGGCCGTCGGCCGCCGAACTGCCCGCGGGCGGCGACCCGGCCGTCCTCGCGGCGACGGGCGAGGCGCTCCGCCAGGTCCGCAAGGCGAAGTCGGAGGCGAAGGCGTCGATGCGCGCCGACGTGTCCCGCGCCGTCGTCCGCGGCGCGGAGGTGACGCACATCGCCCGGCCGGATCTGGCCGCCGCCGGCCGCATCGCCGACCTCACGCTGGAGGCCGCGCCCGCCGATCTGACCGTCGACGTCGTGCTCGCGCCGACCAGCTGACGCCCGCCCGGCCCGGAACGCGCGGTGCTCGGCGCTCGGGTTCAGAACGTGCAGGGCAGGTGCTTGATGCCGTTGATGAAGCTGGAGAACAGCCGGTCGGGCTCCCCGGTGGCGCGGATGTCCGGGACGCGGGTGAACAGCTCCCGGAACATCACCGTGATCTCGCGGCGGGCCAGGTTCGCGCCGAGGCAGAAGTGCGGGCCGGGCCCGCCGAACCCGACGTGCGGGTTGGGGGAGCGGGTGATGTCGAAGACGTCGGGGTTCTCGAAGACGGTCTCGTCCCGGTTGGCGGAGTTGTAGAACAGCAGCACCTTGTCGCCCGCGCGGTACTGGTGGCCGTTCATCACGTGGTCCCGCGTGAGCGTGCGGCGGAACTGGATGACCGGCGTCGCCATCCGGACGATCTCCTCCACGGCGCCGGGCATGTGCGCGTCGAAGTCCTCCAGCAGCAGGGCGCGCTGCTCGGGGTTGTCGGTGAACAGCTTGAGGCCGTGCGACATCGCGTTCCGCGTCGTCTCGTTGCCGGCCACCACGAGCAGGATGAAGAAGGACCCGATCTCCTGGTCGGTGAGCCGCTCCCCGTCCACCTCGGCGGAGATCAGCGCGGACACCAGGTCGTCGCCCGGGTGCCGGCGGCGCCGCCGGGCGAGCCTCATCGCCAGGTGGTTCAGCTCGTACCCGGCGACCATCACCCTGAGCAGCCCGTACAGCGCGCCGAGGCGGGTGATGCCGTCGCGGGTGTAGTCCTTGCCGCCGCTGTACTCGGGGTCGCCGAGCCCCAGGATGATGTTCGTCCGCTCGTACACCATCGGGCGGACGGGGTCGGGGATGCCCATCATGTCGCAGATGACCTGGAGGGGGAGCCGCGCGGCGACGTCGGTGACGAAGTCAGCCGACCCCTTCTCGATCAGGTCGTCCACGATGCGGGTCGCGGCGGCCTGGAGGTCGGTCTCCATCTTCTCCAGGACGCGCGGGGTGAACGCCCGCGACACGATCTTGCGGATCTTGGCGTGCCGGGGGTCGTCCATGTTGATCATCGAGCCGAAGTAGCGGGCCAGGTAGCCCGGCAGGTCGGCGATGCTGTTGGAGCACGGCTCGCTGCTGAAGATCTGCGGCGTCCGGCTCGCCTCGACGACGTCGGCGTGCCTGGTCAGCGCGTAGAAGCCGGGACCCTGCTTGACGAACGGCAGCTTCAGCTCCGGGAAGAACGCGGGATGCTCGCGCCGCCGCAGCTCGGCGAACTCGGCCATCCGCCGGTCCGGCGGCAGGGCCCAGAAGGCCAGATCCGACACGCTCGGCTTGCCGGTGTCCGGCACCGTCGTCGTCACTGCGCACCGCCCTCACGTCCAGAATCTCGTTCGGTTTCCATCGAACCGAGACACCGGCGACGCCGTCAAGGGGCATCAGCCGGCGGCGACGATCCGCCGCTGCAGCACGGCCCGCTCCACCGCCGCCCACGCGCCGGACGTGAGCAGGTACAGCCCGGCGGCGAGCGGCACGAACGCCGCCGCGACGACCGTCCCGAACGGCATCACCCTCGCCACGGCGCCCATCGGCCCCTCGGCGGTGACCCGCCGCGACGACCACACCGCGACCGCGCCCAGCAGGACGAACAGCCCGAGGAACACCAGCGACGGCGGCGCGAGCAGCCCCCCGCCGAGGACCCCGACCCAGTTCTGCCCCAGCGGCGCGGCGAGCAGCGTGTGCGCGAGCAGCAGGTTCTGGTGCCCGGCCACGGTCGCCGACATGAACAGCCGGTAGGTGACCATGAAGAACGGCACCTGCGCGAGCACGGGCAGGCACCCGGCGACCGGCGTCGCGCCTTCCGCCTCGTAGAGCGAGGCCATCTCCCGCTTGAGCCGCTCGGGGTTCTTCGCGTGCCTCTTCTGCAGCGCCTGGACCTTGGGCATCAGCCGCGCCCGCGTCCGCTCGCCCTTGGCCGCCGCGACGGACAGCGGAACCAGGGCCAGCCGCACGGCGGCGGTGAACAGCACGATCGCCAGCGCGGTGGCGAGGTCGCCGGCGAGCGGCTGCAGGACGTCCGCCAGGCCCGTGACGAGGGCGGCGGCGATCGAAACAGGTACATCGAACATGAAAGAGCCTTCCGGAACGAGAGGAGATCGGGATGCGTCCCGGCCGCGCTCAGGCGGCCGCGATCTCCGTTCCGGGTGCTCTCGGGCGGGGGCGTCCCGCCGCGTCGGGGTCGCGCTGCGGCAGGAAAGCCGTGCGCAGCGTCCTGTCCCGCAGGGTCGTCCGGACCTGAGCCATGGCCGCCGCCCGGCCCCGCCGCGCCGCGGCGAACCGTACGGCCGCCAGCACCAGCAGCCCGGCCACCGTGACCGTCGCCAGCACCATGAGCGCCGGCTGCCCCGGCACCGATCCCGCCCACTCGCCGATGGCGAATCCCCTCAGGACGAGGAACACCACCAGCGACCACACGGCGAACGGGCCTTTCCAGAAGACGAACGAAGTCTCAGTCTGCCATCCGCCGCATACCGCGTCGACTGGACCATGATCGCGAACTCCGCCCTCGGCTCCGGCCGGAGTCAGAGGAGCAGGGGGGCGAGGGCGCAGAGGGAGACGACGGCGGTGGCGGTCTTCGCCGGGGGCATCCGGGCCGCTATTACGCATAATCCGATTCTTCGCGGCCAAACCTTCCGGAAGTGGTCAGCTCCGGGAACGGGTAGGGTCAACTGCCGGACTCGCGCGGCGGCGTTTCGGCGGCGGCCGGTTGCGGCGCCGCGGATAGGGTCGGGTCGTTCTCCGGCAGGTACGCGTTGAGGTGGAGCCCGTGAGCAAGGTCGATGTGCTGATCCGGCGGCTTGATCCCGAGCTGCCGCTGCCCGCGTACGCGCACCCCGGCGACGCCGGCGCCGACCTGGTCGCGGCGGTGGACGTCGAGCTGCCGCCCGGGGAGCGCGCCGTCGTCCCGACCGGGGTGGCGATCGCCCTGCCCGACGGCTACGCCGCTTTCATTCACCCCCGGTCCGGATTGGGCGCTAGGTTGGGAGTGACCATAGTCAACGCACCCGGTACGGTCGACGCCGGCTATCGGGGTGAGATCAAGGTGACCCTGCTGAACACCGACCCCCGCGCCGCGGTCACGCTGCGGCGCGGAGACCGCATTGCGCAGATGGTCGTGCAGCGGGTGGAGCGCGCGGTGTTCCACGAGGTCGCCGACCTTCCCGGAGCGGCGCGCGGGACCGACGGATTCGGCTCCACGGGCGGTTTCGGCGCCACGCGCGTGTCCGGGAACAATGAGCACAGTCGAGAAGGAGCGTGAGTCGTGGCTTTTGGACGTCGCCGGCAGGCCGAGGAGCCCGAGAAGGGTCCCGAGGTGACCGAGGAGCCGGCGGAGACCGCCGAGGAGGCTCCCGCCAAGGCGGAGTCGGCCAAGGGCGGTCCGTGGGACTCCGAGGACTCCTTCCCCGAACTGCAGCGGCTCGACTTCGGGTCACTCAAGGTGCCGGTCGCGCCGGGGCTGGGTTTCCAGGTGAACTTCGAGGCCACCCAGGTGGACGAGGAGGGGAATCCGATCGACGGGCGGCCCGTCGCCGTACTGGTGCAGTACGAGGAGAGCGCCATGCAGCTCCAGGTGTTCGCCGCGCCGAAGCGCAGCGGCATCTGGGACGACGTGCGCCGTGAGACCGCCAAGGACATCCAGGAGGAGGCGCAGGGCCAGACCCAGGAGGGCGAGGGCCCGTTCGGCCCCGAACTGCTGGCGATGGTCCCCGCGGCGCTGACCGAGGAGGTCCTCGCCGAGATGCCGCAGGAGGTCCGGGAGCAGATCCCGGCCGAGTTCATCGAGCAGGGCTGGGCGCCGCAGATCATCCGGTTCCTCGGCGTGGACGGCCCCCGCTGGTTCCTGCAGGCCGTGGTGCAGGGCGCCGCGATCGAGGACGAGGAGCAGTGGCAGGTCCTGGAGGACGTGCTGCGCGGCGTGGTCGTGCACCGCGGCGACGCGCCGATGCCGCCGCGCGACCTGCTGGAGCTGCAGATCCCCAAGGAGTTCAGCGAGGCCGGCCAGGACGACGAGGAGGAGGCCGTGGAGACCTTCGACCCGTTCGAGCGCGGCCCCGAGATCACCGAGGTCCGCTGACCCCCCGGACCACCGGGCCCGCCCCCGCCGCACCCCTTTTCGGACGTGCGGCGGGGCGGGTTTTCCGTGTCCCGAGCCCGGCCGATTGCTTGCCCTGACCGCCCCCGCGGGTGGTCAATCGGGACATGTCGAAGAAGACGCGCAAACGCCGTGCCCGCAAGCGCAGCAAGCACAACAAGGGCAAGCGGCCCAACGCCCGCCGCTAACCGCCGGTCATCCCCAACGTCGTCGCGTGCCGGACGCCCGCCGCGCCCGGCCGGTTGCGCCATGCCCGTGGCGGCGGGGCATCATGGTCATGAGACGAAGAGGGGTGAGGGCCGTGAACGTCGCCACGGGGCTGGTCCTGGTCGCGGCCGGCGTGCTGGTCGCGATCGTCGGGCGGTTCACCGCCACCGGCCGCATCCCGCGCAACGGCCTGGTGGGGATCCGCACCGCGCGCAGCAAGGCCGACGACGAGTCGTGGCTGATCGTGCACCGGGCCGCCCAG
This sequence comes from Spirillospora sp. NPDC127506, assembly GCF_040302145.1. Taxonomy (NCBI): domain Bacteria; kingdom Bacillati; phylum Actinomycetota; class Actinomycetes; order Streptosporangiales; family Thermomonosporaceae; genus Spirillospora; species Spirillospora sp. NPDC127506. Next base: position 32,740 of record NZ_JBEORG010000007.1, on the reverse strand, counting down.
CCGTGGCTGATCGGCGGGGGCGCCGCGCTGGCGGTGGCCGGCGCGGTGGCCGCGGCCGCCCGAGCGGCGCGGCCGGCGGCCGTCATCGCCGGCTGCGCCCTGCTGGTGGTGCTGGTCGTCGCGGGGACCGTGGCCGGGCACGCGGCGCTGCGGCATCACGGCCTGCCCCGGTAGCCCCCGCGGGCGCGGCGGCTACAGGTAGCGGAGCCAGAGGTAGGGCACGCAGAGCGCGACCGTGATCAGGGTGACGACGATCCCGTAGCGGGTGAAGCGCCAGAAGCTGATCGGGGTCCCGTTGCGGGCGGCGATGCCGAGGACGACCACGTTGGCGCTGGCGCCGATGGCGGTGGCGTTGCCGCCGAGGTCGGCGCCGAGGGCGAGCGCCCACCACAGGACGTGCCCCTGCTCTCCGGGGTGCTGCTGGACGAGGTCGGCGACGATCGGGCTCATCGTCGCCACGTAGGGGATGTTGTCCACGATCGCCGACAGCACGGCGGACGCCCACAGCAGCAGCATCGCGGCCGCGCCGAGGCGGCCCTCGGTGGCGTCGGCGGCGGCCTTGGAGACGTCGCCGATGACGCCGGTCTCGACGAGCCCGCCCACCATGACGAACAGCCCGGCGAAGAACACCAGCGTGGGCCATTCGACCTCGCTGAGCGCCTCCTCCGTGGTGACCTTGGTGGCGGCGACGAGCAGCCCGGCGCCGAGCAGCGCGACCACGGACGGCTCGTAGTGCAGCACGGGGTGGAGCACGAACGCGGCGATCACGAGGGCGAGGACGCCGAGGCCCTGCGCGAGCAGCCGCGGGTCGGTGATGACCTCCCGCTCCTTCAGCGCCATGACCTCGGCCGCCAGGTCGGGGTCGTAGCGGAACGCCGAGCGGAACAACCATCGGCAGAGCAGGCAGAACACCGCGAGCAGCACCAGGACCAGCGGCGCCAGGTGCACGAGGAAGTCGTTGAACGACAGCCCGCCCCGGCTGGCGATGATGATGTTGGGCGGGTCGCCGACGAGGGTGGCGGTGCCGCCGATGTTGGACGCCATGACCTCGGCGATCAGGTACGGCTCGGGAGCCAGCGCGAGCCTCTTGCAGACGAGGAACGTGACGGGCGCGATCAGCAGGACGGTGGTCACGTTGTCCAGCAGCGCGGACGCGAAGGCCGTCAGCACGACCAGCATGACCATGAGCCGGTAGGGGCGTCCCCGCGCGCGCTTGGCGGCCCAGATCGCCACGTACTCGAACACGCCGGTGCGCCGCAGCACCGAGACGATCACCATCATCCCCAGCAGGAGGAAGATGACGTTCCAGTCGATCCCGGAGTCGGAGGAGAAGAACGCGCCCTCGGCATCGGTGATGTGCAGCAGCAGCATTAGGCCCGCGCCGCCGAGCGCCACCGCCGTCCGGTGCACCTTCTCCGTCGCGATCAGCACGTACGCGCAGATGAAGATGACGATGGCGGCGGTCGCCTGCACGGAGCCTCCCGGTCGGCATGCGGATGACGGGACCTGCCGACCAGACTTCCCGGCGCACCGGGGGCGACTCTAGCCGCCCGGCGGGGTCCATGCGAAGGCGGTGGCCCGGCGATGGTGGGGTTTTGCCTACCCCGATCGGCGTGGTGGACCCATCCTCGGGCGCTCTCGCCGTCCGTAATTTCGTTTCCCGAGGCGCCCCGCGAGGGGGCGCCCGGCGGAGGTGAGGACGATGTTCGGACGAAACCGGGCCGCCGCGGCGGCCCAGGCGCCCGGTGAGGCGCTCCGGCTGGAGGACGTGCGCAAGGTCTACGGCGCCGAGGGCAACCGGGTGGTCGCGCTGGACGGCGTGTCGCTGTCGCTGCCGGCCGGGTCGTTCACGGCGGTGATGGGCCCGTCCGGGTCGGGCAAGAGCACGCTGCTGCAGTGCGCGGCGGGCCTGGACCGGCCGACCGCGGGCCGGGTCTTCGTGGACGGCGCCGAGCTGTCGGGCGGCGGCGAGGCCGCGCTGACCAGGTTCCGGCGGCAGCGGATCGGCTTCGTCTTCCAGCAGTTCAACCTGCTCCCGACGCTGGACGTGCTGCAGAACGCGGTGCTGCCGCTGAAGCTCGCGGGACGCCGGGTGGACCGGTCGCGGGCGCGCGCCGTCCTGGAGCGGGTGGGCCTCGGCGACCGGCTGCACCACCTGCCGGCGGAGCTGTCCGGCGGACAGCAGCAGCGGGTGGCGATCGCGCGGGCGCTGATCACCCGGCCGCGGGTGGTGTTCGCGGACGAGCCGACCGGCGCGCTCGACACCCGCAGCGCCCGGGACGTGCTGGAACTGCTCCGCGAGTCGGTGCGGGAGTACGGGCAGACGGTGGTGATGGTCACCCACGACCCGGTCGCCGCGTCGTTCGCCGGGTCCGTCCTGTACCTGGCGGACGGGCGGATCGTCGGCCACCAGGCCGCGCCGACGGCCGAGGCCGTCGCGGAGCGGATGACCCGCCTGGCCGACGAGGTCGAGCGCCAGCGCGCGACGGCGGGGGTGTGATCATGCTGGGACTGGCCCTGCGCTCGCTGCGCAAGCGCGCGAGCGCGTTCGCCGCGAGCTTCCTCGCGATGCTCCTCGGCGCGACGATGGTCATGGGGTTCGCCTCGATGCTCGACACGGCGGAGGGGAGCGGCGCGACCGGGGCGGCCCGCGAGACGCTGACGACGATGGCGACCGTGGTCGGCGGCTGGGGGCTGCTGCTGGTGGTCTTCGCGGTCGCCTCGACGCTGACCCTGTCGGTCCGGCAGCGGGCGGCGGAGATGGCGCTGCTGAAGAGCGCCGGCGCGACCCCCGGCCAGCTCGCCCGGATGATCGTCGGCGAGGCGGCGGGCCTGGCCCTCGTGGCGGCGCTCGCCGCGATCGCCCCCGCGATCGCGGCCGGCCGGGCGCTGCTCGGGCTGCTGCACGACACCGGCCAGGTCCCGGCGGAGGTCGGCTACCACTTCGGCCCCGCCGCCCTGTCGATCGGGATCGGCGTCACGCTGGTCTCCGCGGTCGCCGCCGCGCTGATCGCCGCGCGGCGCGCCGTCCGCGGCCGCGCGGCGGAGTCGATGGCGGCGGCCGCCGCCGACGACGCGCGGCTGAGCAAGAAGCGGATCGTGTTCGCGGCGCTGTTCCTGCTGGCCGCCGCGAGCGAGGCGATCGTCACGGTCACGGTCATGGACGGCAGCAGCGACGCGATGGCGACGTCCGGGCAGGCCGACATCTTCGCCGGGATCGGGCTGGCGCTGCTCGCCCCGGCGATCGTGCGCCGGGCGGCCGCCCTGGCGGCCGGGCCGCTGCGCGCGCTCGGCGGGGCGGCCGGCGACCTCGCGGCGGCCACCATGCGACGCCGGACGGGCGCGCTCGCCTCCGCGGTCACGCCGGTCGTCCTGTTCGTCGGGACGGCGGTCGGCACGCTGTACCTGCAGGCCACCGAGAACGCGGCGATGGACGCGGCCGGCCTCGCCAAGACGCCCGAGGACAAGAGCATCGAGACGCTCAACTTCGTCGTCATCGGCATGGTGGTGCTGTTCACCGCGATCATGCTGGTCAACACGCTGATCGCGGCGACCGCGCACCGGGGCCGCGAGTTCGGCCAGACCCGGCTCGCCGGCGCCACCCCGCGCCAGGTGCTCACCGCGGTCGCGCTGGAGTCGGCGGTGCTGACCGTCACCGGCGTCGTCCTCGGCACCGTCGCCTCGGTCTTCACGATCGTCCCGTTCGGGCTCGCCCGGCGCGACTCCGCCGTCCCGGACGGCGACGTCCGGACCTACGCCGCGGTCGTCGCCCTCGCCGCCGTGCTCACCGGCCTGACGGCCTTCGGCGCGACCCGGCGGACGATCCGCGTCCCCGCCGTGGAGGCCGCCCTCCGCTGACGGGCTCCCGCCGCCCCGCCCGCGCGCGTCCCCGGAATCGGCCGTCCGGCCGAGGACGGGGACGCGCGCCCGCGGGCATACCGGCGCCACCGGGGGTGGTGCCGATGGACGAGCCCGGCGGGCGCCGGATCCTCATGCCGGGCGTCATCGACGAGGCGGAGCGCGCCGAGCCGCCCGGCGAACCGGAACCCGGCCTCGTCCCGGTCGAGGACCCCGGCGACGTCGCCGACCCCGGCCCCGCCGACCGGCAGGCCCCCGAAGGCGACGAGATCGGCGGTGCCGCGCAGGCCGCCCCGCCCGGCTGCACCTGGCGGCCCTGCCCGCGCCGGCGTTCGCGGCGGCGGTCGCCGGAGCGTCCGGCAGGCTGCCGGGGGACCGGCTCCCCGCGCTGCTCGCGGTGGCGGCCGGCGGCCTCGGCGGCGCCGCGCTGTACCTCCTCGCGGCCCGCCTGATGGGCGTCCCGGAGGTCGGGTGCTTCACCGCGATGGCGAGGGCGCGCCTGCGCCGCTCCCGACCCGGCCGATGGGGTCGATTCGGGTGGGGATGTCATACGCTTCGAGGTATGGACGAGGTTTCGGCCGATACGCCTCCCCGGAACGATCACGGGGGACGCGGGAGCGGCAGGGGCGGTCTGCGGCGCCTCCTGCGGCGCATCACGGCCGGCAACGCCGAGCTCGAGGCCGAGGAACTGCAGAAGAGCACCGGCCACGAGGGCGCGACGCCGATCTCCGACTGCGCCGCGCGCCGGCGCCACTGCGTGGCGGGTACGCTGCGTACCGTGACCCTGCGCCCCCGGGGCGGCGCGCCCGCGCTGGAGGCCGAGCTCTACGACGGCACCGACGTGATCAGCCTGGTCTGGCTCGGCCGCCGCCGGATCGCCGGCATCGACCCGGGCCGCCGGCTGCGCGCCGAGGGGCTGGTCAGCGTGCAGGACGGGCGCAAGGTCATGTTCAATCCCCGGTACGAGCTGCGCGGCGGCTCGTGACCACAGCGGCGACAGTGAGCGAGATGAGCGCGTGAGCGAGACGACAGCGGGCACCACCGGGCGGGAGGCCGCCGCGCACGACACCGTCGAGGCGGCCGTCCGCGCCCAGCTCAACAAGGCGCTCGGCGGCGTCCGCGGCATGCTGGAGGCCGCCGTCCCCACGATCGCGTTCACCGGTGCCTACGTCGCCCTCGACGACATCAAGATCGCCGTCTCGGCCGGCATCGGCGCGGCGGTGCTGCTGCTCCTCGTCCGGATCGCGCAGCGCTCCAACCCGCAGTTCGTGCTGAACAGCCTCGTCGGGATCGCGATCGCCGCGTTCTTCGCGCTGCGCTCGGGCAAGGCCGAGGACGCCTTCCTGCCCGGCATCATGCTCAACGCCGGCTACGCCGCCGCGATGGTCTTCTCGATCGCGGTGCGCTGGCCGGTCGTCGGCTTCATCATCGGCTCGGTCACCGGCGACCCGACCGCGTGGCGCGCCGACCGCGGCATCGTGAAGCTGTGCTCGCGGCTCACCTGGCTGCTGGTGCTGCCCTGCGCGGCGCGCGTCGCCGTCCAGTACCCGATCTACCTCGCCGACGGCGACCAGAGCGGCCTGCTCGGCACCGCCAAGATCGTGATGGGCTGGCCGCTGCAGGTCGCCGCGCTGGCCGCGATGGTGTGGCTGCTCGCCCGCGGCCGCACCCCCATCGAACGCGAGGAGCCCGCCGGCTGACCGGCGGGCCCCTCCCCGGTCACCGCCCGCCGAGGAGCGCCGCGAGCTCGTCCTCCACGTCCTGGCTGGCCACGAACATCAGCTCGTCGCCCGCTTCGAGGGTGTCGTCCGACGACGGGACGAGCACCCGCCCCTCCCGCAGGATCGCCACGAGCGCGGTGTCGCGCGGCCAGTCCACCGCCCCGACCCGCTGCCCGCCGAGCGGCGCGTCCTCGGGCAGCGTCAGCTCGACCAGGTTCGCCTCGCCCTGCCGGAACGTCATCAGCCGGACGAGGTCGCCGACGCTGACGGCCTCCTCCACCAGCGCCGACAGCAGCCGCGGCGTGGACACGGCCACGTCCACGCCCCACGACTCGTTGAACAGCCACTCGTTGTTCGGATGGTTGATCCGCGCCACCACCCGCGGCACCCCGTACTCCGTCTTCGCCAGCAGCGACACGACCAGGTTGACCTTGTCGTCGCCGGACGCGGCGACCACGACCTGGCAGCGCTCCAGCGCCGCGTCGTCCAGCGCGGAGATCTCGCACGCGTCCGCGAGCAGCCACTCCGCGCGCGGCACCATCTCGACCTTGATGGCCTTCGGGCTCTTGTCGATGAGGAGCACCTCGTGCCCGTTCTCCAGCAGCTCCTGCGCGATGGAGCGGCCCACGGCGCCGGCCCCGGCGATCGCCACCCGCATCAGGCGTCCTCCCCGTTCCGCGCCGCGACGGCGGCGTTGATGCGCTCCAGCTCGTCGGCGCTCGCCATGACGTGCACGATGTCGCCGTCCTGGATCACCGTGTCGCGCTCGGGGACGAGCGCCTCGCCCATCCGCGACAGGAACGCGACTCGGGTGCTCGCGTGCTCCTCCAGCGCGCCGACCTTCTCGCCGACCCACAGGTGCCCGGCGTCCAGCTCGGCGAGGACGACCGCGCCGGTCGGGTCGCGCCACAGCGGCTCGGCGCCCTCCGGCAGCAGCCGGCGCAGGATCTGGTCGGCCGTCCACCGGACGGTCGCGACCGTGGGGATGCCGAGCCGCTGGTAGACCTCCGCGCGGCGCGGGTCGTAGATCCGGGCGACCACGTTGTCGACGCCGAACGTCTCGCGCGCCACCCGCGCGGAGATGATGTTGGAGTTGTCGCCGCTGCTGACGGCCACGAACGCCGACGCGCCCTCGATGCCCGCCTCCGCTATCACATCGCGGTCGAACCCGAACCCGGTGATGCGGCGGCCGCGGAACCCGCTGCGCAGCCGGCGGAACGCCTCCGGGCTCTGGTCGATGATGGCCACCGAATGGCCCTTGTCCTCCAGGATGTGGGCGAGCGTCGAGCCGACCCGCCCGCATCCCATGATCACGATATGCACGGCCGTTCCTTCTTCCGTCCAGGAGGACGCTCCCCCTGTACCCCCGCGCCGGTGCACGGCATTCGTCGCTGCGCCGCCGACGCCGTGCCGCACCCGAGGACCGTTTTCCGTCAATGATCCCTGCGGGCTGCAAACCTACACATCCCCCCAGGCGAGTACTACCCAACCAGCCCCCGAAGGGGCGGCGGCCCCCGGAAGCGCCGTCCGGGCCGAGGGCTAGGCTCTCTTCCCGTGTCCAAGGTCCCGGATCTGGCGAAGCGGCTCCTCCTCGGCCGCGCGCTGAGCAGTTCCCAGCAGCACGAGCAGCTGCTGAAGAAACGGATCGCGCTTCCGGTCTTCGCCAGCGACGCGCTGTCGTCGGTGGCGTACGCCCCGCAGGAGATCATCCTCGCCCTCGGGGCCGGCGGGCTCGTGATGTACCACTACACGCCCTGGATCGCCGCGGCCGTCGTGGTGATCCTGCTGACCGTGGTCGCGTCCTACCGGCAGAACGTCCGGGCCTACCAGAGCGGCGGCGGCGACTTCGAGGTCGCCACCGCCAACCTCGGCGGCAACTGGGGCGTCGTCGTCGCCAGCGCCCTGCTGGTCGACTACGTGCTCACCGTCGCGGTGTCGGTGTCGTCCGGCGTGGAGAACCTCGGCGCGCTGCTGAAGTTCATGCAGCCGCACGAGGTCGCCGTCGCGATCGGCATCGTCGTCCTGCTCACGATCGGCAACCTGCGCGGCCTCAAGGAGGCCGGCGTTGCGTTCGCGATCCCCACCTACCTGTTCATGTTCGCGGTCTTCAGCATGCTCGCGTGGGGCGGCCTCCGCCTGGTCGCGGGCACCGACCTGGAGGCCGAGACCGCGCACTACGAGGTCCGCGGCGACGAGATGGACGTCGCCGGGTTCGCCCTCGTCTTCCTGCTCCTGCGGGCGTTCTCGTCCGGCTGCGCCGCGCTGACCGGGGTCGAGGCCATCAGCAACGGCGTGCCCGCGTTCCGCAAGCCCAAGGGCGAGAACGCCGCCAAGACCCTCCTCGCGCTCGGGCTCGTCGCGATGACGATGTTCGGCGGCGTCACCGCCTTCGCCTACGTCACCGACGCCAAGTTCGCCGAGCCCGACCAGGGCAGCCATCTCGTCGACCCGTCCACCGGCAAGGCCGTCACCGACGCCGACCCGGTCATCGCGCAGGTCGCGCACACCGTGTTCAGCAACTTCACGCCCGGGTTCGCGCTCGTCACCGCGATGACCGCGCTGATCCTGTTCCTCGCCGCGAACACAGCGTTCAACGGGTTCCCGGTGCTCGGCTCGGTGCTCGCGCAGAACCGCTACCTGCCGCGCCAGCTGCACACCCGCGGCGACCGGCTCGCCTACAGCAACGGCATCATCATCCTCGCCACCATGGCCGGGCTGCTGATCTACGCCTACGACGCGTCGGTCAGCCGGCTGATCCCGCTGTACACCGTCGGCGTGTTCGTGTCGTTCACGGTCAGCCAGGTCGGCATGGTGCGGCACTGGAACCGGCTGCTCGCCGACGAGCGGGACGGGGCGCAGCGCCGCCGGATGAAGTCGTCCCGCGCCATCAACGCGTTCGGCGCCACCCTCACCGGCATCGTCCTCGTCGTGGTGCTGATCACCAAGTTCGCGCTCGGCGCCTACATCGTCTGCATCGCGATGCCGCTGCTGTTCCTGCTGATGAAGGGCATCCGGCGGCACTACGACCGGGTCGCCGAGGAGCTGGTGCCCTCCGGCGAGGACGTCGCGCTGCCCGCCCGCAACCACGGCATCGTGCTCGTCTCCAAGATCCACAAGCCGACGCTGCGGGCGCTCGCCTACGCCCGCGCCACCCGCCCGTCCACGCTGGAGGCGGTGACCGTCGCGGTGGACGCCGAGGAGTCCCGGCAGCTCCAGGAGGAGTGGGAGGCCCTCGACGTCCCCGTCCCGCTGAAGATCCTCGACTCGCCGTACCGGGAGATCACCCGGCCCGTCCTGTCCTACGTCAAGAGCATCCGGCGCCGCAGCCCCCGCGACGTCGTCACCGTGTTCATCCCCGAGTACGTCGTCGGCCACTGGTGGGAGCAGCTGCTGCACAACCAGAGCGCGCTGCGGCTGAAGGGGCGGCTGCTGTTCCAGCCGGGCGTCATGGTGACGAGCGTCGCGTGGCAGCTGCGGTCCTCCGACCGGCTCAAGGGGCGGGTCGAGCCGCCCGGCCCGGGCTCGTCCCGGCGCCCGCCGCGGACCGGGGCGCGCTCCGGTGCCGGTAATGTTTCGGATCGTGACTGAACTCGAACCCGACGTCCTCGAACTGGAGGTCGGCAACGTCGCCAACGGCGGTTTCTGCGTCGCCCGGCACGAGGGCCGCGTGGTCTTCGTCCGGCACGCCCTGCCCGGCGAACGGGTGAGAGCCCGCGTCACCGACCGGACGAAGAACTTCCTCCGCGCCGACGCCGTCGAGATCATCGAGGCGTCCCCGGACCGCGTGGAGCCGCTGTGCCCGTTCGCCGGGCCCGGCCGCTGCGGCGGCTGCGACTGGCAGCACGCCTCCCTGCCCGCCCAGCGGGCGCTGAAGGCGGCCGTGGTGGAGGAGCAGCTCCAGCGCCTCGCGGGCATCACCCGCACGGTGACGGTCGAGGAGGTCCCGTACCCGGTCGACTCCGAGGTGGCGCCCCCGCCCGGCCTCGGCTGGCGCACCCGCGTCCAGTTCTCCGTCGTGGGCGGGGCCGTCGGGCTGCGCAGGCACCGCTCCCACGACATCGAGCCGATCGACGAATGCCTGATCGCGCACCCGGGCGTCGAGCTGATGGGCATCGAGCGCAAGCGCTGGCCGGGCGCGACCGGCGTCGAGGGCATCGTGTCCGCGACCACCGGCGACCGCCTCGTCGTCCTGCGCGGCCGTGACCGCCGCAAGATCAGGGTGCCGCGGCTGGACGTCCCGGTCCGCCTCGTCCGCGGCAAGCCCGAGCCGGGCGCGTCCCTCCCGTACGTCCGCGAGGAGGTCTCGGGGCGGCTGTACCAGGTGAGCGGCAGCGGCTTCTGGCAGGTCCACCCGGGCGCCGCGCAGCTGCTCGCCGACGCCGTGCTGGACGCCCTCGAACCCAAGCCCGGCGACATCGCCCTCGACCTGTACTGCGGCGTCGGCCTGTTCGCCGGCGTCCTCGCCGACCGCGTCGGCCCGGACGGCCTCGTCGTCGGCGTCGAGTCGGACGGGCAGGCCGTCCGCGACGCCCGGCACAACCTGCGCGACCTGCCGAACGTGTCGATCGAGCGCGGCCCGGTCGAGGAGGTCGTCGCCGACCTGGAGTTCGGCCGCGCCTCCGCCTCGTCCCGCACGCAGAACAAGCGCGGCGGCGGCCACCACCGCGGCGAGCGCGTCCGCCGCGCCGACGTGGTCGTCCTGGACCCGCCCCGCACCGGCGCGGGCCGCGACGTCGTCGAGCACATCACCCGGCTCGCCGGCCGCAAGATCGCCTACGTCTCCTGCGACCCCGCCACCCTGGCCCGCGACCTCGCCTACTTCGGCGAGCGCGGCTGGACCCTGGAGACCCTCCGCGCCTTCGACGCCTTCCCCATGACGCATCATGTCGAGGTTCTGGCGGTGCTGGTCAGGGGCTGAACATCGGGTCTGACCTGCGGAGACGATTCTCCGGGGTCAGGTCCCGGGAGGCCGGACCAGCGGCAGGAAGATCGTGTCGACGATCTCCTCGATGACGGCGTCGGGCACGGGGGCGAAGGTCAGCAGGATCTCGTGCCGCAGCAGGTCGAACGGCAGGCTCTTGATGCGGTCGGTCAGGCGGTCCGGTTCGATCTCGCCGCGCCGGACGGCGCGGTCGTAGATCGTGTCGAGGGCCTCGGCGCGGCCCGTGACGGCGGGGTCGTGCAGCTCGCCGAGGTCCTCGCCCACGTCCCGGTGGTAGCCCGCCAGGGCTCCGTAGACGAGGGTGATGAGCCGGACGCGCGTCGTGCCGATCTCCCGCATCAGGGACACCAGGTCGTCCCGCAGGCTGCCGGTGTCGGGGACTTCCAGCAGTGACTCCCGGAGCACGTGGGCGATCGCGGCGCGGACCAGCTCGTCGCGGTCGGACCAGCGGCGGTAGAGCACCGGTGGGCTGGTGCCGGCCCGCCTGACCACGGCGTCGATCGTGAACCTGGCGTAGCCGTGCTCGGCGAGCTCGTCCCAGGCCGCGTCGAGGAGCGCCTTCTCCAGCGCGGCCCCGCGGCGCCGCTCCGCCATCCGCCCGCCTCCTTTTTAGAAAGAGTTGCCTATCTCATCGTAGCGGCCTACGCTGAGGACCGTTAGATAGAGAACTCTTTCTAAGGATGGTCCTCCGTGAGCCTTCCCCGAGACGCGGCGGCCGCGCCTCCGGTACCTGAGCCCGAGCGCGTCGACCCCGCCGTGCGGCGCATGGCGGTCACCCTCATCACCGGCGCCCTCGCCGTCGTGTTCGACACGACCATCGTCACCGTCGGCCTCGACGACCTGGCGGCCGACCTGCACACGTCCCTGTCCACGGTCCAGTGGGTGAGCACCGCGTACCTGCTGGCGCTGTCCGCCGCCGTCCCGGTCGCCGGATGGGCCCAGTCGCGCTTCGGCGGACGGCGGCTGTGGATCATGGCCCTGGGCGGCTTCCTGGCCGGATCGGTGCTGAGCGCCCTGGCGTGGGACGCGGCGAGCCTCATCGCCTTCCGCGCCGTCCAGGGCGCCGCCGGCGGCCTGATGATGCCGCTCATGGTCACCCTGCTCGTGCAGGCCGCCGGGGGGCGGAACATCGGCAGGGTCATGGCCGTGATCACCGTGCCCACCGCGCTCGGCCCCGTACTGGGCCCGGTCCTGGGCGGCCTCATCCTGCACCAGGCCGACTGGCGCTGGATGTTCTACTTCAACATCCCCTTCTGCGCCGCCGGCGTCTGGCTCGCCCGGCGCAACCTGCCCGACGACCGGCCGTCGGCCGAGGAGCCGCCCGCCGGCCTGGACGTGGTCGGCCTGTCGCTGCTGTGCCCCGGCACCGCCGCGCTCCTCTACGGCCTCTCCCGGATCCAGAGCGGCGCGGACCTCGCCGCCGCCCATGTCCTCGTCCCGCTGCTCGGCGGGCTCGCCCTGGTCGCCGCCTTCACCGCCCGGACGCTGGCCCGGCCCGCGGGCGCCCTGATCGACCTGCGGCTGTTCCGCCACCGTGCGGTGGCCTCCTCCTCCGCCCTGCTCTTCCTCGGCGGCCTCGGCCTGTACGGCGCGATGCTGCTGCTGCCGCTGTACTTCCAGCAGGTCCGCGGGCAGGACGCCCTGGGCGCCGGTCTCCTGCTCATCCCGCAGGGGCTCGGCGCGCTCCTCGCGCGGGGCGTCGCGGGGACCTGCGTCGACCGCTTCGGGCCCCGCCGGGTCGCCGCCGTCTCCTTCGCCCTCGTCGCCGCGGCGACCGTGCCGTTCGCGTTCGTCACCGCCCGTACCGGTGATGTCCCGCTCATGGCCGCGCTGTTCGTCCGCGGCGCCGGCCTCGGCGCCGCCATGATCGCGCCGGCCGGCGCCGTGTACGCCGGCCTCGGGCGCCACGAGATCCCCGACGCGAGCATCATCAGCCGAGTCGCCCAGCAGCTCGGCGGTTCCGTGGGCATCGCCGTCCTCGCCGTCGTCCTGCAGAGCGGTGCCGGGACCGCCCGCGGGCCGGAGGCCCAGGCCGCCGGGTACGGCCACGCGTTCTGGTGGACCGCGGCCCTCACCCTCGCCGCCCTCCCGCTGTGCCTGGCCCTGCCGGGCCGGCGGGGGCATAACGTGGACCCGTGATCGAGATCAGGGACGTCCCGGAGTCCGACGCCGAGCGCATGGTCGACCTCGCGGGCATGGTGTTCCATGCCCGCGTCGACGACCGCGAGCGCGACGCCTGGAGGCCCCGCCGCTCCGAGCGCATCGGCGCCTACGACGGCGAGACCCTGGTCGGCCAGCTCGCGACCCTCCCGATGCGCCTCGCCGTCCCCGGGGCGTTCCTGGACTGCTCGGCGGTCACCTTCGTCGGCGTGCTGCCGACCCACCGCCGCCAGGGGATCCTCACCTCCCTGATCGACCGCATGCACCGCGACGCCGTCGCCGCCGGCCGTCCCGTGGCCGCGCTGTGGGCGTCCCAGGGCGCCATCTACGGCCGCTACGGCTTCGGCCTGGCGACCCGCGCCGCCGTCCTGGAGGTCGACAGCTCCCGCCCGCTGGACCTCCGCACGGCGCCCGACCCGCGCCCGCTCCGCCTGGTCGACACCGCCTCCGCCCCCGAGGTCCTCGACCCGATCCACCGGCGCGGCCTCGCCGCCCGCCCGGGCGGGCTGGTCCGCGATCCCGAGTGGTGGACCCGCTCGATCCTCCGCTCGGTGGACGACGAGGCCGCGGGCTTCACCGAACCGCGCGTGGTGGTCCACCCCGCCGGCTACGCCGTCTACCGCGCCGACGAGAACAAGACGATCAGGGTCGTGGACCTGGTGGGCGAGACGCCCGAGGTGGAGGCCGCCCTCTGGCGCTACCTGGCGTCGATCGACCTGACCTCGCGCATCCACGCCCCGAGCCGTCCCGTGGACGACCTGCTCCCGTACATGGTGACCGACCCCGACCAGGTGACCGTCAAGGAGAACTACGGCGCCCTCTGGCTCCGCCTGGTCGACGTCCCGGCCGCGCTCCGCGCACGCGAATGGGCCACCGAGGACACCTTCGTCCTGGAGGTCGAAGACGCCCGCATCCCGTCCAACAGCGGCCGCTGGCGCCTCACCGCGGGTTCCGAGCCCGCATGCGAACCGACGACGGACTCCGCCGACCTGGTGCTGACCGCCGCCGACCTGGCCGCCGTCTACCTGGGCGGCACGACCCCGATGACCCTCACCCGGGTCGGGGCCGTGACCGAACGGACTCCGGGCGCCGCGGCCCGCCTGACCGCGGCCCTGGCCGTCCCGCTGGCCCCCTACATCAACGACGACTTCTGATCGCGTCGGCGAAGCGGGGGCCGTTCGCGATCCCCCCGGCTACCGCCAGAAGAAGACCTTCGCGCTGCCGTCCGTGATGGTCGCCGGGGAATCGCCGTGCTGGATGAGCTGGAAGCGCACCCGGTGCCCGGACCGGACGGTGTCGGCGGGGAGGCCGTAGACCAGGTTCATCGTGTCGCCGACCGAGCGGAAGTCCTGGACGGGGCCGGCCTCGTACTTGCTCGTGTCCTCGATCTCGACCTCGATGGCGCGGGCCTGGATGAGGGTGCCTTCGGGGACGCCGGTCACGGTGGCCGAGACCATCAGGCTGTAGCGGGCGGAGCCGGTGAGGAGGCTCGGGCCGCCCGGGTTGTTGTGCTGGTGCTCGGTGTCGGAGTACTCGTGGTCCCAATCGACGTTCGTCCACTTGCCGGGGGGAAGCTGCTGCTCGGTGTCGGTGCCGACGGACACGTAGTCGGGCATGTCGTCGTCTCCCTCGGGCGAGACGCCGACGCGCCACTGCCCGTAGTCGCTCTTCACGGCGCGGTCGTAGTCGACGCCGACGCCGTTGACGGTGTGGTCGTTGGAGTACTGCTGGAGCTGGGCGCGGGCGTCCCAGCGGCCGCCCGACCAGGCGTACGTCTGCCAGCCGTAGGTGATCTTCCGGGCGTCGAACGCGCGCTTGACCGGGCCGTAGCCGCCGTAGAGGCCGACCCGGTCGCGGCCGAGGACGCTCGCCGCGCCGTCCAGGTAGGCGTTGATCTCGTCCTGCTGGGAGGCGGAGGCGTCCCAGTCGGCCGCGAAGTAGACGGGGCGGTCGTCCGGCATGCCGCAGGCGGCGGCCTGGGCGGCGGCGTCCCTGGCGTCGGCCGCGCCGGCGGAGCGCCCGGCCAGCGGGCGCTTCGCGGTGCTCTCCCAGACGACGACCAGCCAGATGCCCGCCTTGGACAGCTCGTCGGCCTCCTTGCGGGTGAGGTTCTTGCCGGTCGTGTCGTGCGACAGGTAGCGGCACGCGAACTTCGCCCCGGCCCGCTTCAGCGCGGCGGCGCCGGGGCGTCCCCACGCGTAGTCGACGCCGAAGACGGCCATGTCAGCTCCATCGGTCGGGGATTCGGTTTTGGCCGATTCAACAGGCTTCGCCCTTTACGTCGCAGCAAATTAGACATGTTCATGCCGTCCCGGGCGGCCCGCGGCGACACGCCGCCGGGGCGCTAGGCGGCCGCTCCCCGGGTCGCTACAACGGACGTGTCCGCAACGAATCCGCAGGCCACGGGGGGTCTCATCATGGTCTGGACACTGCAGAGGCGCGGTCTGGCGCTGCTGGCCGCGGCACCGCTGCTGGGGGCGCCGGCGGCGGCCTACGCCGACGGCCCCGGCCCGACCGCGCACAAGGGGGACAAGGGGAGCGACTCCCGGCCGGCTCCCAGACCCAGAACGCATGCCAAGCCCAAGCCGCACGCCAAGCCCAAGCCGCACACCAAGTCCGAGACGCATGCGAAGCCCAAGACGCATGCGAAGCCCAAGGCGCACACAAAGCCCAAGGCGCATGGCAAGTCCGAGGCGCATGCGAAGCCCAGAACGCACGCGAAGCCCAAAACGCACGCGAAGCCCAAGGCGCATGGCAAGCCCAAGGCGCACGCGAAGTCCGAGGCGCACGCGAAGCCCGAGGCGGTCGTGCTGCGCACGAAGAGCCCGAAGCAGGCCGTCGTCCCCGGACGCACCTACGAGTGGGCCTTCACGGTGACCGCCAGGGGGCCGAAGAAGTCCGGCAAGGCGGTGTTCAGGACGACGCTGCCGAAGTCGCTGGCGTTCGTGTCCGGGGAGAAGCACTGCGAGTCCGCCGGACGGAAGGTCGTGTGCGACCTGGGCACCGTCAAGAAGGGGCACCGGGCCGCCGGCGCCATCAAGGCGAAGGTGTCGCGGCACGCCGAGCCCGGCCAGACGATCAGTCCGCGCGGGACGGTGACGTGGGGCGGGGCGCGCGCCGCCCGCAGGTTCCCGGCGGTCCGCGTCGCGCGGACCGCCGACCTGGCGCTGGCGAAGACGGCTCCGGCGACGGCGCGGAAGGGCGCGAAGATCCCGTTCACGCTGCGGGTCCGCAACCTCGGCCCGGCCGCGGCCGGCGACGTGACCGTCGAGTCCCGGGGGCCGATCGAGATCGTCGGCGGGGACGCGGCGTGCGTTCCGCTGGGGCGCGCCTACCGCTGCGCGGTCGGGTCGCTCCGGGCCGGGGAGTCGCGGACCCTGCGGCTCACGGCCGTGCCGCGCGGGAACGTCCGGGCCGGGACGGTGCTGGAGTCGTCCTGGACGGCGGCCTCGCCGGTCACCGACACCGACCGGGCGAACAACCGCGCCGTCCTCCGCACGAAGATCACTAAGCGGCGCTGACCCGGTGGCGCGAACGGGTCCGCCGGGGTACCAGGATGGTGTCATGCGTCTTCGGATCTTCACTGAGCCCCAGCAGGGGGCGAGCTACGACACGCAGCTGGCGGTCGCCAAGGCGGCCGAGGACCTCGGCTTCGACGCGTTCTTCCGGTCCGACCACTTCGTCAAGATGGGCGACGTGTCCGGCGAGCCGGGCCCGACCGACTCCTGGGTCACGCTGGGCGCGCTGGCCCGCGAGACCGGCCGGATCAGGCTCGGCACGCTGGTGACGGCGGCCACGTTCCGGTACCCGGGGCCGCTGGCCGTCGCGGTCGCGCAGGTCGACCAGATGAGCGGCGGCCGGGTCGACTTCGGGCTCGGCACCGGCTGGTTCGACCAGGAGCACACCGCCTACGGCATCCCGTTCCCGAGCCTGGGGGAGCGGTTCGAGCGGCTGGAGGAGCAGCTCCAGATCCTCACCGGGCTTTGGGGGACGCCCGCGGGCGAGACCTTCTCGTTCAGCGGCGCCCACTACACGCTGACCGACTCGCCCGCGCTGCCCAAGCCCGCCCAGGCGGGCGGCCCGCCGATCATCATCGGCGGGTTCGGGGCGAAGCGGACGCCGCGCCTCGCGGCCCGCTACGCCGACGAGTACAACGTCCCGTTCCACAAGGTGAGCGAGACCGGCGAGGCGTTCGGCCGGGTCCGCGCCGCGTGCGCCGAGGCCGGCCGGACGAAGCCGCTGGTGTACTCCGCCGCCCAGGTCGTGTGCTGCGGGCGGGACGAGGCGGAGCTGAAGCGCCGCGCCGACGCGATCGGGCGGGAGGTGTCCGAGCTGCGCGAGAACGGCCTGGCCGGGACGCCCGGCGAGCTGGTCGACAAGATCGGCCGGTTCGGCGAGCTGGGCGCCGAGCGCGTCTACCTGCAGGTCCTCGACATGCACGACCTGGACCACCTGGAGCTGCTGGCCGCGGAGGTCATGAGCAAGGTCTGACGTGCGGGGAGGCCCGCGGCAGGGAGCGTTCCGTGCCGCGGGCCCCTCTCGCCCGGTCGGGCTCGCCCGTCAGGCGGCCTCCTCCTGCGGGCGCGGATGCATCGGCAGCAGGAACGCCGCCGCGAACGCCAGCCCGAGCATCCCGACCTCGACCCACAGTGTGATCTTCATGGCGTCGCTGAAGCCGGCCTTCGCCGAGTGCTCGCCCGCCTGCGCGACCGCCTTCTGCACGGCGGGCGCCGACTGCGGCACGGCGGCGACGGCGGCCCGGACGTCGTTCTGCATCCGGTGGCAGGACGCGGGGACGGCGACGGCGTCCTTGGCGGTGGCGCGGTCGTGGCCGCAGTCGCGCAGCCCGGACACGATCCGGTCCTGCAGCGGGGCGGGGACGGACGCGGCGGCCAGCTCCCGGCGCAGCGCGGGCGCGCCGTCGTCGGCGGCGGCCGCGACGTGCCCGCCGAGCAGCCCGAAGAAGATCGTGCCGAGGACGGCGGCGCCGAGCGCGCTGCCGAGCTGCTGGACGGCGGTGACCGTGCCGCCCGCCGACCCGGTCTCCTCCGGCTCGACGCCGGCGATGACGGTGTCGAAGAACGGGGCCATCAGCATGCCCATGCCGAGGCCGGTCACGGTCAGGGCGGGGACGAGCTGCCAGGCGGTGACGTCGGTCCCGGCGTACTGGAGCGTGGCGTAGGCGCCGGCGATGCCGGCGGCCATGACGGCGGTGCCCGCGTGGATCACCTTGCGGCCGAAGCGCTGCAGGGCCTGCGCGACGCCGAACCCGATGATGATGCCGATCGACCAGGGGATCTGCGCGAGCCCCGCCTTGAACGGGGTGAAGCCGAGCCCCAGCTGGAAGAACAGGGCCAGCACCAGGCCGAGGCCCGCGACCCCGGCGAAGAACACCAGCCCGAGGACGAGGCCGCCGGAGAAGCCGCGCTTGCGGAACAGGCTCGGCACGATCAGCGGGTCGCCGCCGGCCCGCTGCTTGCGGGTCTCGTACCAGGTGAAGACGCCCCAGACGGCGAGGGACGCGGCCATCATGAGGAAGGTCCACAGCGGCCAGTCGTGCTCGCGGCCCTGGACGAGCGGGTAGATCAGCAGGCCCGCGCCGACCGAGGCCAGGGCGGCGCCGGTGAGGTCCAGGCGGGTCGCGTGCTCGGCGCGCCCCGCGGGCAGGAACCTCAGCCCGGCCAGCACGGCGGCGGCGCCGAGCGGCAGGTTGATCAGGAAGATCATCCGCCAGCCGGTGCCGAGCAGGTCGGCGTCGATCAGCCAGCCGGCCAGCACCGGGCCGCCGACCGACGACAGGCCCATCACCGGGCCGAACAGCCCGAACGCGGTGCCCATCTCCTTGGCGGAGAACATCTGCTTGATCATCCCGATGCCCTGCGGCAGCATCAGCGCGCCGAACAGGCCCTGCATGGCGCGGGCGCCGACCAGCATGCCGGGGGAGACCGCGCCGCCGCACAGCAGCGAGCCGATCGTGAAGCCGGCGGCGCCGATGACGAACATCCGCTTGCGGCCGTAGAGGTCGCCGAGGCGGCCGCCGGTGATGAGCCCGACCGCCATGGACAGCGTGTAGGCGGCGGCGAGCCACTGGATGGTGGCGGCCGATCCGCCCAGCTCGGCCCGGATCGTGGGGGCCGCGATGTTGGTGATCAGCGCGTCCAGCATGTCCATGATCTCGCCGGCGAGGATCACGAACAGGGCGATCCAGCGCCAGCGGTAGCCCGCCTCCGCGGTGTCCCGCGCACGGGAGGTCAATGTCTCGGTCATCGTGGTCTCCGCATCATCGAACGATGTTCGTAATTACGAACGCTGTTCTATAGCCGAACGTCGTTCGTGTCAAATACGATGTTCGTTGTTCGGCCGAACTTCTCTCGCCAGTAGAGAAGATATATCGCGTTTCGCGATAGTCAAGATGTATCGCGAGATTGGGAGGATCCGACGTGGCCACCGCACGCCCGGACAAGCCGGCGCCCGGCCTGCCGACGCCGCCCGGACGCAGGCCGCGCAGGGCCGCGCCGCCGAGGCGGCCGCTCACCCAGGAGGCCGTCGTCGAGGCGGCGATCGGCGTCCTGGACGCCGAGGGCCTGGAGGCGGTGACCATGCGCCGCGTCGCCCAGGAGCTGGGCACCGGCCCGGCGTCGCTGTACGCGCACGTGTCGGGCAAGGAGGAGCTGCGCGAGCTGATGCTCGACCGCGTCGCCGCCGAGATCAGGCTCCCCGAACCCGACCCGGCGCGCTGGCAGGAGCAGCTGAAGGAGCTGGCGCGCGAGATCCGCCGCGTCTACACCTCGCACCGCGACATCGCCTTGGTGTCGATGGGCCTCATCCCGACCGGCCCCCACCTGCTGGACGTCGCCGAGGCGCAGCTCGCGCTGATGCGGGCGGGCGGCGTGCCGAAGAAGATCGCGGGCATGGCCGTGGACACGCTCGGCATGTTCCTCGACGCCGACGCGATCGAGGGGACGGTCTACTACGCGAAGGCGCCCGCCGGCGAGGACCCGCACGAGTTCTTCGAGGCGTACTTCGGGCAGTTCAGGGAGTACTTCGCGGCCCTGCCGAAGGACCGGTACCCCACCATCACCGGGATGGTCGAGGAGCTCACCGACGCCGACGACGACGGACGGTTCGAGTTCGGGCTCGACCTCCTCGTCCGGGGCATCGCCTCCTACGTGAAGGACGCGGACCGCGCGGAGGACGGGGACCGCGCGGAGGACGCGGGGAGCGCCGGCTAGGCGAAGTCCCCGAAGGCGTCCTCGAAGGCCGCCTGCCGCGGGGAGCCCTTCGCGGTGTCCCACACCGCGAAGACGACGTGCTCGAAGCGGCCGGCGAACTCCCCGCCCGGCCGCAGCGGCCCCGCGAACGCCTCCGCGACCTCGGCCGGGTCGTTGCGGAACACGCCGCAGCCCCAGGCGCCCAGGACCAGCCGGCCGTGCCCGTGGGCCAGCGCCACCGCGAGGACCTTGCGGGCGCGCAGCCGCAGCACCGCGCGAATCCGCTCGGCGTGGGCGGGGTCCCGGATCGCGCCGCGGTTCGGGGCCGGGGACGTCAGGAACGCGACGCGGTACGGGGCGTCCAGCAGCCGCCCCGCGTCGTCGCGGAACACCGGCACGCCCGGCGAGTAGATCATGTGGTCGCTGTAGAGGAGGTCGCGCTGCGCGCGGTGGAAGTCGTAGAACTCCCTGGCCGACAGCAGCGACCTGTACAGGCCGGACGAGCGCGCCAGCCCCTCCTCCTGGGCGTGCGCCCCGTTCAGGAAGCCGCCGCCCGGGTTCTTCGCGGACGCGAAGTTGAGCGCGAGCGGGACCGCGCCGCCGCCGCACAGCCGGCGGGCGGCGGCGAGGGTCGTCTCGCCCGTCACCTCGACGCGCGTCCCGGCGCCGGCCCCCGCGGGCGGCCGCTCCAGGAGCGCGTCCAGTTCGTCCGGCCGGTACAGGACGGTTCCCTCGACGGCGCGGGCGAGGTCGCCGGCGATCGAGACGGCGCGGCCGGAGGGCGCCGTGTAGCCGCCGCGTTCGAGGATGGCCACGGTCTCCTGCGCGGTCATCCGGCGGGGGTGTCTGCTCATGTCGTGCGGCATTCTTCCGGAAAAACAAATGCGGATCATCTGGTTATGTCCGCCACACTGGGCGCGTGCTTCTGACGATCACCACGACTCTGGACCAGGCGACGGACCTGGGATTCCTGCTGCACAAGCATCCCGATCGGGTGCAGCGGTTCGAGCAGTCCTTCGGGACGGCGCACGTCTTCTACCCCGAGGCGGACAAGCGGCGCTGCACGGCGGCGCTGCTGCTGGACGTCGACCCGGTCAAGCTGGTGCGCACGCGCGGCAAGGGCACGCCGGACTTCTCCCTCGGCCAGTACGTGAACGACCGCCCCTACGCGGCGTCGTCCCTGCTCGCCTCCGCGATGGCGAACGTCTTCCGCACCGCCATGCGCGGGCGGTGCGCGGCGCGTCCCGAGCTCGCGGAGTCGCCGATCCCGCTGGAGATCGTCCTGCCGGCGCTGCCGTGCCGGGGCGGGCCGGGGCAGGCCGAGCGCTTCTTCGCGCCGCTCGGCTGGGACGTGTCGGCGGTGCCGGTCCCGCTCGATCCGGAGTTCCCCGAATGGGGCGACTCCCGGTACGTGACGCTCACGCTGACCGGGACGACGCGGCTCGCCGACGCGCTCAACCAGCTGTACGTGCTGCTGCCCGTTCTGGACGACGCGAAGCACTACTGGCTGGCGCCGGACGAGGTCGACAAGCTCATCCGGGCCGGTGCGGGCTGGCTCGCCGCGCACCCCGGCCGGGGCGCGATCACCCGCCGCTACCTGGCGAACCGGCGCGGGCTGGTCCGCACCGCGCTGGGCCGCCTCGCCGACGCCGAGGACGCGCCCGACGAGGAGCTCGACCCCGTGCAGGTCGAGGAGGAGCCGGCCGCCGAGAGCGGCGAGAGCGAGGAGAACGACGGGAAGGCGGTCTCCCTCGCCGAGCACCGCCTCCAGGCCGTCGTGCAGGCGCTGCGCGACGAGAACGCCCGGCGCGTCATCGACCTCGGCTGCGGCTCGGGGCGGCTGCTCGCGCGGCTGCTCAAAGACGACTTCTTCAGCGAGGTCTCCGGCGCGGACGTCTCGCACCGCGCGCTCGGCCACGCCTGGCGGCGCCTGCGCTGGGACGACCGGCAGCGCCGCGACGGCCGGGTCGGGGACGTCTTCCAGGGCGCCCTGACCTACGCCGACGAGCGGTTCGGCGGCTACGAGGCGGCCGTGCTGATGGAGGTCATCGAGCACATCGACCCGCCGCGCCTGCCCGCCGTCGAGCGGGTGGTGTTCGGGCACGCCGCGCCCCGCGTCGTCGTCGTGACGACCCCGAACGCCGAGCACAACGTCCGCTACGAGGGGCTCGCCCCCGGGGCGATGCGCCACTCCGACCACCGGTTCGAGTGGACGCGGGCCGAGTTCCGCGCCTGGGCCGGCCGGGTCGCCGAGGCCCACGGCTACCGCGTCCGCCACGTGCCCGTCGGCGACGACGACCCCGAGGTCGGCGCGCCCACCCAGATGGGGGTGTTCACCCGATGACCGAGATCAAGATCCCGGAGATGGGGCTGGTCGTGCTGGTCGGCGTGACCGGGTCGGGCAAGTCCCACTTCGCGCGCAAGCACTTCGCGCCCACGCAGGTGGTCTCGTCCGACTTCTGCCGCGGGGTCGTGTCCGACGACGAGAACGACCAGTCCGCGACCGGCGACGCGTTCGACCTGCTCCACTACATCGTGGCCAAGCGGCTCCGGCGCGGGCTGCTGACCGTGGTGGACGCGACGAACGTGCAGAGCAGGGCGCGGCAGGCGCTGCTGCGGATCGCCAGGGACCACGACGTCATGGCGGTCGCGATCGTCCTCGACGTGCCCGAGAGCCTCGCCGCCGAGCGGAACGCGGCCCGCCCCGACCGGAACCTGCCGCCGCACGTGATCCCGCGCCAGCGGCGCGAGCTGCGGCGCGGCATGCGGGAGCTGACCCGCACGTTCCGCCGCTGCCATGTGCTCACCGGACCGGACGAGATCGACGCCGCGACGATCGCCTACGAGAAGGCGTGGAACGACAAGCGCGAGCTGACCGGCCCGTTCGACATCGTCGGCGACGTGCACGGATGCCGTGCGGAGCTGGAGGACCTGCTCACCGGCCTCGGCTACGAGATCGAGCGGGACGCGCTGGGGCGCGCCGCGGGGGCGCGCCACCCCGGCGGGCGGACCGCGGTCTTCGTCGGCGACCTCGTCGACCGCGGGCCGGACTCGCCGGGCGTGCTGCGCCTGGTGATGGGCATGGTGGCCGCCGGCGACGCGCTGTGCGTCTCCGGCAACCACGAGGTGAAGCTCGTCCGCGCCCTGCGCGGGCGCAAGGTGCGGGCGACGCACGGCCTCGAGGTGTCCCTGGAGCAGTTCGCCGCCGTGGACGACGGCTTCCGCGAGAGCGCGCTGGCGTTCATGGACGGCCTCATCAGCCACTACGTGCTGGACGGCGGCCGCCTGGTCGTGGCCCACGCCGGGCTCAAGGAGGACTACCACGGCCGCTCGTCGGGGCGGGTCCGCTCGTTCGCGCTCTACGGCGACACCACGGGGGAGACCGACGAGTACGGGCTCCCCGTGCGGTATCCGTGGGCCCGCGACTACCGGGGCAAGGCCATGGTCGTGTACGGGCACACGCCCGTCCCGGAGGCGGAGTGGGTCAACAACACCATCTGCCTGGACACCGGCGCCGTGTTCGGCGGGAAGCTGACCGCGCTGCGCTACCCCGAGCGCGAGCTGGTGTCGGTTCCGGCGCGGCAGGTCTGGTACGAGCCGGCGCGACCGCTGGAGAGCGCGTCCGCCAGGCCCAGGGACAACGACGTCCTCAACATCGGCGACGTCCTCGGCAACCACGGGGTCGAGACCCGCCTCATGGGCCGCGTCGCCGTCCGCGAGGAGAACGCCATGGCCGCGCTGGAGGTGATGAGCCGGTTCGCCGTGGACCCGCGCTGGCTCGTGTACCTGCCGCCCACCATGGCACCCGCCGACACCTCGCCCCTGCCCGGATATCTGGAGCATCCGGCCGAGGCCCTCGCCGCCTACCGGGACAAGGGGATCACCCGCGTCATCTGCGAGGAGAAGCACATGGGCTCCCGCGCGGTGGCCGTCGTCTGCCGCGACGCCGCCGTCGCCGCGGCGCGCTTCGGCGTGGACGACGGGACGGCCGGCGCCGTCTACACCCGCACCGGGCGCTCGTTCTTCCGCGACCCGTCCCGCACGGCCGAGGTCCTGGACCGGCTCCGCGCCGCGATCGGCGGTGCCGGGCTGTGGGACGAACTGGACACCGGATGGCTCGTCATCGACGGTGAGCTGCTGCCGTGGTCGGCCAAGGCCATGGACCTGATCCGCACGCAGTACGCGGCGGCCGGCGCGGCGGCCCGCGCGGCGCTGCCCATGGCGTCCGGCGTCCTGGCGCGCGCCGGGGAACGCGGCCTCGACGTCGGCGGCCTCCGCGAGCACATCGACCGGCGCGCCGCGAACGCGTCCCGGTTCCGGGACGCCTACGCGCGCTACTGCTGGACGGTCGACGGGCTCGCCGGGCTGCGGTTCGCCCCGTTCCAGATCCTCGCGGGGGAGGGCCGCTCGTGGGCGGAAGCGCGCGGCCACGAATGGCACATGTCCGCGGCGGAGCGCCTCGCGGAGAGCGACACGAGCGGGCTGGTCCGGCGGACGGAGTCGGTGACGGTCGACCTGGGGTCGCCGGAGTCGGAGTCCGCCGCCACCGCATGGTGGGAGAAGCTCACCGCCGCGGGCGGCGAGGGCATGGTCGTCAAGCCGCTGGGCCCGTTCCCCGATGACGCGAAGATCCAGCCGGGCGTCAAGTGCCGCGGGCGGGAGTACCTGCGGATCATCTACGGCCCGGACTACACCGAGCCGGGCAACCTGGACCGGCTGCGGCGCAGGTCCCTCGGCCGGAAGCGGTCGCTGGCGATGCGGGAGCACGCGCTCGGCGCCGAGGCGCTCGCCCGGCTCGCCGCCGGGGAGCCGCTCTGGCGCGTCCACCAGGCGGTCTTCGCCGTCCTGGCGCTGGAGTCCGAGCCCGTCGACCCGCGCCTGTAGGCGAGTGCCCATAGGCGCGTGCCCATAGGCGCGTGCGGCCCGCCTCGCCGGGCGGGCCACGGCGCGCCGGATCAGGTCGAGAACAGCATGTGGAAGACGCTGCCGTGGTGGGGGCGGTGGTGCCCGTGGTGATGGTGGTGCACCGAAGGTGCGGGCGCGCCCCATCCCGGTGCCGCGGCCGGCGGCGGAGCCGCCCGGTACTGCGACTCCATCTGGCTGAGGGCCTCCAGTTCGCCGTAGTCGAGGAAGATGCCCCGGCAGCTGTCACATTGCTCGATGTGGACGCCGCTGCGGGTGTAGGTCCGCATCACGCCACGACACTTAGGGCAGTGCATCGCCTTGTCGTCCTTCCGGTATGGATCCCCAGCTAGAGGCTAAATGTAGGGCAGGTTTCACGCCACGTCATGCCGCGTCCCCCGCCGCGGATATTCTCGTGCAGGCGTCGATCATCGCCTGCTCCGGCCCGTCGAGTGCCCGATCTTCCCTCCCCGCGGATATGACGCACGTGGCGGCGATCTGGATCGCAAGACTTCGTGCGGGTATGTCCAGGCTTGTCCATGGGTCGCCCTGTGCGGGGACGGCCGGGCCGCCGGCCGCGGTGTACGCGCCCAGGAACCGCTCCCACTCGTCCGAGGGGAGGACTCCGGCAGAGTACAGCGCCGCCGGGCGGGCGAGATCCCAGGCGGGGTCGCCGCGCCCCATGTCCTCGATGTCGATGAGCCGCCACCGCCCGTCCCTGACGCGGACCATCTGGCCAAGGTGCCAGTCTCCGTGGATGAGGCGCTCCGCCGGCGCGGGGGGCTCGTCCTCCTCACCGCGGATCCACGCGGGAAGGGTCGCGAACGCGCGCCGCACGGCGTCCTCGGCGGGACCGCCGCCCAGCCGGGCGACCAGGCGGGCCACCCGCGCGGGACGTCCCCAGGGCGGCGCCCCGGCCGGGACGCCCGCCGAGTGCAGCGCCGCCAGCAGCCGGGCGCCCTCCTCCCAGGGGAGCGCTCGGCCCGGGTCGACCGGCTCGCCGAACGGCGAGACCGTGACCGTCCTGCCGTCCACGGTGAGGGGCGGGCCCAGCGGGGCGACGACGAGGCCGGTGAGCGCGCCCGCCAGCCGTATCCGCCCGAGGAACGCCGGGCCGTGCTCGCGGTCGGCCTGGTGCGCCTTCACCACCACGTCGCCGACGCGCACCACCAGCACGCCGTGCCGGTCGTACAGCAGCTCCGGGGGCGTGGCGGCGCCGGCCGAACGGCGCCCGATCTCGGCGAGCCGCGCGAAGAGCGCGGATCGGGCGGTCTCGGTCTCCACCCGCTCAGTCAACCACTCTGGGCCGATCCCATCCGGCTCTCCGGGGCCTCCGCGAACTCGTCCCGCAGCCGCTGCCGGACGACCTTGCCCAGCAGGTTCCTGGGCAGTTCCGTGCGCGGACGGAACTCGGACGGGACCTTGTAGTGCGACAGGTAGCGCTCGCAGTGCGTCCGCAGCTCCTCCGCCGAGAAAGGGTAGGCGGGGTGCTCGACCACGTGCGCGACGACGCGCTCCCCGCGCCGCGGGTCCGGCACGCCGACCACGGCGCAGTCGTAGACGGCGGGATGGCGGCGCAGCACCTTCTCGACCTCGGTCGGGAACACGGTGAAGCCGTTCACCTTCATCATGTCCCGCATCCGCTCCAGGATGGTGATGAAACCGTCCTCGTCCATCACGGCGATGTCACCCGTGCGCAGCCAGCCCTTCGACAGGGTCTGCGCGGTGGCGAGCGGCGCGTTCCAGTAGCCGGCGAAGACCTGCGGGCCGCGCACGACGAGCTCGCCGGGCTCGCCGGGCGGCAGCACCCGCGTCGGCTCGTCCTGGTCGACGATGACGACGTCGGTCATGGGCAGCGGCAGCCCGACCGTCAGGTTCCGCGCGGTGCCGTCCAGCGGGTTCCCGGTGACGGCGGGGGACGCCTCCGTGAGCCCGTAGCAGTTGATGAGCCCCTTCGCGCCGAGCCGCTCCAGCCGGTCGATCGTGCTCTGCGTGAGGCTCATCGCGCCCGAGATGAAGACGCGCAGCGACTGCAGGTCGGACGGCCGGAACCGGGGGCTGTCGAGCACCTGGTCGTACAGCGTCGGCACGCCGGGGAAGATGGTCGGCCGGTACTTGCGGATCGCGCGCACCACCCGGTCGCAGTCGAAGCGGGGGAGCAGCACCACCGCGCCCGCCGTCATCACCGGCGCGACGAGGCAGCTCATCAGCCCGAACGAGTGGAACAGCGGCAGCACCGCCAGCGTCACGTCCTCGCCCGGCCGCCGCCCGCCGACGTCCCAGGCGTGCTGCTGGCAGGCGTTCGCGATGAGGTTCCGGTGCGTCAGCATCGCGCCCTTCGGGCGCCCCTCCGTCCCGCCGGTGTACTGGATCGCCGCCAGGTGCCGCGCCGGGTCGACGGGCAGCTGCCGCACCGGCTGCCGCGCGGGGCGCTGCAGCTCCTTGAACGGGACGACGCCCGGGTCGTGCGGCACGTCCGCGGTGATGGCGGCGCGGCGCCGCTGCATCTGCACCAGCGGCAGCCGCAGCGCGATCCGCCGGGACGCCGGGAGGTAGTCGAGCAGGGACGTCACGACGATGTGGTCCAGCCGCAGCCGGGACCGCACCGCCCGCACCGTGGCGAAGGAACGGTCCAGCACCACCGCGACCCGCGCGCCGCAGTCCGCGAGCTGGCGGAGCATCTCCTCCTCGGTGTAGAGCGGGTTGTGCTGCACGGCGATGGCGCCCCGGCGCAGCACCCCGTAGAACGCGATGACCTGCTGCGGGCAGTTCGGCAGGATCAGCGCCACCCGGTCGCCGGGCTGGACGCCGAGCCGGTGCAGCCCGTCGGCGAAGCGGTCCACCGCCTCGCGCAGGTCGCGGTAGCAGATCTCCCGCCCGAAGAAGATCAGCGCCGGCTTGCGCGGATAGTGAGCGGCGGCATCGTCGAGCAGCCGAGTGACGGGGATGTCCGGGATGTCGAGATCGACGGGAACACCGGGCTGATACCTCCGTCGCCAGGGCTTGGAACGCAGTGACGAGTGCCACATAGCGCACGATTCAACCATTTCTCGGGCGTCCGCGCCGCCGCTTCACTCCCCGGGGGGCGTCCGGCGGGTCCATCCCGCGGAGGCCGTGACCGTCCGGGCGCCGTCCGCGGGCGGCGCGACGGCGCGGCCCTCGAAGGCGGTCGACAGGACGATGTGCGAGTTCATCTCGCCGTGCTCGCCGAGCCGCTCCAGCAGTCCTTCGAGGTGCGGCATCGACGCGACCCGCACCCGGAGCATCGAGCACCAGCTGCCGCTCAGCTTGTGGATCTCGGTCACCTCCGGCAGGTCCTCCGCGGCGGTGGTCTTCAGCAGGCAGCGGCCGAGGGCGCAGCGCATCTGCACGAACGCCGTCAGCGGCTGCCCGACCCGCGCCGGGTCGACCTGCGCCCGGTAGCCGGTGATCACTCCGGACTCCTCCAGGCGCCGCACCCGCTCGGCGACGGCGGGGGAGGAGAGGTTGACCAGCCCCGCCAGCCGGCTGAACGAAAGGCGGCCGTCCCGCTGCAGCTCGGCGAGGATGCGCCAGTCGGTCTGATCCAGCTCGCGATCCATGATGAAAGTCCTTCCCGGGAAACTCCTTCCAAACTAAAGGCCGAAGCCGCCGAATGCCATCGACCTCCCCTTCAGAAGGCGGATCGACGTTCATAGCGTTAAGGGATGACCAAGCGATCCGGCCCCATGGCGGCCTTGTGCTCGGGCGCCGCCCTGATGAACGCGTCCATGGCGGTGACGAGCGCGACCGGCACGCTGGTCGCCGCGGACCGGCTCGGCGCCGGCTGGGGCGGCGTGCCCAGCACCGCCGGGATCGTCGGGACGGGCGCCGGCGCGCTCGTGCTGACCAGACTGGCCCGCCGGCTCGGCCGCCGCGCCGGCTTCCTCCTCGGCTACGCCGCGGCCGCGGCCGGCGCCTGCCTGGCCGCCGCCGCGGTCGCGGCCGGGGACGTGGCCGGGCTGTGCGCCGGGATGCTGCTGCTCGGCCTCGGCAACGCGGCCGCCCAGCTCTCCCGGTACGCGGCGGCCGACCTGCACCCGCCCGGCCGGCGCGGCTTCGCCATCGGGCTCGTCGTGTGGTCCGCGGCGGCCGGCGCGGTCGGCGGCCCGCTGCTGCTCGACCCCTCCGGCGTGCTCGCCGGCCGCGCGGGCCTGCACCCGCTGACCGGCCCGTTCCTCCTCGCCGTGCTCACCTGCGCGACCGCCGCCGCGGCGGTCACCGGTACGCCGCGCGGGCGGACGGCGGCGCCGGCGGCGCCGCCGCTGCGCCGGCTGATCCGGACGCCGGCGGCCCGCTCCGCGCTGGCGGTGATGGCGACGGCGCAGGTCGTGATGGTCGCCGTGATGACCGCGGCCCCGGTGGACATGCACATGCACGGCGACGGCCTGGACATGGTGGGGATGACCTTGTCCGCGCACACCCTCGGCATGTTCGCCCTGTCGCCCGTGACGGGCCGCCTGTTCGACCGCTTCGGCGCCCGCCCCGTGATCGTCGGCGGGCTGGCCACCCTGGCGGCGTCCACCGGCCTCGCCGCCGTCGCGACCGGCGGCCTCGGCCGTCCCGTGGCGCTGTTCCTCCTCGGGTACGGGTGGAACCTGTGCTTCGTCGGCGGCAGCGGGCGGCTCGCCCGCGACCTCCCCGAGGCGGAGCGCCCGCACGTCGAGGGCGCCGTCGACGCCGCCGTCTGGACGCTCGCCGCCGCCGCGAGCCTGCTGTCGACCGTCGTCCTGTCGGCGGGCGGCTACGGCGTCCTGGCCTGGACGTCCTGCGCCCTGGCCCTGCTCGCCCTCGCCGGGCGGGCGCGCTGACCGGTCAGATGCGTCCGGTGCCGCGGCAGACGTTGCATCTCTCGTGGGTGGCGGTGCTGGTTCCGGTCCCGTTGCAGCCGGGGCACGACCGCGTCGCCGGCTTGTTGTGCTTGCCCACGTCCACCACCTCCCCGGCGTTCATCCTAATGGGGCGCGGCCCGCCGGGCGCCGTCCCCGCCCAACAGTTCGAGGGCGGGACCGCCGGAGGTTCATCCGGAATGTCGTGTTGATCACGTGCCCAGGACCCCGCGCCCGCGGATGTCCGGCGCTTGTACCCTGTTCCCCACGAGCGCCGACCTCCCGATGTGGCGCACCGAGTGAGGAGAACCCGCGGGTTGGTGCCCCTGCCGCTGTCGACCGTGATCCGGCCCTACGAGTGGGGGTCGCGAACCGCGTTGCCGGAGCTGCTCGGCACCGAGCCGACCGGCGGCCCGCAGGCGGAGCTGTGGGCGGGCGCGCACCCGGCCGCCCCCTCGTCGGTGGACGGCACCCCCCTCGACGTCCTCATCGGACGCGACCCGGCCGGGATGCTCGGCGCGCCCTCCGTGGACCGTTTCGGCCCCACGCTGCCCTACCTGCTCAAGGTGCTGGCCGTCGAGAAACCGCTATCTCTCCAGGTGCACCCGACCGCCGAGCAGGCGGAGGCGGGCTTCGCCGCCGAAGAGGCGCGCGGCATCCCGATCGACGACCGCGCCCGCACCTACAAGGACCCCTTCCACAAGCCGGAGATGGTCTGCGCGCTCACCGACTTCCACGGCCTCTGCGGCTTCCGCGACCCCGCCGAAACGGCGGCGTTCCTCGAAGACCTCGCCGTCCCCGAACTCGGCGCCTGGATCACGGCCCTGCGCACCGCGCCGCCCGCGGAGGCGCTCCGCACCGTCCTGACCGAGGTCCTGGACGAGCGCTCCCGCTCCGTCCTCGCCGCGGTCGAACCCGCCCTCACCGGCGTCTACGCCGACATCGCCCGCGCCCACCCCGGCGACCCCGGCATCCTCGCCGCGCTCCTGCTCAACCACGTGCGGCTCAAGCCCGGCGAGGCGCTGTTCCTCGACGCCGGCGTGCCCCACTCCTACCTGGGCGGTCTCGCGATCGAGGTCATGGCGAACTCCGACAACGTCCTGCGCTGCGGCCTCACCGGAAAGCACATCGACATCCCCGAACTCATGCGCGTCGTGGAGTTCGTCCCCTCCGCCCCCGCCCGGGTCGAACCGGAGGGCAACCTGTACCGCTCCTCCGCCGAGGAGTTCGTCCTCGTCCGCCACGACCTCACCGACGACCCGGAAGAGCTGCCCGCCGGCCTCCCCCAGACGCTCCTCTGCGTGGAGGGCGAGGCCCGGCTCTCCTCCCTGCCCCTCGCCCGGGGCGAAGCCGCGTTCATCCCGGCCGGAGCACCGGCCGCCGCCCTCACCGGCAAGGGCACGCTGTACCGCGTGCTCCCGGGGATCGGGTCATGACGGTCCTCGCCCTCGACATCGGCGGCACCAAGTTCGCCGTCGCACGCGTCGACGCCTCCGGCGCGCTGCTCGACCGCGCCGAGCACCCCGTCGGGCAGTCGCCCACCGCCACCCTCCGCGGCCTCGTCGCCGACTTCGCCGACCCGTCCGTCACCGGCGTGGGGATCGGTTCGGCGGGTCCGATCGACGCGGCCGCCGGCACGGTCAGCCCGCTCAACATCCCCCGCTGGCGCGGCTACCCGCTCGTCGCCGCCGTCCAGCGCCTCGTGCCCGGCGTGCCCGTCTCCCTCGCCGGCGACGCCCAGTGCATGGCCCTCGGCGAATGGTGGCGCGGCGGCCACTCCGGCTCGTCCCTGCTCGGCGTCGTCGTGTCCACCGGCGTCGGCGGCGGCCTCATCATCGACGGCCGCCCCTGGACGGGCCGGACCGGCAACGCCGGCCACATCGGCCACGTCCCCGTCGACCCCGGCGGCGATCCGTGCGTGTGCGGCGCCCGCGGCTGCCTGGAGACGATCGCCTGCGGCCCCGGCATGGTCCGGTGGGCCCTCGCCCAGGGCTGGACCCTCGCCACCGGCCGCCCCGACGCCAAGGCCCTCGCCGCCGCGGCCCGCGCCGGCGCCCGCGTCCCCCTCGCCGCCTTCCAGCGCGCCGCGAGCGCCCTCGCCACCGCCATCCTCGGCACCGCCGCCGTCCTCGACATCCGCGACGTCGTCATCGGCGGCGGCGTGGCCGCCGCCGGGGACCTCCTCCTCGACCCGCTCCGCAAGACGATCGCCGAGCGCGCCGGCATGCCCCACCTCCGCGACCTGCACGTCACCCCCACCGCCCTCGACCGCGACGCCGGCCTCTACGGCGCCGCCGCCCTGGCCCTCCTCGCCTCCGGCGCGCCCCTCACCCGCCCCCACTGAATCCCACCCTCAACGCTTCCTTAAAGCGGGCATAAGGAGGGGGCGGGAGGGGCCCCGGGGTGCGAGGTTTGCGGCGTGGCACTGCGAATGGGCAAAGACACCGGTTCGTTCGTCCCCGGGATGCCGGGGCGGCGGATGCGCCCCGCGGTGGTCGCCCGGGCCTTCCAGGCGCTGCCGTCCGCGCACCGCGAGATCCTCACCGAGACGGTCTTCCGGGACCGGTCGGTCAACGAGGCCGCCGCCTCCCTGGGGGTGCCGGTCGACGTGGTCAAGGTCCGCGTCTACCACGCGCTGCGCGCGCTGAGCGCGGCCCTGGAGGCGCCGCGCACCACCGTGTGACGTCCGCGGGATCGCGGACCAGCGCGGCGAACGCCCGGACGAGCGGGCCGTCGCGGCTCCAGGCGAGCGCGACGCGCAGCGGCTCCACGTCCGTGAGCGGCGCCCAGGCCGGGGCGGGCGCAGTGGCGCGCCATGCCGGACGGCGCGAAGCAGATGAGTTCCGGGCCTGGGAATCGGTGGCCAGAGGGGCCGATTTCGACGAGCAGCCGATAAAAGGGTTGCCGGGGCGGGAACCGTCCGGGCACCATGGGCGTTGTACGGAACGAGACCGGAAGGAGGAGGAAGATGCGTCGCCATCGAATGCACAGCAGCAGCCTTTCCGGGCTCTTCGCAATCGAGGGTGTGGTGGGGGCTGGCGCGTCGGTCCGGGGATAGAGGTCGAGGTCTCCCGAGGATGGAGGTTCCTACGCCAGCCA